>NZ_CP051630.1:2091348-2401989 GCF_012848855.1 Pyruvatibacter mobilis
GCCACGCGCGCCCCTTGGCTCAGGCCGTAGGCGAGCCTGAGAGCAGGACGGGACCCGGAGGCTGCGGATGCATCGCTCATTCCCCTAATCTAGGGGCGTTCGAACACCGCGACCAGTTCTACGTGGGGCGACCAGCGGAACTGATCGACCGGGGTCACCGCCCCGAGCCGGTAGCCGCCATCGATCAGCACCCGCGCGTCGCGGGCGAAGGTGGCCGGGTTACAGGAGACGCCTGCCACCACCGGCACCTTGGATTTCGCCAGCTGCTCGCACTGGGCCAGCCCCCCGGCGCGCGGCGGGTCGATCACCGCCACATCATAGTCCTTGAGGTCCATCGCAAAGACCGGGCGGCGGAACAGGTCGCGCTTGTCGGCGCGGATCGGCTTCAGCCCCTGCAGATGGCGGGTCGCCTTGTCGAGCGCCGCGATGGCCGCCGCGTCGCTGTCAAACGCGTCCACCTTGGCCAGGCGCGCCAGCGGCAGGGTGAAAGCCCCGCAGCCGGAAAACAGATCAACCACACGCCGCACCCGCTTGCGCGACGTCACCGCCTGGATCACGCGGGCGCGCAGGGCGTCCTCCGCCTGCGCCACCGCCTGCAGAAAGCCGCCTGCGGGCGGCACGCAGGCCAGCCCGTCAAACTCGATCACCGGCGGCCGCCATTCGGCCACCGGCTCGTTGTTCCAGGTGAGGCGCGCCAGCCCCGCCGCCCGCCCGGCTTCGGACAGATGCGACAGCAGCGCGCGATCAAGCGTCTTGCCGGGCATCTCGACGGCCACGTCCAGCCCGTTGGTGGAGGTGGTAACCGAGACCCGCGCCTCCCCGCGCCGCGTGAGGCCCGGTTCCAGAAGCTGCGCCAGTGCCGGCAGGCCCTCGATGAGGGCGGGCTTCACCAGCAGGCAGGGCGACACATCGACAATGTGCGACGACGCCTTTTCATGAAAGCCGATCACCACGCCTGCATTGCTGCGGCGGGCCGCGAAAGTCGCCCGCCTGCGCGACCGGGGCGGCACGGTGAGGGTGGGCATCACCTCCGCCTCAATGCCGCGATGGGCCAGCGCCGAGATCACCTGCTCGCGCTTCCACTCCGCCACAAAGCCGTCGCTCACATGCTGCAGCGTGCAGCCGCCGCACTGGCCGGCCTGCGGGCAGGGCGGCTCGACGCGATGGGGCGACGGCTCATGCACCGCGACGATGCGCGGGCGCGCACCTTGCATGTTGAGGGACACCACGTCCCCCGGTGCACCGCCATCCACATAGATGGTTTCGCCGTCGAGCTCGGCCATGGCATCGCCCTTATGGGCCAGCCCCGTCAGCTTCACCTTATCTGTTGCGTTATCCATCATTCTTTTTCATCCAGACGCGCCCCGAGCAGGAACTCAACATTGCCGCTGCCCCCGGCGATCGGGCTTTCCACGCAGCCGGTGATGGTCCAGCCGGGCATCTCCGTAATGGCCGCGCTGACCGTTTCGATGGAACTCTGGCGGGCATCCTGATCCTTGACGATGCCACCCTTGCCGATGGCCTCGCGCCCTACTTCGAATTGCGGTTTCACCAGCACCACAAGCCGGGCGGGCGTGCTTGCGAATGTGCAGGCATGGGGCAGCACCTTGGTAGCGGAAATGAAAGACACGTCGCAGACGATGATATCGACCGGCTCGGTGATCTGTTCCGCGGTCAGCGTCCGCGCGTCCTGGCCTTCAAGGGAAATGACGCGGTCATCGGTGCGGAACTTTTCCGATAGCTGATCGCGCCCCACATCCACCGCATAGACGCGCCTTGCGCCGCGGGTCAGCACAACATCGGTGAAGCCACCGGTCGACGCTCCGATATCCAGCACCACCTTGTCCCTGGACGGGATGCCGAACTGGTCCAGCGCGTGGGCGAGTTTCAGGCCCGCGCGCGACACATAGGGGATCGCCGGCTCGTCCAGGGTGATGTCCGTATCCGGATCAAACTCCTGAGACGGCTTGGCGGCGACGACGCCGCGCACTTTCACCCGGCCGGCCTTGATTTCGGCCTGCGCACGGGCGCGCGAGGGAGCAAGCCCGCGGTCCACGAGCAAGAGATCAAGCCGCACGGAAATTCTCCGAATTGGGGCGGTGGGGCCTCAGACCCGGTTGGGGTCTCAGGCGCGTTGGGGCGCTGTGTCGCTCACGGTTTCCGCCACGCCAAGGGCCGACATCGCGGTTGCGACGATGGCTGCCCTGTCGAGGCCCGCTTCCGCATACATGACGCCGGGCTTGTCCTGATCGATAAAGCGATCAGGCAGCACCATGGGCCTGATTTTCAGCCCCCGGTCAAGCCGCCCGCTCATCGCGAGATGCTGCAGCACATGGCTGCCGAAGCCGCCGACCGACCCTTCCTCGATGGTGATGAGCACCTCATGGGCATCCGCGAGGCGGTTGATAAGATCAATATCCAGCGGCTTGGCAAAGCGCGCATCCGCCACGGTGGCGGACAGGCCATGGGCGGCAAGATCATCGGCAGCGGCCAGGCATTCGGCCAGCCGGCCGCCAAGGCTGAGGATCGCGATCTTCGAGCCTTCACGCAGCACGCGGCCCTTGCCGATCTCGAGCATTTGCCCGCGTTCCGGCATGTCCACGCCCATGCCCTCCCCGCGCGGATAGCGGAAGGCGATGGGCCCCTCGTCATAGGCTGCCGCCGTGCGCACCATGTGGACCAGCTCGGCCTCATCGCCTGCGGCCATCACCACGAAGCCCGGTAAAGTGGACAGATAGGTGATGTCGAACGCGCCTGCATGGGTCGGCCCGTCGGCGCCCACAAGGCCCGCCCGGTCAATGGCAAAGCGGACGGGCAGCTTCTGGATCGCCACGTCATGCACCACCTGATCGTAGGCGCGCTGCAGGAAGGTGGAATAGATCGCGGCAAATGGCTTCATGCCCTCGGTCGCCAGCCCCGCTGCAAATGTCACCGCGTGCTGCTCGGCGATGCCCACATCGAAGCTGCGCTCGGGGAAGCGTCCGGCGAAGATATCAAGCCCGGTGCCGCCGGGCATGGCCGCATTGACGGCGACGATCCGGTCGTCTTCCTCGGCTTCCGTCACCAGCGCATTGGCAAACACCTTGGTATAGGCAGGCGCGTTGGCCTTGGCCTTTTGCTGAGTGCCGGTAATGACGTCGAACTTCGACACGCCGTGATATTTGTCCGCAGCCGCTTCCGCTGGGGCATAGCCCTTGCCCTTCTGCGTCACCACATGAATGAGGATCGGCCCGTCCTTGGCGTCCCGCACATTCTTCAGTACCGGGAGCAGATGGTCGAGATTGTGCCCGTCGATGGGGCCCACATAATAGAAGCCCAGCTCCTCGAACAATGTACCGCCGGTCGCCATGCCGCGGGCATATTCCTCGGCCCGCTTGGCGGTGGTTTCCAGCGTGCGCGGCATCTTCTCCGCCAGCTGGCGGGCGAAATTGCGCAAGGTCCGGTAGGACGACCCGGAAATGAGCCGCGCCAGATAGGCCGACATGGCGCCCACCGGCGGGGCGATCGACATGTCGTTGTCGTTGAGGATGACGATCAGGCGGCTGCCGAGCGCGCCTGCATTGTTCATCGCCTCATAGGCCATGCCGGCGGACATGGCGCCATCGCCGATGACGGCGATCACGTTGTTGTCGCGCTGTTTCAGGTCGCGCGCCACCGCCATGCCGAGACCGGCTGAAATCGACGTCGAAGAATGCGCCGCGCCGAAGGGGTCGTAGCCACTCTCCGCCCGTTTGGTGAAGCCCGATAGCCCGCCGCCCTGGCGCAGGGTGCGGATGCGGTCGCGGCGGCCGGTGATGATCTTGTGCGGGTAGCACTGGTGGCCCACATCGAAGATCAGCCGGTCATCGGGGGTGTTGAACACATAGTGGATGGCGGTGGTCAGTTCGACCACGCCAAGCCCCGCACCCAGATGCCCGCCGGTTTCGGAGACAGCGGCGATGGTTTCAGCACGGAGTTCGTCTGCGAACTGGCGCAGGTCTTTCTCTGACAGCGCGCGGAGGTCGGCGGGGACCGTCACCCGGTCAAGAAGCGGGGTTTTGGCAGGCAGGTGATCGGCCATGAGGGTCTCCCGGGATGCGCGCGCTTTCAGCCCCCCTTGCCGCATTTGCGTAGGGGAATGCTTGAAGGCTCACGCCTTTTGCGCATGGAATCAAGGTGGCCCGGCGCGCGGTGGCGGCTCCGGGGTCAGGCGGGCTGGCAAAAGCGGGGGAAAAGCCCTGTTTTCGGGCCGGGCTCAGTCGTCGTCCATATGGGCGGCGGCGGTGCCGGCGGGCGCGCCGTCGGGGCCGAGGCTGATCTTTTCGACCTTCATCTCGGCTTCCCGCAGCTTGGCCTCGCAATGGGCCTTCAGCGCCGTGCCGCGCTCATAGACCTCGATGGACTTTTCCAGATCTACGTCGCCGCCCTCGAGCTGGCTGACGATGCGCTCAAGTTCCTCGAGCGCCGCCTCGAAGGAGAGTTTCTTGATATCGGCGGGGATCTTGTCGGCCATGTGAACGTGTCCTGTGGGCGGGCTTTGAGGGTTACGCTGCCATGAGGGCGCGCAGATGGGCTGCCGTGGCGCTGCCCAGCGCATCCAGATCATAGCCCCCTTCAAGTAGCGATATGAGGCGGCCTTCGCAATGGCGGGCTGCAACGGCGCAGAGCTGCTGCGTCATCCAGGCAAAGTCCTCATCCGTCAGCTCCATCTGCGCCAGCGGGTCTGCCAGATGTCCGTCAAAGCCTGCGGAGATGATGAGCAGCTGCGGGGCAAACCTGTCCAGCGCCGGAAGGATCTTCTCCTCATAGGCGGCCCGCATCATGGCACCATCCGCGTGCGGCGGCAGGGGCACGTTGAGGATGTTGTCGGCCACTCCCGTCACGTCAGCAGCACCGGTGCCCGGATAAAGCGGGTGCTGGTGGGTGGATGCATAAAACAGCGTCGGCTCGTGGAAGAAGGCGGCTTCCGTGCCGTTGCCGTGATGCACGTCGAAATCGACAACCGCCACGCGCTCAAGCCCGTGCACCGCCTGGGCGTGGCGGGCGGCGATGGCGGCATTACTGAAAAAGCAGAAGCCCATGGCGGTCTCGGGCTCTGCATGGTGGCCCGGCGGGCGCATGGCGCAGAAGACGTTGCGCGCATCCCCGGCCATCACGAGATCAACCGCCTGCACGGCTGCGCCCGCGGAGAGGTGGGCTGCAGTCAGCGTGCCCGGCGCCATCACCGTGTCCGCATCGATGAAGCTGTAGCCGTCCTGCGGCACGGCCTCGTCCATGGCGGCCAGATGGTTGTGCGGGTGGACGCGAAGAAGCTGGTCGCTCGTCACGGGCCGGGCGCGCAGGCGCGTCAGGGCGTCGAACTCGGGCCCATCGAGGGCCGACAGCACGGCGGCGATGCGGGCCACGCGCTCGGGGTGTTTCTCCGGCGGGGCGTGCAGGTCGCAGTCGGGGTGGGTGATCAGCGCTGTTGTCATGTTTGCCTCGGCACAACGCCATTGTGCCGCAGCGGCGCCGCGCTGCAAGCTTTGTGACGCGAATCATGAAAAGCCACCCGCACCGACAGGATGGCAGGATGGACGGAGCAATGACACACACCCCCGCCCCTACTCAGCCGACCGTACCATCCGAGGAAACGGACGGCCTTGTCTGCGCTTTCCTGCTCGACGGCCAGGGGGATGCGCGGCAGGTGGGCTGGGACGAGGTGCGCAGCTGGACGCCGGACAAAGGCGAAATCTGGATCCATCTCGACTACACCCATGAGACCAGCGCCCGCTACATCCGCGAGGACAGTGGCGTGGAGCCGATCGCAGCCGACGGCCTGCTGGCCACCGAATCACGCCCGCGCACCATTGATTTCGGCACTGCCGTGCAGGTGACCCTGCGCGGGGTCAATCTCAATCCCGGCCAGCGGCCGGAGGACATGATCTCCATCCGCTGCTGGATCGAGCCCGGGCGCATGATCACCACGCGGCACCGGCGGCTGCAGAGCATCGACGCCCTGCGCCAGCGGGTGACAGGACCGGCCAAGCCCAAATCGGTGACCGAACTGTTCCACCTGCTCGCCGACAGGCTGTCGGCACGGGTGGATGACGCGGTGAGCGCCATCGACGAGACGGTGGACGAGCTGGAGGAAGCCGCGCTGGACGACGCCACCGCCTCGGGCCGGGGCATCGAACGCGAGCTGGGGCGGATGCGGCGGCGGGCGATCACCCTGCGCCGGTTCCTGGCGCCGCAGCGCGAAGCGCTTAACGCGCTGCAGGTGGGTGTTGGTCCGTTCACGGATCGGGAGCGGGCGCATCTGCGCGAGATCGTGGATCACAATCTGCGCATCCTCGAGGACCTCGACGCCACCCGCGAGCGGGCGGCGGTGGTGCAGGAAGAGCTGATGCACCGGGCCTCCGACCAGATGAACCGCAACATGTACATGCTGTCGGTGGTGGCGGCGATCATGCTGCCGCTGGGCTTCATCACCGGGCTGTTGGGCATCAATGTGGGTGGCCTGCCCCTGTCCCACAGTGCCAATGGGTTCTGGATCGTCACCGGCGCTTTGGTGATCCTGGTGGCGATCCAGGTCTATTTCTTCCGCAAGCAGAAGTGGCTCTAGGGTCTATCTCCCCAGAACGCTTGCCACGGCCACCTGAAAGGGCTTCCGGGACTGGCGCGCCCGGGCGAGAAGCCATGCGCCTTCGAGCCCCATCATCAGCGCTTCAGCGCTCTGCCGCGGTTTGTCATGGGCAAGCCGCCTGGCGTGAGACTCGATCAGGTCGATCCAGCGGTCGAAGACACTCAGTGCCTGTAGCCGCAAGTCGTCTGACCCCGGGGCGGTTTCAAGCAGGACGGACGCGATCGGACACCCTTCTGCGAAGCCCGAGGCTTCAAACCAGTCCGCAAGGCGCGTGCCCAGAGCCCTGGCTCCGGCACCAAAATTCTTTGCCGGTGTGAAGGCCTCATCAATGAACCGCTCGATTTCAAGGCTCGACCATGTCATGGCCGCCACCGCCAGCTCGTCCTTGCCACCGGGGAAGTGGTGATAGAAGGACCCTTTGGGTGCCCCGCTCTCTTCAAGGATCAGGTTGAGACCCGTGGCGTGGAAGCCATTGGCCTGGAACAGGCGGGCCGCAGCCTCGATCAGGGTCTGTCGCGCGTTCGATGTTCTCGGCATGGCTTCAGACTAGCCATTTTATGGCGGTTGGTCTATATATAACCATACTATGGTGATCACCATAGTATGGATTGTTCCCAACCAGTGAGGATGCAATGAACGAAGTACTGACGACCTGGCGCCGTTTCCTGGATGTCTTCAACGAAGCGTGTCTGACAGATGAGTGGGACGCGCTGTCCCCTTTCCTAACCGAAGACGCCGAGTATCGCGTGTCGGGCTTTCCCATGGCCTGCCACCTTCACGGGAGGGACGCTGTGATTGCGGGATTTGCAAAATCTGTCCGGGGCTTTGACCGGAAATTCGACCAAAGGCACCATGAACCGGTGGGTATCCGCTACGCGCAGCCGGACACTGTCTCGGCCATCGCCTGGACGCGATACAGCAAGGCGGGCCTTCCTGACGTCTGCGTTGCCGCCCATGGCATCTGGCAGTTCCGCGACGGCAGGATCAGCCACATGAGCGACATGTGGGACACCACCCTTGCAGAGAACGCCAACGCGCTTGCCTGGCTGTCGCAGCATGGGGCAGGATTTGACCCGGCCTATGCCTGATCCGGTATGGGTTACGCGGCGGCGTCTTCCCGGTTGAGCTGCACGTAGCGGGCGACGCCGTCCTCGCCCATGAAGCGGCGGGCGCGGCCGCGGGTGATGAGGCAGTTGAGGTGGGCCAGGCTCTCGCCGGTTGCCATATGCACCAGATCATCCGTGATCGGACGGCGGAACAGGGCGCTGAACACCTCGTTGGGCTTCTTCGGTTCCGCCAGCATCGTTTCGAGCTTGCCGAGGTCTTCCTCGTGCTCGTCGATCAGCGCCTGCAGGCGCACCTTCACGCCGTAGAACGGCTCGTTATGCGCCGGGCCGACAAGCGTGTCCGCCGGCAGTTCGTCGCGGATGCGGGCGCAGCTTTCCAGCCAGTCGGTCAGCGGGTCGGCCTGCGGCTCGGTGGGCTGGACGCTGATATTGGACGAGATGCGCGGCAGCACCTGATCGCCCGACAAGAGCACACCGGCCTCGGGGCAATACATGCAGATATGTTCCGGCGCATGGCCGCTGCCGACAATGGCGCGCCAGGTGCGGCCACCGATCTTCATCTCCTGCCCGCCAACGAGGCGGCGGAAGCTCTGCGGGATCGCGGACACATCCTTGCCGAAACCGCCGAAACGCTTCCGGTAGCGCTCGATCTGCGCATCGTTGAAGCCTGCTTCGCGGTAGAACCGGATGCCCTCTTCGGGTGCCTCGGTGCCGGTGTCGAGCACGAGGTTGCGGCACATGAGATAGTCCGTGCGCGACATCCACAGCTCGACGCCGAAGCGCCGTGTCAGCCAGCCGGCGAGGCCCACATGATCCGGGTGCAGATGGGTGACGATCACCTTGGTGACCGGACGGCCGCCCATGACGCCCTCGAACACCGTTTCCCACAAGTCGCGCACCTTCGACGTGTTGACGCCGGTATCAACGATTACCCAGCCGTCGCCATCCTCGATCAGGTAGAGATTGATGTGGTCGAGCATGTAGGGCAGCGGCATGCGCAGCCAGTGGATGCCCGGTGCCATCTCGATCGTCTGGCCCAGCTCCGGCGCTTTCTTGAGGCCGTAGGGATAGCTGATTTCAGACAGATTATCGGGGATTTGCGCGCGCGGCTCTGAGGGGGAGAGGGTGTCGGACATGGGGGCTCCTTTGCGCATTGGGGTACGTGACGGGCCCTGCGCCGTCAACGTACCCCGATGGAAAGGCAGCTATGACTAGGACGCCAGAAGGTCCGGGCTCAGGGCATAAAGCCCTTGCGCCCCCGACGTCACCGGCGCCTTGAGGCCCGCCGCCTGCGGCAGGATGTTGGTGGCATAGAACGCCGCCATCTCGACCCGCCCGGCGAGATAAGCGTCGTCAGCCGCCTTCGGGTGCGCCGCCAGCGCGCCCTTGGCGAGATAGGCACCGCCCGCCACCGTACCGATCATCTTGAGATAGGGCGTGGCCCCGCCCAGCGCGTCGGTTGCCTCGGTCTTCATGGCTTCCAGCAGCCAGTCCGTCGTCTCGCGCAGCACTTCATTGGCGTCCGCCAGCTCACGGCCGATGGTCACGAGCTTTTCGTCATTGGAAGCCGCGCACTGCTTGGCGGTGTCGTCGATCTCATCGAGGAAATCGGCAATCACCTCGCCGCCATTCATGGTCAGCTTGCGGGTCACAAGGTCAATCGCCTGAATGCCGTTGGTGCCCTCATAGATGGGGGCGATGCGGCTGTCGCGCAGGTGCTGGGCGGCGCCCGTCTCCTCGATGAAGCCCATGCCGCCATGGATCTGGATGCCCATGGACGCCACATCCACACCGATGTCGGTGGAGAAGCCCTTGGAGATCGGCGTCAGCAGCGCCGCGCGCCCCTGCCCCCATTTGCGCCTGGTTTCGTCATCGCCATTGTGCTCAAGGTCGATGGCGACAGCGTTGGCGTAGCAGATGCCGCGGGTGGCCTCGGTCATCGCCTTCATGGTCATCAGGGTCCGGCGGATATCCGGGTGGTCGATGATGGCGGACGGACCATCCTGGCTTTCCGTATACGGCGTATGCGCCTTGCCCTGGCGGCGCTCCATCGCATAGTCCAGCGCCTGCTGGTAGGCACGCTCGGCGATGCCCACGCCCTGCATGCCCACATTGAGGCGGGCATTGTTCATCATCGTGAACATGCAGCGCATGCCCTTGTTCTCTTCGCCGATCAGCCAGCCGATGGCGCCCTCGTTCTCGCCATAGGACATGACGCAGGTGGGGCTTGCGTGAATGCCGAGCTTCTTTTCAAGCCCGATGCATTTCACGTCGTTCAGCTCACCGAGGGATCCGTCGTCATTGACGAAATATTTCGGCACCAGGAACAGCGACACCCCCTTGGTGCCTTCCGGCGCGCCGGGCAGACGCGCAAGCACGAGGTGGATGATGTTCTCCGCCATGTCGTGGTCGCCCCAGGTGATGTAGATCTTGGTGCCCTTGATCTTGTAGCTGCCATCGCCCACAGGCTCCGCCTTGGCCTTGAGCGCGCCCACATCCGAGCCCGCCTGCGGCTCGGTCAGGTTCATGGAGCCGGTCCATTCGCCGCTCAGCAGCTTGGGCAGATATTTCTCGCGCAGCGCGTCAGAGCCGTGCTGGGTGAGGCTCTCTACCGCGCCCTGGCTGAGCATCGGGCACAGGCCGAAGGCCATATTGGCCTGGTTGATATATTCCTGCACCGCCACGGCGAGCGCCAGAGGCAGGCCCTGACCGCCATAATTCACGTCACCGGGGATCGAGCACCAGCCCGCCTCGAACCACTGCTTGTAGGCGTCGGCAAACCCGTCAGGCGCCTTCACGCCGTCGGCTTCCAGCCGCGCGCCCTGCTGGTCGCCGGTCCAGTTGAGCGGGGCGAGCAGGTCGCCTGCCATGCGCCCGGATTCCTCCAGCACCTGCTCGATCAGGTCCGGCTCGAGATCCGGGAAAGCCTGGGTGCCGCACAGGTCTTTCAGACCGGCGATCTCGTTGAGCGCAAAGGACATGTCGCGGACGGGCGGACGATAGGTCATGCGGTGTCTCTCACAAGTTGCTGTGACGCAGCGTGCTGCTGGATATCTCTGGTTGAGGCAACAGATAGCAGAATTGGCGGTGAGTTCCAGCCGGAGGGCCGTGCCGCGCCTGCAAATGTGGCTTTCATCGGTGCAGGGGGCCATGGCAGATTGCGCGCCATGACGGACCTTTCTTCCCCTTCCCCGCCTCCGGTTCTGCCCGTCCTGGCGGATCAGGACGCCATCGGCCGCGCGGCGGGGCTGCTGCGCGACGGCGGGCTTGTGGCGTTTCCCACTGAAACGGTTTACGGGCTGGGGGCGGATGCCACCAATGATGCCGCCGTGGCGCGCATCTTCGAGGCCAAGGGCCGCCCCCAGTTCAACCCGCTGATCAGCCATGTGAGCGGCGTCGACATGGCCGAAACGCTCGGCGACATGGGCGAGACGACGCGCAAATTGGCGCAGACCTTCTGGCCCGGCCCGCTGACGCTGGTGCTGCCGCGCAGGGCGGACTGTCCCGTGTCGCTGCTCGCTTCCGCCGGGCTCGATACCGTGGCCGTGCGGATGCCGGACCATGCCACCGCGCAGGCGTTGATCCGCCGCGCCGGCCGCCCGCTGGCCGCCCCCAGCGCCAACCCCTCCGGCGGCGTCAGCCCCACCACATCTCAGCATGTGGCGGACGGGCTCGGTGACCGGCTCGACATGATCCTTGACGGCGGGCCTTGCCGGGTGGGCTTGGAATCGACAGTCATTGCCGTTGACGGCGACAAGGTGCGCCTGCTGCGACCCGGCACCATCACCCGCGCAACGCTTGAGGCTGTGTGCGGGCCGGTTGAAACAGCCGCGCCCGGTGCCATCGAAGCGCCGGGGATGATGGCCTCGCACTACGCGCCCAACGCCCGGGTGCGCCTCAACGCCACCAGCGTCACGCCGGGGGAAGCGCTGCTGGCGCTGGGGCCGGATGTGCCCGCCTATCAGGGGCCGATGGCCAATCTCAGCGTGACCGGCGACCTTGTGGAAGCGGCGGCCAACCTGTTTGCCATGCTGCGCGCGCTCGACGCACAGACGCCTGACGGCATCGCCGTCATGCCCGTGCCCCATGAGGGGATCGGCGAAGCGATCAATGACCGGCTCAGGCGGGCCGCAGCCCCCCGCGGCTGACGGGTTTTAGTCCTTTGACGGAAAAGCACGGGCGGTTTACCTCATCAGCATGGACACGCAGACGCATACATCCCCCGCCCTCACGCCAGACGTGATTGACCGCTTCATCGAGGCCGCAGGCCCCGGCGGCGCGCTTGTGGGCGGGCGCGATGACCTCGAGAAATATCTCGTCGAGTGGCGCGGGCTTTACCGGGGTGAGACTCCGCTGGTGCTGCGGCCCGGCAGCGTTGAAGCCGTGTCGGCCATCGTCAAGATAGCCGCCGAGACCGGCACGCCGCTGGTGCCGCAGGGCGGCAATACGGGGCTGGTCGGCGGGCAAATCCCTGACGCAAGCGGCGGCCAGGTCATTGTCTCGCTGGAGCGGATGAACAAGGTGCGCGCGGTCGATGCGCTCAACAACGCCATGGTGGTGGATGCGGGCTGCACCCTGCAATCCATTCAGGACGCCGCGTCAGAGATCGACCGGCTGTTTCCCCTGAGCCTTGCGTCGGAAGGCTCCTGCCAGGTTGGCGGGGTCATCTCCACCAATGCGGGCGGTACGGCGGTGCTGCGCTACGGCTCCATGCGCGACCTGGTTCTGGGGCTTGAGGCGGTGCTGCCCAATGGCGAGATCTGGAACGGGCTCACGAGCCTGCGCAAGGACAATACGGGCTATGACCTGATGCGGCTTCTGGCCGGGGCGGAAGGCACGCTGGGCATCATCACCGGCGCCGTGCTGAAGCTCTACCCTGCCCCCAAGGCGACCGAGACGGCGTTTGTCGCGGTGCGCGACCCGCAGGCTGCGGTCGAACTTCTGGCACGGCTGCAGGATGTCTCCGGCGGGCTGGTCGCCACCTTCGAGATCATCAAGCGCTCGGGCTTCGAGCTGGTGTTGCGGCATTTCGAGGATGCGGCGGACCCGTTCAGCGATCCCCATCAATGGTATGTGCTGGTGGAACTGACCGCGGGCACCGATGGCTGGCTGCGCGGCGTGCTGGAACAGGGCCTTGGCGGTGCGATGGAGGCGGGCCTCGTGCTTGACGCGGTCCTGGCCGAAAGCGAAACGCAGCGGCAGGCCCTGTGGGCTTTGCGCGAAAACATGTCCGAAGCGCAGAAGCTCGAAGGTGCCAGCATCAAGCATGATGTTTCCGTGCCGGTCTCCCGCGTGCCGGACTTTCTGGATCAGGCCACACGCGACGTCGAAGCCGCCATGCCGGGCATCCGGCCCGTCCCCTTCGGCCATATCGGCGATGGCAACATCCACTTCAACCTGAGCCAGCCGGTGGAGATGGACCCGCAGGCCTTCATCGGCCAGTGGCAAGCGATGAATGACATCGTGCATGGCGTCGTCGCGCGGCTCAATGGCTCGATTTCGGCTGAGCACGGCATCGGCACGCTGAAGCGCGAGGAGATTACCCGCTACAAGTCGGACGTGGCGTTGGGGGCCATGCGGGCGATCAAGCAGGCGCTTGACCCCAAGGGCATCATGAATCCCGGCAAGCTCGTTTAGCTAATTGTTGCCGACAGCGCTGCGCAGACCGGCTTTCTAGCTGTTGCCGACAGCGCTGCGCAGACCGGCTTTCTAGCTGTTGCCGACAGCGCTGCGCAGACCGGCAATCGGAATATTGCGCAGGGGCGCGATCATCACCTTGTCGATGCGGGTGCCGTCGAGGTCGATGACCTCGAAGCGATAGCCGTCCCAGACGAATTCATCGCCCTCGGTCGGCAGGCGGCCGAAATAATGCAGCATCGCGCCGGCAAGCGTGTTGAAGTCCTCGGTGTCCTCGCCGGGCAGGGACTGGAGGCCGAGCACGTCCTTCAGCTCGTCCACCGTGGCACCGCCATCCACCAGGAACGACCCGTCCTTGCGGGAGATGATGTCGAGGCGCGGGGCGCTGCCGTCGGGCGTCACGTCACCGACCATGGCACGGAAGATTTCCGCCATGGTGATCGCCCCCTGCACTTCGCCGAACTCGTCCACCACCAGCGCCATGAACTTGTTTTCCGACTGCATGATGCCCAGCACCTGCAGGGCCTTGGCGCTTTCCGGCACGTAGAGCGGCGCGCTCATGCTGGCGAACAGATCAATCTCGGCGCTCTGCGGCAGGCCCGCCAGCAGGTCCTCGGCGCGGATCACGCCCACCGGCTCGCGCGTGGGGCCGCGGCCGACCACGTAGCGCATGGACTGGCTTTCACGGATCACCGCCGCGTTGCGCTCCAGCGGGGCTTCGATGTCGAGCCACGGCAGCTGACGGCGCGGGGTCATGATGTCGTAGGCCATCTTGTCGCCGAGGCGGAAGACGCGGTGCACGATGTCGCGCTCCACATCCTCGATGGCACCGGCCTCCGCGCCCTCGATCACCAGCTGGCGGATTTCCTCTTCTGTCACCTGGCTGACGGGCTCAGCCGAGATGCCAAGGAATCGCAAGGTGAGATCGCTCAGTACCGAGAGCAAGTCCACCAGCGGGCTGAACAGCCGCGACAGGCCCTGCATGGGCCGCGCGATGGCGCTGGCGAAGAATTCCGGATTGCCGAGCGCGATGCGCTTGGGCACCAGTTCGCCGATGACCAGGGTGAGGATGGTGACGATCACCACCACGAGGCCGAAGGCCAGCGGCTCCCCATAGGTGCCGATCCACTCGACACCGGTGAGGATTTCAGCCAGCGGCTCGGACACGGTTGCGGCACCGAAGGCACCGGACAGAACACCGATCAGAGTGATGCCGATCTGCACAGTGGACAGGAAGCGTTCCGGCTCCTCGCGCAGGCGCGCGGCGACCCTGGCGCCGGACGACTTGCTGTCGCCGTCGGCCAGTGCCTGCAGGCGCGCAGAGCGGGACGAGACAACGGCCATCTCCGACAAGGCGAAGAAGCCGTTGAACACCACCAGCGCAAACAGAATGAGGACGTCGAGAAACATCAGGAATCCGAACCAACCCAGTTGCATGGAGTATAGGGATTTATAGGATGGATTGCTCGTTTTTGCGGGCACTTCCGCAATGCATTCATTGGGGAGGTCTGCCCGGCATGACAAAAAACCAGTCTGCGTCTGACATTCATTTTCGTGATGCTGTCGCCGCTGACCGCGATGCGGTCACGGCCCTGTGGGCGGCCTGCGGCCTGACGCGGCCCTGGAATGATGCCGCGGCGGATTTCGACCGGGCGCTTTCCGGCCCTTCCTCCACAGTGCTGGTGGGGATTTGCGCTGACGCCGTCATTGCCAGCGCGATGGTGGGCGATGACGGGCATCGCGGCACGGTCTATTACGTAAGCGTCGCCCCCAAGCAGCAGGGTACGGACCTTGGCCGTCGCCTGATGGCGGCTGCCGAAGACTGGCTGCGGGCGCGCGGGGCGGGCAAGATCAACCTCCTGGTGCGCAACGAGAACGCCAGGGCGGCCGGCTTCTACGAGGCGCTCGGCTATGACGTCGAGCCGAATACACAGCTGGGCAAATGGCTGACGCCGCGCTGACATCCCCGCTCACAGCAGGGACATCTGGCCGTCATCCTTGTCCTTTGATTTTGGCGGGGTCTTTTTTTCGCGCTTTGGCTCCTCGGCGGGGGCCACTTCGGCCATCAGGGCCTCATCGTCATTGGCCACCGCATTGACCCGGCGCGACACGGGCACCGCCTCGAGCATATCATCCGGGGACGGAGCAATCAGCGCCTGCGCGTCGCGGGTGAGGGTTTCGGTGGTGTCCAGCCAGGTCTCCCACGCGCCCTCTTCCAGGATCACCGGCATGCGGTGATGGATCGGGGCCAGGGTGGCATTGGCCTCGGTGGTGATGATGCTGCAGCTCTCCAGCTCCGAGCCGTCCGGCGCCTGCCAGTGCTCCCAGATGCCGGCAAAGGCCAGGGGTGCGTGGTCATTGCGGCGGATCAGATAGGGCTGCTTGGCGTATGGCGGGGACGTTTTCCACTCGTAGAAGCCATCGGCCGGGATGAGGCAGCGGCGGCGGCGGAAGGCAGACCGGAAGGCCGGTTTTTCAGCCACCGTCTCGCCGCGCGCATTGAACAGCGGCCTCGTCCCCACTTCCTTCGCCCAGTCCGGCACCAGCCCCCAGCGGACGAGCTGGAAATGCCGCTGGCCGTCCTGCTCCTTGCGGATGATGGGGACGGGCTGGGTCGGTGCCACATTGTAGCGCGGCGGAAAATTCGGCTGCTCCGGATAGCCGAACAGATCCCGCATGGCGTCCGGCGGCAGGGTGATAGCGTAGCGACCGCACATGGGCTGGGGCAATGTCCTTCATAAGCAGGGCTGACGGTGACGGCATGCCTGCCCGGGTCTCCCTGTCGTCCCCGGGCAGCGCAGATGCTATCCATGCATCGTTAACCGGTTTGATGGCAAGAAACTGCCGCTTTGCCTATCGTCCGGATATGCCGGATTTACCAGTTCCAGGAGACGCCCATGCGCCGCGCCTTGCCCCTCGCCTCTGCGGTCCTCGCCCTTGTCATGACCACGGGGTCTGTGATCGCCGCCGATGAGGCCGCGGAAGATGACGGCCGCAAGGGCCCCTTCGTGGTGACCGACCGGACGCTGGGGAGCCTGCTGGACGACGGCTTCAGCGTCGAGGGCCTTCTCGGCGGGTCGATGATCCTGGTGAAGGACGCCGAGCTCTACAGTTGTGCTCTTGTGCCGGGGGCTGAAATGCTGACCTACAAGACCCAGTTCGAGTGCTCGGTGCTGGATGAAATCCCGGTGACGGAATAGCCCGGATCCGGCGGAATTCCTGACGATTTTAATAAAGTCGCGCCCGGTAAGCGACCGGTAAGATTAGACTTGTTATCTTGCAACCCATAGTCGAAGAACCGCCGGGCCGTCACGGCCGCGCGGAGCACTACGGGTGAAGGGTGCGGAATGGGGGCTGCTCCAGCACAGAAACTGGAGATGACAACGCGCCGCGTCGGCAAGATGGGGTGGTCGCGCACGCTCGGCCTCTTGGCCAAGGGCCGCAACATCAACCCCGAAACCCTGCTGGCGACCGACTATCTCAACCACTTCAACGAGGTGGTGATGCTCATCGAGCTGGCCTGCGACATGCCCGATTGCGTGGAGGACGTGGCCGCCTGGGAGCCGCTGAGCTACCAGGAGCATTTCCGCCGTTCCACCTTCGCCGCCAAGGAACTGGCGATCCTCGCCTATGAGAATTCACCGCCCAAGTTCCGCGATCCGTTCGACGCCATCGTCGAGCAGGCGGACGCGGTGGCGCTGAAAGCGGCCAAGGAACTCACCGAAGCAGTCGGTGACGGTGAAAACATGGACGCGGAGAAGGTTGCGCATCTGGCCAACACCCATGCGGCCACCCTGCGGCGGCTGGTGGACATGGCCAGCGGCATCATCAACGGCCATGGCATCCGCACCCACCAGGAAGACATCGACGCCATCCTTGAGGATGAGGCCGGCGATGACGGCATCAGCCAGGACGAGATCGACGCCATGTTCGGCTAGCGCGGCTGCGCCCCCAATCGTGACCCCGGCCCCGACATTCTTCCGGCCTCCTCTCCCCGTCTGCCCTTCATCCCTCGATCCCGTTGGGCCTTGCCCATGGAACGGTCCGCGGCGCGCGCGCTATAGTCGCCGCCGACACCAATCCTTGAAGCAACAACACCAAAGGGGAAACGCATGGGTTACGCACCTTTCGACCTGACCGGCAAGGTGGCGCTGGTGACCGGCGGCAATGGCGGCATCGGCCTCGGCATGGCGGACGCCATGGCGCAGGCAGGCGCCGACGTGATGATCTGGGGCACCAATGAGGACAAGAACGCCAAGGCCGTCGCACAGATGGAAGCCCACGGGCGCGGCAGGATCGCGGCCATGCGGGTGGATGTGTCCGACGAGGACCAGGTCGTCCGCTCGATGAAGGAAACCGCCGAGAAAATGGGCCGGATCGACGCGGTCTATGCCAATGCGGGCATCGGCTACGGCGCCAACTCCTTCCTCAACATCACCACGGAGCTCTACCGCAAGGTTCTGGCTGTCAATCTCGACGGCGTGTTCTGGACCTTCCGGGAAGCCTGCCGCCACATGGAAGAGCGCGCGAAGAACGGCGACCCCGGCGGGTCCATTGTCGGCGTGGCCAGCCTTGCCGCCATCGAGGGCGCCGGGCGCAACGAGCATTACGCGGCGACCAAGGGCGCGGTCATTTCCATGATGAAGGGCGTGGCCGTCGAATTCGCCAGGCACGGCGTGCGCGCCAACGCCATCCTGCCCGGCTGGATCGCCACCGACATGACGTCTGCTGCGCAGGACGCCCCGGCCTTTGCCGAACGGGTGATCCCGCGCGTGCCGGCGCGGCGCTGGGGCGAGCCGGAGGATTTCGGCGGTGTCGCCGTCTATCTGGCGTCGGATGCCTCCACCTATCACTCAGGCGACACCTTCGTGATCGACGGCGGCTACGCGATCTTCTGATCGCCCGTCCGTATAAAGACAAAAGCCGGAGCAGCAATGCTCCGGCTTTTTCATCTGCTCTAATGCCCGCGCGTCAATTGATCGGGATGTTCTGGTTGGCGTAGGCCTGTTCGCACTGCTTGTAGAGCTCGGTGCCGACCGTCAGCCCCTCCTGCTCGTTGCAATATTGCAGGGCTTCCCAGAAATGGCCGGGGCGGGAAAACTCCTTCAGCTTCTGCTCGTGCGGCAGGCTGTCCCAGTAATCCTGCACATCCTTGCGGACGCTTTCATCAACGCAGACAAGGCGGCCGAACTGGTCCGTCTGCCCCCGGGCCACGCATTCCTCCGACGGCCCACGGAAGCTGCCGTCGGCGTTCCACTGGCTTGCATTCTGCTGCCAGCTCTCGGTGCGTTCGGCAACGCAGGCATCGCTCTGCGGTGTGCCGGCGCGGAAGCCCAGATAGTCGCAATAGATGACTTCACGCCAGTTTTCGAACTTGGATTCGAACAGGCTCTGCTTGAAGTAATCCGGCATCCGGCCCCACCAATTGTCGAAGCGCTCGCGCTCCGCCGGGCCGAGGGTGGTGAGGAAAGCCTGAAGCTCGGCGGTGTAGTCCCCGGCGGCTTCGGCCTTCGTCGGAAGGGCTGTGAACAGCATCGCCATGACGGCGAACAGACACGTCGCAAACCTGGTCATTTCTTGCTCCTTACGGCGTCACCTGCCGGTGCGCCTGTTGCTGGTGCAGAGGATGCGGGTTCGGATCAGTTGCAGATGAGACGGCCCCATTTGTCGGTCTTGTTGCGGGCGAGGCATTCCTCCGACGGGCCCCTGTAGCTGCCGTCCGGGTTCCACTGGTCAGCGGATGCCATGCGCTCCCGGTACTCCCGCTCGCGGCACTCCACGCCCTCCGGCGTGCCCATGCGGAAACCGAGATAATCGCACAGCACCGTCGGCCGCCACTTGGCCAGCGGCAGGCTGCGCAGTTCGGTCTTCATCTTTTCCGGCGCTTTCGACCACCAGTCCTCGAAGCGGTCCGCCGGGATGGTCATCTCGGTGGCAATGTCTTCCAGCGGATAGGGATAGGTCTCGGCATGTGCGGGCGTGACGGCAAGCTGGACTGCCAGCAGCGGCAGTACCGCGGCGACGGCCCACGTCTTCATGCCCGTCATGATCCTGCGGGCGGCACTCGAACGTATACGGGAACTCATCTGCGTACTTCCTCCTTAAGGGCCTTCGGCACCTTGCGGGCCTTTGGCAGCCCTTATTAGTAAGTTACCCTAACTAAAACAGGGGCAGCTTCCAAGGAAATACGTAGAGATATCGGTGACCGGGGGTCAGCGTTCGGACTGGTCGCGGTCCGCGGGGCCCTTCAGTTCCACCGTGTTGCCTTCGGGGTCCTGCACATAGATGGAGGGGCCGTACCCCCCTGCCCCGTAGCGGCGTTCCACCGGTCCTGCCTCAACGCCCCGGGCTGCCAGCCAGGACCGGATCTCGTCCGGGTCCCAGTCAGCGACGGTGAGACACACATGGTCCATGTTGCGGTGCGCCGGATCCGGCGCGCCGCCGCCTGCGCGGCCAAGCTCGCTGTCCATGGGCACGAGGTCGATCAGGCTGGCCCCGGCGCGCAGCTGCACCAGGCCGAGGTCGAGCCGGCGCTCCACCGGCATGCCCAGCACCCCCTCATAGAAACCCAGCATGGCATCCAGATCCTTCACCCGGATCACCACGTGATCTATCGCCACAAAGTCGAGGAATTCCGGCATAATGGGCTCCTTTCAAAGGGCACCCGGACCAATGATCCGGCGGGCGGAGTGGGAACGGCATGTGGCAGCACCCGGGCAGGAGACGCAAGAGCCTATGTGGCGTGGCATTGGCTGCCGCCCTGTTGCTGCTTGCGCCCGCTCCGGCAAAAGCCGACCCGGTGATGGAAGCAGGACTTGAGCGGCTGGCCGGCACTCTTGGTGCCGTGCATTACCTGCGCACGCTCTGCCGCCCCAATGAGGGCCAGGTGTGGCGTGACCGCATGGTGACGCTGCTGGGCCGCGGCGACCTCAAGCAGGCCGCGCGGGACCGGATGGTGGCCGCGTTCAATGCGGGATACAGCCGCCAGCAATCCGCTCATAAGCGCTGCACACCGGCTGCAGCCAATCTCGGCAACACCTATGCACGGGAAGGTGCCGCCGAAGCCAACCGGCTGGCTGACCGGATCGGGCCAAGGCTCGAAAGCTGAGTGTCGCCTAAAGCCGGGCGGCGAGGTCCACGGCGCGGGCAAGCTCGCCCGGGCTCACCTCCCCCATCAGCACCTTGCGCACGCCGTCCTCGGCCAGGGTCTGGAAGCCCTTGGAAGCGGCAGCGGCACGCAGATCGGCGATGGGCGCGCCCTCGGCGATGAGGTCGTTCATGTCATCGTCGATGTTGAGCACCTCGGAGATCACCGTGCGGCCCCGATAGCCGGTGGACCGGCAGGAGGGGCAGCCATTGGGGTGATAGACCGTGGGCCGGTCCGTCGGATCAAGGCCGAAGATGAAGCATTCATCGGCACTCGCCAGGCGGGATTGTTTGCACACGGAGCACAGGCGGCGCACAAGGCGCTGGGCCATCACCGTGGTGATGCGCCCGGCAAGCTGGCGCGGGTCATCGACCATGCCGATCAGCTCGATCAGGGCTGCAAGGCTGTCCGGGGCATCCATGGAGGTCATCACCAGGCGGCCGGCGGAGGCGGCATTGGCAAGCGACCGGGCGGTGGCCCCGTCCTCGATCTTGTCGAACAGGAGAACATCCGGGTCCTGGGCGATCACGTCGTCGATCAGGGTTTCCGGATTGTTGGCCTGCGCCGTCGTCACTTCGAGCTGGCTGACCAGCGGCAGCCGGTAGCCGATGCGGCGCTCGACGGTGAAGATGGAGCGCTCGGCGGCCTTCATCTCGCCCAGCATGCCGTAAAGCGTGGTGGTGCGGCCCGAGGCGCGGCCACCGGCAACGACGATCATGCCCGAGGGGCGCACCAGCGAGCGCAGCACGAGGGCTGCGGAATGGTCGGACAGGCCAAGCTCGCCCAGCGACATGGGATCGCGCGCGATCTCGCCGAGGCGGATCGTCATGCGCTCACCATTGAGCGTATCGAAGGTTTTGAGCGCGCACAGGAAGATGCGGCCGCCCAGGCGCATGGTGAATTCACCCGGCTCGGAGCCTTCCTGGTGTGCCGCCGTCGTGTCGCCGAGACCGGCAATGGCACGCAGATGGGCTGCCACCGGCGCCCAGAAGCGCTTGTCGATGGAGGATGACTGCTGCATGGCGCCATCCACCCGGTAGCGCAGGCGCACATAGCCATTCACCGGCTCGAAATGGGCATGGCTGGCCCCGGCGCGGATCGCATCGAGCAGGGCGGCGTTGACGAGGCGCACCGCCGGGTCGGTCCAGACGGTGGCGTCGGCGCCGCGGGCTTCGCTGCCGCGCGCCAGCCCTTTGAGGATGCGTTCGGCGGACATCTCGTAATCGAGCACCGCTTCGATGGTCTCAGCCAACGCCGCCTTCGGCCAGAAGCACGGCTCGATGCGCGTGCCGGCGGGAAGATAGGGGCGCAGCAGTTCCACCTGGTCGATCTCGCGCGGATGCGACAGGGCCACCATGATGGCACCGCCGCCGCGTGATACAGGCAGGGCCTGCGCGGTGCGGATCAGGTCTTCCGGGGCGAGCTTGATGGCCTCGGGGTCGATCAGTGTGTGCAGCGGGTCATGCGCTGAGGTGATCTCCACCGACGCGACTTCATCTGTGAACAGATCAAGGTCGGACAGGATCTTGCCCAGCAGCTTGTGCGGGTTGCGCTCCTGTTCGGCGATGGCGGTGTCGAGGCCGCGGCGCGTCACATATCCCAGTTCCACCAGGCGTTCGCCAAGCGGGCGCTGCATGTCGCCGAGAGAGGCCATGGTCGGGCGGCGGCCTGAATTGTCGGCCTTCGCCACTTCCTCGGCGATGGCGGCGTCGGTGACCTTGAGGGTCGGGCCGGCACGGCCTGCACCTTCGGGACGCGCTGCGGCGGGCCGGGCGGCGCTGATCGGCGTCACGCTGGCACCGGCGATATCGGCAGGCTGTGCGCCACGCTTGGGCGCGGCACCGGCGGAACGGATCAGCCGTTCGATGCCCAGATCAACCTCGTCAGGGCTGTCCTGCTCGGCAAAGCCATCCGCCTCGCCTTCAAGGTCGAGGCCGAGGTCATGGATGTTGAGGGTGGGCTTGGCGGCATCCCGGGGAGCGGTTGCGTCAGCGCTGGCAGCCTCTGCCGCGCTGTCGCCGGGCGCAGCCGTGTCGGGCTTGTCCGCCCCGCTCTTGCCATTCTTGTTACGGCCGAAGGTCATGTTCATGACGCCCCCACATTCCTGCACCGGTACCCTGCCGGACAGACCGGCAGGCTGGCGGCCCGCACCTATGGCAGGGCTGCCCTCAAGACGAACACAGTGCCGGGCGGCGTGGCGCGTGGTGTGGCTGGCCTGATCCCGGACACTTGCGGATTCATTCAAGACTGAAAATGCAAGTGCCGGGCCGATCCCCTTGCTGGTCAGCCCGCGCCGGGTTCCCCGTGCCCGGCGCAGGCAGCCTAGCAGCAAAGACGGCTTTTTCGCCAGCGGCTTAGCTGGTTAACGCCCAAAAGGCGGCAACCCGGCAGCGCTGAGGCGGCCGGGCTGCACGAGGTGCGCATGAAAGGCACGAAACGTCCGCGCGGCAGCCCCTGGAACAGGGAGTGTCACGTTTTCGGACGGCGGGGCCGGTCAGATGATGGCTTCGATGAGGAACGGGCCCTTGCGGGACATCGCGGCCTCGAACGCCTTGTTGAAGTCTTCCGCCGTCGAGCAGGCCACCGCCTCAACGCCCATGCCCTGGGCCAGCTTCACCCAGTTGAGGTCCGGGTTATGGAGGTCGAGCATGGAGAGCGCCTTGGGACCGGGGTTCTCGGCACCGACGCGCATCAGCTCGATATTGAGGATGGCGTAGGAGCGGTTGGCGAGGATCACCGTCACCACGTCCAGCTGCTCGCGCGCCATGGTCCACAGCGACTGCAGCGTGTACATCGCCCCGCCATCGCCGTGGAAGCACACGACCTTGCGGTCCGGGCAGGCAATCGCCGCGCCGGCTGCCAGCGGCAGGCCCTGGCCGATAGAGCCGCCGGTCAGGGTCATGTGATCGTGCGGCGCTGCGGTCTCGGTATAGATGTTGGTGAACAGGCCCGCGGTCGCGCCTTCATCCGACATCACCGCGCCCTCGGGCAGGAAATGCGCGATGGCGCGGCCGACGCCGTCAGCGTCGAGATCACCGGAGGCAAGGTCGGGCTTGGCCAGCGCCACATGCTCGGGCGCCTGGGCCGGGGCGCCGACGGCTTCGGCGAGGGCTTCAAGCGCTGCCATGCCGTCATCTTCCGGGCGCGCGAGGATCAGCGTGTCGGCGTCCTTGGGCGTCAGCCAGCTTTCCTTGCCGGGATAGGCGAAGAAGGCGACCGGGTTCTTGGCCCCCACCAGGATGAGCTGCTCGGTGCCTTCGAGGAACTCCTGCGCCTGCTCGGCGAAATAGGGAATGCGTTCAAGCTTCACCCGGCCGGCGCCCCGCTGCATGCGCGGGGTGAAGGTATCGCACATGATGCGCGCGCCGGTGGCTGCCTGGATGCGCCCGGCCAGCTCCAGCCCGTCTTCCAGCAGCACGCGGCCGCGCAGCAGGATTGCAGACTTTTTACCGTTCTTGAGCGCCGCAGCCACCTTGTCGATCTCGGTCCCGTCCACCGTGTGCGGGGCATCGAAATCGACCGGATTTGCCGCCGCGTCCGCGTCCAGCCAGGCGGTGTCGGCGGGCAGGATCAAGGTAGCGATACCGCCCGGTGCGCTCATCGACGCTGCATAGGCGCGGGCCCCGGCAGCGGCCACGTCGCGGGCGTCTTCCGGCGTTTCCATCCACACCGAGTTGGGACGGGCGACGCTGGCGATGTCGGACGCGAGCGGGGCGTCATACTGGCGGTGATAGGTCGCGTGCTCGCCCACCACATTGATGATCGGGGTGGCGGCACGGCGGGCGTTGTGGAGATTGGCAAAGCCATTGCCCAGCCCCGCGCCCAGATGCAGCAGGGTCGCCGCGGGCTTGCCGGCCATGCGGCCATAGCCGTCGGCAGCGCCCGTTACCACGCCTTCGAACAGGCCGAGCACCGGGCGGATGCCGTCGATGCGGTCCAGCGCCGCCACGAAGTGCATTTCCGACGTGCCGGGATTGGTGAAGCAGACTTCCACGCCGCAATTGACGAAGGTCTGCACCAGGCTTTCCGCACCGTTCATGTCACCCAACTCCCTGTTTGTCCTGATGATGTTTGTTTTGAGAGGCCCGTTCGGCCCCTGATGCCGGATCAGGCGACGGACATATAGATGAGCCGCCCGATAATGAAGATGCCGAAGGATACAATCAGCACGCCGGAGATGCGATTGATCAGAATCAGGGTCTGATCGGTCATCCGGTCGCGCAGCAGCCCCACGGTGAGCGTGACGCCGAGCCACCACAGGGCCGAGCCGACAAAGACAGCCACCACCAGAAGCCCCGCCGTCAGCATGCTGGGCTCGGTCGTGACCAGCCCGCCGACGCCGCCGAAAATGGCGACGAAGCCCAGCATGGTGGCCGGGTTGGTGATGGTGAGCACGAAGGTGGCCATGACGGCGGCGGCCAGCTTGCCCGTCGTCTTGACGTTGACTTCCTTCGTGTCCACCGGGATGTGCAGGAAGGTGTGGACGCCCAGCCCGATCAGGAAGAAGCCGCCAATGGCCTGCAGCCAGTCCCCCACCGCCACCAGCGTGGTGGACAGGGCCGTCAGCCCGAAGGCCGCCACCGTGGCGAAGACCGCATCACCGATGGCGGCGCCAAGGCCGGAGACGAAGCCGTTGGTGCGGCCATAGGCCAGGGTGCGGCGGATGCAGATGAGATTGACGGGGCCGATGGGCGCTGCCACGACGATGCCAATCAGCACGCCATTCAGGATCAGATACCAGTCGGGCATTCGGGGCCTTATCAGGTCAGCTCGGCTTTGGCGGGACGGAGCCGTTCAGACCCCGTCCCGCCGGTTTTCCGGTTTCATGTGCCCGAATGCGGGCCGTTACACAACCACCACATCGTTGCCGGGTGGGTCCGCAAACAGCTTGGCCACCTTGTCGGCCCGCCGGGCCAGCGACACGCTTTGATTGATGTAGCCCTTGTCGGTCAGTTCACCGGCATCAAGCGACGGCGGTTCGGCCAGCAGGATGGCGCGGTGGATCTGGGTCGATGAGCCGGGGTTCTTGGCGTTGTGCGCCTTAAGCCCCTCGGCGATGCGTTCCAGCACGCCCTGGGCGCGCACCACGTCCTCGGCGGGGGTGTCGTCGGCAAGCCCCGCGGCCTTGCGGCAGGCCGGCAGGTTGGGGAAGCCGAGAATGCCCACATAGGGCTCATCCAGCCCGGCCACCAGGCAGTCATTGATGAGACCGTTACCGGCCTCCACCGCCTGCACGCGCATGCGGCCCGCATTGACCCATGTGCCGCTGGAGAGCTTGAAGTCCTCCACCACGCGGCCGTTGAAGACGAGACCCTGCTTGGGGTCGTTGTCGTCAACGAATTTCGCAGCATCACCCAGGCGGTAATAGCCTTCCTCGTCGAAGGCCTCCGCCGTTTTTTCCGGGTTCTTGTAGTAGCCGGGGGTGATGCAGTCGCCCTTCACCCGCACTTCCATCTTGAGACCGGCGGGCACCAGCTTGATCTTGACGCCCGGCAGCGGCAGGCCCAGCAGGCCCATGCGCTCGGTTTCCCAATGGGTGTTCATGATGGTGGGCGCGGTCTCGGTCGCGCCGTAGCCCGAGGTAAACAGGATGCGCTCACCGGTGACGCGGATCGCCACCGCCTGCATGCGCTCGGCCAGGTCCTGGTTGAGCGCGGCACCGCCATAGCCCATGGAGCGGAGCTGCGAGAAGAAGTTCTTTGCCAGCGCGTCGTCCTTTTCCAGCTCCTCGATGAGCATGGTGTAGGCGGCGGGCACGTTGGTGTAGGTGGTGGGCGCGACTTCGCGGAGGTTCTGCACCGTCTCCGCGAACTGCCCCGGCACCGGGCGGCCGCCGTCAATGTAGAGCGTGCCGCCTGCGGTGAGCAGATTGTTGAGCACCGCATTGCCGCCGAACACGTGGTTCCACGGCAGCCAGTTTACCAGCGTCGGTGCGGGCTCGTCCTCATCTTCCTCAATCAGCTTGGAGGCCATCACGGAATTCACACACATCATCCGGTGCGTGGTGATGACGGCCTTGGGCATGCCGGTGGACCCGGAGGTGAAGAGATATTTCGCCACCGTGTCATAGGTGAGCGCGTCATATGCCGCATCCACGGCGTCCGTCGGCTCGGTTGTCAGCAGGTCCTCGTAAGATGTCGACCCATGGAAGGCCGGAGCGGGCTTCTCCACATGGATCAGCGCCAGCTTCTCCACGTCCAGCGCGCCCATGGCGTCTTCGAACATCAGGCCGTCCTGCACGAAGATGGCCTGCGGCTCGATCAGCTCGAACACGTAGCGCAGCTTGGCATAGTCCGACGAGATGAGGCTGTAGCTGGGCGATACGGGCACCGCGGGCGCGCCGGTGAGGATCGCGCCATAGGTCATCAGCGCGTGCTCGATGGAATTGCCCGACAGGATCATCAGCGGCTTGCCCGGGCCCACACCGCGATCAATCAGCGCCTGCGCAATGCGGCGCACGCGGTCATAGGCCTCAGCGAAGGTGACCGTCTCCCACTCGCCGAATGTCTCGCCCGCCTTGGGCGGACGGCGCTTGGCGAGCCACACCTGGTCCGGTTTCTCAGCGGCCCATTTTTTCAGGGGCTCGATGACATTGGCTGCGGCATCACCCATGGGATGCGGATTTTCGAGGACGACCGAACCATCGTCCCGGCGCTCCACATCAACGCGGGTTTCAACGAAATTGACTTTTCTGAATGGCGGCAAAGACATGCGCGCGCCTCCCCGTAAAGGGCCGGCCGGCTCTCATTTTGGCGGAGCCGGTCCGGCGGTGGTTTTTGATTTTTGATATGTCAGGCGTTGACGTCGACGATCAGACGACCCCGCACCTTGCCGGCGATGATGTCCGATGCCGCACCGATCACCCCGTCAAGGCCGATGGTGTTGGTCATGCTGTTCAGCTTGTCGAGGTCCAGATCGCGGGCCAGGCGGCTCCAGGCCTCCTCGCGGATGCCGCGCGGGGCCATTACGCTGTCGATGCCGCACAGGGTGACGCCGCGCAGGATGAACGGATAGACGCTCGACGGCAGGTCCGCGCCACCGGCCAGGCCGCAGGCCGCAACCGTGCCGCCATAGGAGGTCTGCGCAATGACATTGGCCAGAGTCGTGCTGCCGACGGCGTCCACCGCGCCCGCCCAACGTTCCTTGCCGATGGGCCGTCCGGGTTCGGAGAATTCCTTGCGGTCGATCACGTCCACCGCTCCCAGCGCCTTCAGATAGTCTGCCTCTTCCGGGCGGCCGGTGGAGGCCACCGGGCGGTAGCCCAGCTTGGCAAGCAGCGCGATGGCGACGGAACCGACACCACCATTGGCACCGGTCACCAGGATGTCGCCGTCCTTCGGGCCGACGCCGTGCTTTTCCAGCGCCAGCACGCACAGCATGGCCGTATAGCCCGCCGTGCCGATCGCCATGGCGTCGGCCGTTGAGAAGGCGTCCGGCAGCTTCACCAGCCAGTCGCCCTTGACGCGGGCCCGCTGGGCATAGCCGCCGCTGTGGCCCTCGCCGACGCCATAGCCGTTGAGCACCACCTTGTCGCCGGCCTTCCAGTCGGCATGGTCCGACGAGATGACCTCACCGGCGAAATCAATGCCGGGAATCATCGGCGAGGCGCGCAGGATCGGTGCCGTGCCGGTCAGCGCGAGGCCGTCCTTGTAGTTCACGGTGGAATGGCTGACAGCGACAGTGACATCGCCTTCCATCAGATCCGCGTCGGTAATGTCTTTGATTTCAGCGGATTGGCCATCATCCGTCTTTGTGACCATGAGGGCGCGGAAACTATCAGCCATCAGAAACTCTCCATGAAGGCAGGCGTAACAGGAAATCGGTTCGCCGCAACGGGACCCCATCGCGGACGCAGCGTCAAGACCGGCTTTCTCAGCGGGCCGACAGGACCTCTTCCACCGGGCCGTCCGCCGGGACGCCGAGCATGTGATGCTGGTGCCAGAGGGCGAAATAGAGCAGCAGCCAGGCTGCCTGGCCGTCATGCTTGGCCGGTGTGGTCGTGAGGCCCGCAAACAGCGCTGCCACGCGCTCGGCATTGCAGAGTTCGGTAACGCCGGGCTGGCGGGCCACAAGCGGCGCCAGCCGCGCGCCGCGCCCGGCGATCCACTCACCGACGGGCACGGTGAAACCGCGCTTGCGGGCGAAGGGTTCAGCCTCCGGCAAGTGCTTTGCCAGCCAGGCGCGCAGCAGGTGCTTGCCGATGCGGCCCTTGAGCTTGAGGTTGTCCGGCAGGCGGTAGGCGATGTCTGCGACTACCGGGTCCAGCAGCGGCGTGCGGCCTTCCAGGCTGTGGGCCATCAGGCAGCGGTCAAGCTTGATGAGCAGATCATTGGGCAGCCAGTCGGCGCAATCCACTGCCTGGGCGCGCTGCAGCCGCGTGCGACCGCCGATGGCGGATTTGTTCCAGGCGGACATGATGCCGTCGCGCCAGGCGGGCGCCTCGTTGCGCAGGAGCTTGAGCCCATCGAGCGCGCCGCGGGAGCGCATGGCCCGGCCGCCGAGCCAGGTGGGGCGTGTCACGGCGCGGTAGCGGCCATAGCCTGCGAACAGCTCGTCGCCCCCCTCCCCGCACAGCACCACTTTCACGTCCTGGGCGGCGACGGATGCCAGCTTGTAGGTGGGGATGATCGCATAATCCGCCGTCGGATCATCGGTTGAGGCAACCATTGCGGGCAGGAGCGACCAGAAATCCTCCTCGGTGACATCGATGCTCTCATGGTCGGCACCGGTGGCGGACGCCACGCGGGCTGCGTGCTCCCGCTCGTCGCGCACGCGGGTGCCCGAGAAACCCGCCGTGTAGCATTTGACCGGCTGATCGTTCAGCCGCGCCATGCAGGCGAGGATGACCGAGCTGTCGATGCCGCCGGAGAGGAACATGCCATAGGGCACGTCCGACCGCTGATGCACGCGCACGCTGTCGATCAGCGCGTCTTCAAGCATCACGATCGCATGTTCTTCGCTTTGCGGGCGCGGGCCTTCAGCGGGCAGCGCGTGGCGGCGGTGACGCTCCAGCACGCGGCCGCGCTCGATCACCAGCGTTTCGCCGGGCAGCACGCGGCAGATGTGACGGAAGGCGGTTTCGCGGCCGGTGGTGAACTGGAGCTGCAGCAATTCGCCGATGGCCGGGCTGTTCATCTCAGGTGACACGAGCCCCGTGGCCAGCAACGCCTGCGGCTCGGACGCGAAGATGAACCCGTGGCCGGTCTCGGCATAGTAGAGCGGCTTGATGCCGAAGGGATCGCGCGTGAGCATCAGGCGCTCGCCGTCCGGGTCATAGAGCGCAATGGCATACATGCCCCGGAGGGCGTCAGCAAAGCGCACCCCGTCGCGGCGGTAGAGCTTCAGCGGCGGCTCGCAATCGGAATGGGTCTTGAAGCCTGCCTCGCCAAGCTCCCGGCGCAGCTCGAGATAATTGTAGATCTCGCCATTGGCGACGAGCGCCAGGCCCTCATCGTCAAACAAGGGCTGGTCGCCGGTTTCAAGGTCGATGATCGCCAGCCGCGTCTGCATCAGGCCGGTGGCGCCGGAGACGAAGCTCCCCTCCCCGTCCGGACCGCGATGGGTCAGGGCGTCGGACATGGCGTTGAGCACCGTCATCGACGGCGCCTGCCCGCTGGTGGTCTGCATGCCTGCGATGCCGCACATATCTCGTCGTCAGCCTGTCTGTTTTCGGGGGATCGGCCGCATCAGCCGCGCCGTTCTTTTACCTGTGCGAAGAGCGAAAGGTAACGCTCAAGGCAGGCGGATTGGGAAAATTCGGCTTCGACGCGGGCGCTGCCTGCCGCAACCAGCCGGGCTGCCAGCGTGTCGTCGTTGCGCAGCCGTGCAATGGACGCTGCCACCGCCTCGGCGTTGTTCTTGGGCACCAAGAGCGCGTCCTCGCCGTCGCGCACCAGCCATGCGGGGCCCGTCGCATCCGCCGTCACCACCGGCGTGCCATGGGCCCAGGCGGCGATGATGACGTTGCCGAAAGGCTCCGTGCGGGAGGGAAAGACGCATATGTCGGCGGTGCGCAGCAGCCGGCCGGGGTCATCCCGCCAGCCGAGCCAGCGCACCCGGCCGTCAATGCCCAGGTCACGCGCCTGCTGGCGCAGTTCCGCCTCCAGCGGTCCGGCCCCTGCGATCCACAGCCAGGCACCGGGCGTCATGGCGAGCGCATCCAGCGTCACATCAAATGCCTTGGCGTCATGCATCCGCCCCATGGCGAGCAGCAGGGGTGCGTCATCGGGGGTTTCGAAATCAGCGCGCGCAAGCGGCGGACGCGGATCAATCGGGGTGAAGTTGGGGATGAAATGCACCGTATCCGGATCAAACCCGCCTTCGGTCAGATAGCGAACAAGGTCCGGCGTGTTGCACACCTGGGCATCGAACCCGCGGAACGAGCTGAGATTGTAATAGCCGCCATGGCGCGCGATGCGCGCATAGTCACCTTCGGGCGTCGCGCGGGCCGCGCGGCCCATCCAGGCCAGCACGATGTCGGCCTGCATGTCCTTTGCCATGCGGCGGATGGTGCGCGGGGTGGTGAAGTCCAGCCAGCGCTTGAAGGGCACATCCGCGTGGCGCACGCCTGCCTGATCCAGCAATTGCCCGCGCGCCTCATTGGGGCGCATCACGGCCCGGCTGTCATGGCCGGCCTCCTGCAGGGCGATGGCCAGATCGACGAAGAAGCGCTCCGCGCCGCCGACCGGGCCGCCGGCTATGGTGTGGAGGATGTTCACGCGGGCCCGTCTCCGCCCGGCGTCTCGTCCTCGCGGTAAACCTCCGGCTCCAGTGTCGCCTTGAGCCAGGAGACGATGGGGTAAAGCCCTGCCAGCATGCCGACGAGGAAGCCATAGCCGCCTTCGCGGTAGCCCTTGCGGCGCACATAAGCCTTGTAGAAGCGCGACGGAATGCGGCGGATGTTGCGGCGCAGGGTTTCCTGCTGCGCCTTGCCGGACGAGATGAGGTCACGGGCATTGGCCGTCGTGTAGCGGTCGAAGCGCGCCAGCATGTCGCTGATGTTCTCGTCCACCAAATGATCGACGCGGGTCTCCAGCATGCCGAGACGCGGACCCATATCGAGGGACGGGTGCACGCGCTGGCGGCCCCAGCGCTTGGCCCCGCGGGCAAACAGGCGCGGGGCGGCGCTGGCCCCGATATAGGCACCCCAGCCATAGCGCACCCGCGTTGCGCCCACGTAATTGTCGAACTGGATGAGATAGACGCCCGGCGGCGAGGCCTGGGTGACGGCGCTGATTTCGCGCGCCAGTGCCTCGGGCACCCGTTCGTCCGCATCCACCTCAAGGATCCAGTCGCCCTTGCAGGCGTCGATGCCCGCATTGCGGCGGTCGCCCTCGATGGGCCAGCCCCCTTCGATGATGGTGTCCGCCCCCGCCGCTTCGGCGACAGCGCGGGAGTTATCCGTACACCGATCAAGCACCACCACGCGCTCATCGGCGAAGGACAAGGCGTCGAGGCAGGCCTTGAGGTTGTGTTCTTCATTGTGGGCAACGGTCAGTGTGGAGAGCCGGGGTGCCGTCGCCTGACCGGTCACCTTCTCCCACAGCGCTTTCGCGGCCACATGGGCCTTGTCCACGGTGAGGCCTGTCATCTCGCTTTTTGAGGAGCGGAAATCGTATGTCGGGCTTGAGATGATTTCGTCAAAGCTCCGCGGCCCGCGAACGCTTGCCCCCTTCGGCCCCCACGGGCCGTAGCGGTCTTCGGGGCTGGGGCCGAACAGGCCCAGCGTCGGCAGGCCGACGGCGGCTGCCATGTGCATGGGGCCTGAATCATTGCCGACATAGAAGTCCGCCCGCTCCAGGCAGGCGGCTGTCAGCGGCAGGTCGGTCTTGCCGACAAGATCTATCAGCTGCGCGTCAGGGATCGCCTCGATGACCGGCAGGGCCGCGTCGCGCTCGCTGGCTGCGCCGATCAGCATGACGCGGGCACCGGGCAAAAAGCCGTCCGGACCCGTAATGCGCCTGATCAACTCGATGAAGCGCGCGGCGGGCCACATCTTGCCGCCCCAATTGGCGGTGGGGCCGACGGCAAGCACCTTGCCGCCCTCCGGCACCAGCTCGGCCGCCTTTGTGCGCGCCTCCCGCCCGGTGGCGAGGCGCGGCACCGGCGGCGGGGTCAGGCCCATCACGGTGGCGATATGGGGCACGCGGTGGAGCGATGTGTCCTGCCGCAGCACCCGCCGCTCCCTGGCGCGCAGCGAATAGGAGATGAGCGACGCCCGCAGGTCGACCACCAGGTCCCATTTCGTGCCGCGGGTCTGCTTCCACAGATCGATCCAATGGCCGGACCGCTTCTGCTTGGGCATCTCGATGATGCGGGTGACGCCGGGCTGGTCGCGGAACAGGGTGGCGGCGGCGGGGCCGCAGGCGACCGTGATCTCGGCCTCGGGGTGCCGGTCGGCCAGCCAGGAGAGCACGCCGCTCGACAGGACGGCGTCGCCGATGCGGTTATAGGTGACGAAGAGAATGTGCTTCATCTTGGCGCGGGCAGGCTTTCCGGGCAGTTATCCTCCCGCCTTATAGGTGCGTTCCCGCCCGAAAGCCAATCACCAGCTGTCAGGAGGGTTTATGCGCCCCTTGAACAGCGCGCCCCCTGCCCCCACCCTTCTGCCCGACAAATCCCTGATGTTCCGGACCAGACCCAATGAGTAATACCCGAACCGCCCTCCTGGATGACCGGCGCGTGCTGCGCGCCCACGGCGCCGACGTGCATGACCTTCTGCAACGGCTGGTGACCGGCAATCTCGAGGCCGTGGATCGCGGCACGCCGGTCTACTCGCTGCTGCTGACGCCGCAGGGCAAGTTCCTGTTTGATTTTTTCATCGCCGCCGAACCGGGGCGCGAGGCCAGCTACCTGATCGACTGCGCGGCCGCGCGGGCGGCCGAGCTGCAGAAGCGGCTCACCATGTACAAGCTGCGCGCGGATGCAGCCTTTGATGATGCCAGCGCTGACTATTGCGTAGAAGCACGGTTCGGCGACGGGGCTGAAGCCTTTGACGGGGCGGTTTCCTATGAAGATCCGCGGGCAGGCTTTCTAGGCACGCGGGCCTTCGTGCCGACCGGCGCTGAAATCGCGGATGCAGATGCGTCGGCTGAGGACTATCGCAGCTTCTGCGTGTCGCGCGGGGTGCCGGACGGAGCGCAGGACATCGGCGCGGACAAGGATTTCCCCATCGAGTGCAATCTCGACCTGCTGAACGGGATCGACTTCAAGAAGGGTTGCTTTGTCGGCCAGGAAGTCGCCTCGCGCATGCACCGCAAGGGCAAGGCACGCAAGCGGCTTGTGGTGGCGGCGATGGAGGGGGATGCGCCGGATCAGGGCACCAACATCACCATGGGCGACGCCAAGGTCGGCAGTATCTGTGGCCACGCGGGCAATGACGCGCTGGCACTCGTGTTTCTTGACCGCGTGGCGCGGGCCGGCGGCGCAGACGCGCAGGCAGGCGATACCAGGCTCACCCTGCGCGTGCCGCCCTATGCGGCCTTCACCCTCGACGGCACGCTGGAGGAAGACGCCCAATGAGCGCTGCGCAGGATGAGACCGGCCGCTGCGGCTGGTGCGGTGACGACCCGCTTTATGTGGCCTATCACGACGGGGAATGGGGCGTGCCGGAATATGACGACCGGGCGCTGTTTGAAAAGCTGATCCTCGACGGGTTCCAGGCCGGCCTGTCCTGGATCACCATTCTCCGGAAACGCGACAGCTTTCGCGCGGCGTTTGACGGCTTTGAGCCCGAGACAATCGCCCGCTACACCGAAAAGGATATCACCCGGCTGCTGGGCAATGAGGGCATCATCCGCCACCGCGGCAAGATCGAGGCGACCATCGGCAATGCGCGCGTGTGGCTCGACATGATGGAGACCGAGCCGGGCGGCTTCTCGGGCTATCTGTGGGATTATGTGGACGGCACGCCGCTGCAATCGTCGCTGGAGAGCTGGCGGGACGCCCCGGCCAAGACGGCGATGAGCGAAGCCCTGTCGAAAGACCTCAAGAAGCGCGGCTTCAAGTTCTGCGGGCCGACCATCGTCTATGCCTTCGCCCAGGCGGTGGGGATGGTGAATGATCACCAGCTGACCTGCCCGCGCCGCACCGCCTGCGCCGATCTTGCCCGCTAATTGGGCTAGCCTGCTGACCGGCCCGCTAGACGTCGAAGCCTGCCCGGCGGGCCAGGGTCTGTGTCTTGCCCAGCCGCCAGAGATGAATTTCCCGTGCCATGCGCAGGGACGGCTTGAGGGCAAAGAGAAGACTGCCGATCAGAAACAGCCAGGTGCCTGACTGTTTGGTCTCCTCGCTGAAGAACAGGACGCTGCCGGTGACGAAGAGCATGGCGGCCATGAAGTCGGCAGCCGTATAGGCCAGCTCGTAGAGCGAATACACCGCCGTGTAATGCTCGTTCCTGTTGCTGGCCGCGTCCTGGAAAAAGGGAAGTTTCATCTGGCCTCCTGACGCTCCGACAACACCGGAGGCCGTCCGGGAGTTCCAAGAGGTCACGCCACAGAGCCCCAACTTGCACTTACGGGATAACCCAGCTCCGCGTCCCGGCGACATAGTCGAAGATCGCCCGCCTGTGGCCCTGGCTGGCCAGATAGAGCCAGTCCAGCGCCTCCACGTGGAAGCGCATGATGGCGAAGTTGCCATAGCCGTCCTCCAGCCGCTCGGCGGCCACACGGCGGCCCTCATCGGCATCCACCGGCAGGCCGGATGTCGGGTCAGGCGCCGGCGCCCCGGGTGCATCCACCGCCAGGTAGCAAACGCGGCTGCCGAGCGCCGAGGCTTCCCATGCCCGGCGATGCGCCTCGCCTTCGGTCAGCAGGTCGGCCCGCACGGTGGCGCGGAGCTGTATCTTCGCGGCGGCATCATAGAAATGCAGCTGGGCGCGCGACTCACCGGCGAGGTCGCGTGCCTTGCGGGAGCGCTGGTCCGTGTTGGCGCGCAGAATTTTTTCCGCCCGCGACGCTTCGCGCAGCACGACGGTGCGGGCAAGCGGGGCCCCGTCCGGCGCCACGGTCGCGAGCACCGGGGTGTGAAAGGCGGTCTTCGCCGAGGCAGCGCCATCCTCCAGCATGTCCCAGGCCGCCTTTTCCGCAGCGTCAAGCTGGGAATAATAGACCGGCAGACTGCTGGTCTCCGTGGCCACACCGGCCTCTTGCAGGGTCTTGGGAAGGGTCGTGTCGGTCACGGGCAGTCCTTGAAGTCGGGAGAAATCAGACGGTTTCAGGCGGCGAAACGGCCCGGCGGCCGGGCTGCAGCGGATGGGAGTTCACCAATGAAGGCGGCTTGCGCTGGCATGACCAGACCGCTTCCCTTAAATTATCCCATTAAGCGACGCGGACCAGCGGCCGCCCGGTGTTTTTGCGGGTGCGTGCAGGTTCGCGCGGGGGATTGGGACGAGAGACACGCCGCTTCGGCCCTATGGCGGCCAGGAAGTGCGACATAATCAGGTGGTAGGTTTGACCAAAGTTGTCATCAGTGGAACCGGCGTCTTCACGCCTTCGGAAGCAATCACCAATGAGGAGCTGGTTGAAGCGTTCAACACCTATGTGAAGAACTTCAACGCAGCCAACAAGGACGCGATCGACCGCGGCGAGGTGGAAGCGCTTTCGGAATCGAGCGTGCCCTTCATCGAGAAGGCGTCGGGCATTCAGCAGCGCTTCGTGATGAACAAGGACGGCATTCTTGATCCGGAGATCATGGCCCCGCGCCTGCCGGAGCGCCCGAATGAAGAACCGTCGATCCTCGCCGAGATGGCGGTGACCGCCGCGCGTGACGCGCTGAAGCAGGCGGGCAAGTCCGCCAAGGACGTGGACGCGGTGCTGGTGGCCTGCTCCAACCTGCAGCGCCCCTACCCGGCGATCGCCATCGAGGTGCAGGACCTTCTGGGCATTGACGGGTTTGCCTTCGACATGAACGTGGCGTGTTCGTCCGCCACCTTCGGCATCCAGCAGGCCTATGACATGATCCGCTCCGGCTCGGCCAAATGCGTACTGGTGACGAGCCCCGAGATCTGCACCGGCCATCTCAATTTCCGCGACCGCGACAGCCATTTCATCTTCGGTGACGTGGCAACCGCCGTTGTGGTGGAAAATGCCGAGACGGCAACGGCGGAGCATCCGTTCGAAATCATCAGCACCCGTCTCAAGACGCAGTTCTCGAACAATATCCGCAACAATTTCGGCTTCCTGAACCGCACCGCGCCTGAGGGCATCGGCGCCAAGGACAAGCTCTTCGTGCAGGAAGGCCGCAAGGTGTTCAAGGAAGTGGTGCCGATGGTGTCGGCGATGATCCTCGAGCACATGGCGGACGAGAATATCGGCAACAACTCGCTCAAGCGCATGTGGCTGCACCAGGCCAATGCCAACATGAACGACCTGATCGGCAAGAAGGTGATGGGCCGGTCGCCGTCGGAGGCCGAGCAGCCGAACATCCTGAAGGACTATGCCAATACGTCCTCCGCGGGCTCGATCATCGCCTTCAACAAGTTCAGCGAAGACCTCGACCCCGGCGATGTGGGCGTGATCTGCTCCTTCGGCGCGGGCTATTCCGCCGGCAGCGTGCTGGTGCGGCGCGTCTGACGGTGACTGCCCGCACGAACGGAAAAGCCCCGGACAATGTCCGGGGCTTTTTGTTTGAGCTCGCTGTGGCGAGAGAGACCCTCCGGCTTGACCGGAGGCTCTCTCTCCACCCGCACAGCACTTACGGATAGGGCCGCACGGCGACAACGCGGAAGGTGTGCATCTCGCCGTCGCTTTCGGTGATGGACACATACTCGCCTTCGGCCAGCTTGTGGCGGTCGAGCTTGAACAGCAATTCGTCGTCCTCGTCGTCGGACTTGTCGTAATCGAACTTCCAGCCCTTGCCCACATGGCGCAGATGGCCGCGCAGATCGTCCTCGTCCTTCCAGAACCGGTGGACGGTGCAGTCTTCCTTGTGGTTCTTCCAGGCTTCGGGGTCGAGCTGCATGTCGCCGTCGAGCGGCACGATGAATTCATAGCCGCACTCGGACGATCCGTCCGGGTACTGATCGCTGCGGGCGACGTGCAGGTGAACGCGGTAGAGCGCCATGGGTGATTGTCCTTCTTGCAGAATGTTGCGGCAGGTGCCCGCCGGGTGACCCGGCAGGCGGATTGCCGGACGGGCTCAGTGTGCCATGAGCACCGGGATGGTGGCATGCGACCGGATGTGGCGGGTGACGCCGCCCAGCACCAGCTCACGCAGGCGGGAGTGGCTGTAACCGCCCATCACCAGCAGGTCGCCCTGGAGGTTGGTGGCTTCGGCCAGCAGCACTTCGCCGGTGTTGCGGTTGTCTTCCGGCACCAGGTGGATCTCGGCGGTGACCGTGTGCAACGCCAGATATTCCTGCAGGGCGCGGGCGCCGGGTGCATCGCTGACACCGTCCTCATCGACGCAGACGATGGTGACCTTTTCAGCGGAGACGAGGAACGGCATGGCGGCGGTGATGGCGTTGGCGGCTTCGCCGCTTTCATCCCAGCCGATGACAACGCTGGCGCCCACATCCGCCGGGGCCTGCTGCGGAGCCAGCAGCACCGGGCGGCCTTCGGCCAGCATGCAGGTTTCAAGGGCGTTGGGGCCGGAGGCCTGGTCGCGGGCACCGGCATCGGCAACGATGACGAGGTCGGCCAACCGGCTTTCCCCCGCGATCACGTCAACCGCACGGCCCGACTTGATGCGCATGCGCGCGGTGGCGGCATCGGCGCGCACCTCATCGGTGATCTCGACGCCTGCGGCGCGGGCGGCTTCTTCGGCCTCCTTGCGGCACTGGTCCTCGGCGCTGTCGGCGGCCTTGCGGGCGGTCTCGATGATGTCCTCGACGACGGGGCCGGAAATGCCTTCGCCCAGATAGGGCAGCGCGTCGGTCGGGTTGGGACGCACGAAGAGAATGTCCGCCTGGGCGTGGAAGCGCTTGGCGAGGGACAGGCCCATGGTCAGCGACGCCGCGTCGGAGGCGGAGCCGTAAAGCGGGCACAGAATGCGTTTGATGGACATATCTCTTCCGTTTCGTTGCGCGCCGGTCCGGCTGCGCGGGGACTATGCATAGGGCGTCAAATCGGTGGCGGTCTCAAAGCGCCCTGCACAGGTCTGCATGATCCTATGCGGGCGCGCGCCGCCACCATGATGTGGGTCAAGCCCCGGCCAGGCCAGCGCTGTCTCCGCGGGCAGTTTAACGGCCCGGCGAGGGGGAACAACAGGGGTTTTGCGGGCCGTCCGCGCGCCTTGAACCGGCGATTGCGCGATAGGGGGTTTTTGCATCGACAGGGCGCGGCCGAGCTTTTACACACGGTCCCCCGTTCGCCGCCTAAGTGAGAGGATGACATGACCGTGCCGAAGGACAGTGACGCCCCGCGCGCCTGGCAGCGCATGCTCAGCGGGCGGCGGCTTGATCTGATCAACCCGTCGCCGCTCGACGTGGAGATCGAGGACATTGCCCACGGGTTGGCGCGGGTCGCGCGCTGGAACGGGCAGACGGTGGGGGATCACGCCTATAGCGTGGCGCAGCACTCCCTGCTGGTCACGGACCTTGCGCAGGCTTTCGCACCGGACTGGGACCAGACCAAGCTGCTGGCCGCGCTGCTGCATGACGCACCGGAATATGTCATCGGCGACATGATCAGCCCCTTCAAGGCAGCCCTGGGCGTTGACTACAAGACCTTCGAAACGCGGCTGGAGGAGGCGATCCACATCCGCTTCGGCATTCCCGCACAAACGCCGAGACACGTGACCCGCACCATCAAGCGGGCGGATCACGTGTCGGCCTATCTGGAAGCTGTGGAGCTTGCGGGGTTCGAGCCTGCGGAAGCGGCGCGGCTGTTCGGCCGGCCGCGGCTGACGCCGGCCCAGTCCCGGGCGGCGCGGCGGTGGATCAAGCCGCTGCCGGTGCGTGAGGCACAGGATGCCTACCTCAAACGCTTCGCGACCCTGGCGGCGGGGTAGCCGGATCGCGGGATGCCGACAGGCGGCCGGCGCCGCGCCACCCGGGTCCCCCCAAGGCTGAGCGCCGTCATTGGGGGAACCGGAGGCAGGGCCGCAGCCTCAAACCAAAGCTCTAGGCTGCGGCGCGGGTGTGCTGGCCTTCGAGAATTTCCTCGGCGATCTTCTTGCTGAAGACTTCAAGGTCATCCGGGTTACGGGACGTGATCAGGCCGTTATCGGCCACCACCGCCTCGTCCACCCAGGTGGCACCGGCATTCTTCACGTCGGTCTTCACCGACGGGTAGGACGTCATGGTCGCGCCTTCGGCGATGCCTGTCTCCACCAGCAGCCAGGGGGCGTGGCAGATCGCCGCCAGCACCTTGCCGCTTTCATAGGCGCGCTTGATGAACGCCAGGGCGTCGTCATTGACGCGCAGCAGGTCCGGGTTGATCTGGCCGCCGGGCAGCACGAGGGCGTCGTAATCATCCATGGATGCTTGGTCCAGCGTCTTGTCGATCGAGACAGGGCGGCCCCAATCGTCGCCGTCCCAGCCCTTGATGTCACCATCTTCGGGCGCGATCACATGCACCTCGGCGCCCATCCCGGCCAGGCGGTCGCGGGGGACTTCCAGTTCCGACTGCTCGAAGCCGTGGGTGGCGAGCAGTGCGATGCGTTTGCCTTTGAGATCGGCCATGGGGGCCTCCTTTCGGACTCGGTTACGGGATGCCTGATCAACCGGCTGCCCCCGGCCGTTGTTCCGAAGAAACCCGGCCCGCATGTCGCGGCCCCCACATCTCCCTTAAATCCGGGCCTTGAAAGATGGGGGGCACCTAATGCTACAAATGAGCAAAAGTGCGGCAGCCCCCGAACGGAGAGCGATCACAGGTGGCGCGGAAGCAGACCACGGCAGGACCCGGCTTTGACGACACCTCCACTGCAGTGGTGGTGGGCCTCAACGCGGCCATCGTGACCATCGCCGAAGCCGAGCCGCGGACCCTGGTGGTGCGCGCGCCGGGGCAATGGGATGCCCTGCCCTTCGGCCCGTTCGACCCGCTCAAGCACCGCACCATGGATGTGGGCCTCCGGCGCTGGGTGCAGGACCAGACCAAGCTCGATCTGGGCTATGTGGAACAGCTTTATACGTTCGGCGACCGCGGCCGGCACCGGCACCCGGAGGATACCGGGCCGCATATCGTGTCGGTCGGCTATCTGGCGCTGGTGCGGGCGCAGGACATGGGTGAGGACGCCACCGCGCAGCAGAGCAGCTGGCGCTGCTGGTACAGTTACTTCCCGTGGGAGGACTGGCGGCAGGGTCGGCCGGCAATCATCGACGGCAAGATCGCCCCGCTGGTGGGGGAGTGGGTGGCCCGCGCCACGACGCCTGCCCTCAAGGCGCGGCGGCGGGAGCGGCTGGATCTGTGTTTCGGCCTCAACGGCATCGCCTGGGACGAGGAAAAGGTGCTCGAGCGCTTCGAGCTGCTGTATGAGGCGGGCCTTGCCGACGAGGCGGCGATGGACGGGCGCAAGAACGCCCGCCGCAGACTGGGCGTCGCGGAAGACGCGCAGGATGTGCCCGCCCTCGGCGACCCGATGCTGCATGACCATCGCCGCATCCTCGCCACCGCCATGGGCCGGCTGCGGGCCAAGCTCAAATACCGGCCCGTCGTGTTCGAGCTGATGGCGGAGGAATTCACCCTCACCGAATTACAGACCACCGTGGAAGCGGTGATGGGCCAGAAGCTGCACAAGCAGAATTTCCGCCGCCAGGTGGAAAAGACGGGCCTTGTGGAAGGCACGGGCCGGATGACCACCAAGACCGGCGGGCGGCCCGCCGAGCAGTTCCGCTTCCGCCGGGAAGTTGTGACGGAGCGCGCGGCACCGGGCGTGCGCGTGGGTGCGCCAGTGCGCGGACGCAGCAGCCGGGCGGCGGCGCGCTAGGAACCGGTCCTAACCCTAGTCCCTGCTTGGTTTTTCGTCCGTATCCGGACGGGTGGCGTTGGCGAACGCCCGCATGACGGCCTTGGTCCGCAACAGGCCGAAAAAGGACATCATGCGGTTGATGGCCTCGAAGGCGAGATCGGCAGCTTCCTGCTGGCCCACATTCTTGCCAATGCTGGCGAGAAAGCTCTCCACCTCCCGCTGGCCGAGATCATTGGCGTTCGCCACATAGAAGCCCAACTGCGCGGGGTTGAAGCCCTTGTCGGTGGTGAAGCCGACGCGGCGCATGTCGCCGCAGATGGCAACGATCTCCGCATCAGTCCGCGACAGCATGGTCTCCCCGTCCTGCTCCTTGAGGCGCACGGCCTTGATCTCCTGAAGCGCGTGAGCGTCTTCTTCCGCCTGCGGATTGCGTTCGATGACGGATGCCAGCGGCACCAGGGCGTCGTAGCGGTCGAGGCGGGCGGCGACGAGCTGTTCGAGATGCGGGAAAGCGCCGATGCTGAGGGAGGGGTCGGAGACATCACCCGAAAGCACGCGCTTGATCTGCGGCAGGGTCATCCCCTCCTCCTTGTGGAGGCGGCGGATGAGGCGAATGCCATCCACATGGGCCTGATCGTAATCAGCCACGTTGGGTTTGGACCGCTTGGGCTCGGGCAGCAGGCCATGGCGGAAATAGACGCGGATGGTCTCGCGGTTGACGCCGGTGGCTGCTTCCAGGTCACGCATCTTCATGGGCGAGGCATAGCGCACTTTTGCGGGCCGCTCTAACGCATTCTGCGGGCGATCACATATCCGCTGGCGGCGGCATGCCCCCTCGCCCCGCTCTCAGACAGCCTGTGCCACCGCGCGGCGGCGGAGCAGGATGAGGGCGACGAACAGCACGCAGGCGATGCCGACAGCGGCCGGAAAGAGGACCGTGGCCCATGTGTAAGCCTCGAGCGCCAGCACCACGCAGCCATTCCGCAGCGCCATCAGCGTGAAGAAGGTGGCGTTCTCCTCATGCGGGGCACCATAGGCCTTGCGCATGGACGGGCCGAAGCCCAGCAAGTCCACGATTGTGAGAATGACGACGGCATAAAGCGGGTCGGACGTCAGCCACCACAGGGGGAGCGCTGTTATGGCCAGCGCCAGATAGACCCAATCAGACGCCACGATGGTGGTGTCGGCGGTCGTGCGCATGGCCAGGAACGCAACGAGGAAGGTGACGGCGCCGGAAATGCCGATGGGCCATGCCCCGATGCCCGCCCCGTCCGCCAGTTGAGCGAAGAAGACAACAACGGTGCCCCCCGCCCAGATGAGCCACGAAAAGACGTGCGGCCGGGTCTCATCGCGCAGGATGGCGCGCATATAGGGCAGGAAGGCCACGAAAGTGAGGACCAGCGCCAGGAGGCTGAAGAGCTGTTTGTCGAGGGGAATGCCGGCCATGATACGCTGCCTGACTGCCTGTTGGTTCCGTGCCCGCACAACGCCCGCTCGGCGCCTCCTCAGCGCCCGCCGGGCCGGATGAGTGATCCGGGCAAAGTGATTTGCCTCAGTACTTTAGTCGGAAATGGCTTGATCCTGCGAGAGACCGCCCCATTTACCAGACTTGACAGGGGTAATGCTCAAACGTAGCATTACTCCCAGATGACAGTGCGGATTGACGTCCGCCTTTTTTGCGGCCCTCCATATACTCAAAATGAGTATAACGCCGCTGCCCAGACTGCAAGGGAGGCCTGGCCATGACCATCGTGTATGACGCCAGCATCAATGACGGGATCAAGCGCACGCAGGCCAAGGCGCCCGCTGCCGCACCAAAGGCCAAAAAGCCGGTGCCGGAATTCGAAGTTCCGGAATACACCCCCGGCCTGGCGAAAGAGATGTCTTCGCTCTACGCGCGGGTGTCGAAGGTCATCCCTTCCGTCGAGTGGCCTTTCTTTGCGCCCTATATCTACGAGATCAACCGCCTCAAGGCGGAGAAGAACGCGGTGATCCTGGCGCATAATTACATGACGCCGGAAATCTTCCACTGCGTGTCCGATATCGCGGGCGACAGCCTGCAGCTGGCCATTGAGGCCACCAAGGTCGAGGAAGAAGTGATCGTCCAGTGCGGCGTGCACTTCATGGCCGAGACCTCGAAGCTCCTGAACCCTCAGAAAAAAGTGATCATCCCCGACGAGATGGCCGGCTGCTCGCTGGCCTCCTCCATCACCGGGGCCGATGTCCGCGCCATGCGCGAAGCCTATCCCGACGTGCCGGTGGTGACCTATGTGAACACCTCCGCCGAGGTGAAGGCGGAGACCGATATCTGCTGCACGTCGTCGAACGCGCTGAAGGTTGTCGAAAGCCTCAACGTGCCGCGCGTCATGTGCATCCCGGACGAATATCTCGCCCGCAATGTGCAGAAGCAGACCGATGTGGAGATCATCACCTACAAGGGCTCCTGCGAAGTGCATGAGCGCTTCACCCCGGAAGAGCTGCGCGAATATCGCGAGAACGATCCGGGCATCAAGATCATCGCCCATCCCGAGTGCCCGCCCAACGTGCTGGACGAAGCCGATTTCTCCGGCTCCACCTCGGCGATGATCAACTGGGTGAAGGACAACCAGCCCGCCAAGGTGATGATGGTGACCGAGTGCTCCATGTCGGACAATGTGGCGGTGGAGAACCCGAATGTGGAGTTCATCCGCCCGTGCAATCTGTGCCCGCACATGAAACGCATCACCCTGCCGAAGATCCTGGCCTCGCTGCACTCCATGCAGGACGAGGTGACGATTGACCCGGCGATTGCCGAGCGTGCGCGGCTGCCGATCGAGCGGATGATCGCCCTCAACAATTAGGGCCGTCATCTGATCGTCCAGCCCGGAGGCGGGACATCATGAGCACAGCAAACGAGCATCTGGCCGGTGACGCGCTGATCGCGGGTGCCGGGCTGGCAGGGCTGTTCACGGCCCTGAAGCTCGCTGACCGGGGCCGCCAGGTCACCGTGCTGTCCGGCGTAGCGCGTCCCGGCGGGGCCACCTCCACCTGGGCGCAGGGCGGCATCGCCGCAGCGCTGGGCCCCGACGACAGCGCGGACCTGCATGTGGCCGACACGCTGGCCGCCGGTGACGGGCTGGTGGATGAAGCCGCCGCCCGCGCCCTGGCCGAAGACGCGCCTGCCCGCATTGCCGATCTCGAAGCGCTAGGTGTTGCGTTCGACCGCAGGGCCGACGGCAGCTTTGCGCTGGGCCGGGAAGGCGCGCATTCGCGCAACCGCATTGCCCATGTGGGCGGTGACGGTGCCGGTGCCGCGATCATGAAGGCGCTGGGTCAGGCGGCTGAGGCACACCCCAACATTCACATCGTCCCCGGCTGGAACGCAGCTGATCTCATCGTCGAGGGCGGCAGTGTCACCGGCATCATGGCACGCGGCGGCGTGGAGCCGGACGCCCCCACCCTTGCCGTGCGGGCAGATACAACCGTGCTGGCGACCGGCGGTGTGGGCGCGCTTTACCGGGTGACCACCAACCCGCCGGGCTCGCGCGGCCACGGTCTGGGGCTCGCTGCCCGGGCGGGCGCCCGCGTGGCCGATGTCGAGTTCGTGCAGTTCCACCCCACCGCCATCGCCTGCGACGAAGACCCTGCCCCCCTTGCGACCGAGGCCCTGCGCGGGGAAGGCGCAACGCTTCACCGGGCTGATGGATCGCGGCTGATGGAAGGCGTGCATCCGGATCTTGAGCTTGCGCCGCGCGATATTGTGGCCCGCGAGATTGCCCGTGAAATCGCGCGCGGCGGCACGGTGTTGCTTGATTGCCGCACAGCAGTCGGCGCGCGGTTCGCCGAGCGCTTCCCCGCCGTGCATGCCGCCGCGCTGCGGGCGGGCATCGACCCGGTCACGCAGATGATCCCCGTGGCCCCGGCCGCGCATTACCATATGGGCGGCGTGGTGACGGATCTGACTGGGGCGACAAGCCTTCAAGGCCTTTATGCCTGCGGCGAGGTCTCCCGCACCGGGGCGCACGGGGCCAACCGGCTGGCGTCCAATTCGCTGCTTGAATCCATCGTGTTCGGCGCACGCATTGCCGACGCCGTTGCGGGCCTCACGCCCGGCACGTCTGCGCCCAAGGCAGCCCCACAGGGCGGTGAAGCGCCCAAGGGGCCGGACCCGCATGCGGCGCAGATCATGCACCTACGCACCGCCATGTCGCTTTCTGTGGGCGTGGCGCGCGAGGCCGGTCAGTTGGCCGCAACGCTCGACATGATCCGCAGCTTTGACGCAGACGCCCGGCCCGAGGCGTCCGGCTACCGCAACATGCTTGCCGCCGCGCTGCTGATCACCGCCGCCGCCCATCGCCGCCATGAAAGCCGTGGCGGCCACGCCCGGCTTGATTATCCGCAGGCGGATGATGCCCTGGGGCGCCCCCTGCCCCTGACGCTGGACGAGGCCCGCGCGACGGGCCTTGCCGCTGCCCCCACTCCTGTCCAGAAGACGGCCTGACACCATGCCCCACAGCAATCTGCCCCCGATGCCCCGCCTGATCGTCGAGCCCGCCGTGCGCCGCGCGCTGGAAGAGGATCTTGGCCGCGCCGGTGACATCACCACCGATTATGTGGTGCCGGAAGATGTGCGGGCGCAGGCACGCATCGCCGCGCGCAAACCGGGCGTTGTGGCGGGGCTTGATGCGGCGCGTACTGCCTTCCGGCTGGTGGACCCGGACTTGATGATCGGAATTGAGCGGCGTGACGGCGACCGGCTGGAGCCGGGGGACACGATCTGCCATCTGGACGGCAAGGCGCGCTCCATCCTCACCGGCGAGCGGGTTGCGCTCAATTTCCTCGGCCACATGTCGGGCATTGCCTCGGAGGCTGCAAAAATGTCCGCCCTCATCGCGCATACCAAGGCGAGGGTCACCTGCACCCGCAAGACGACGCCGGGCCTGCGCGCCTTCGAGAAGCATGCGGTGCGCTGCGGCGGCGGGTCCAATCACCGCTTCGGGCTCGATGACGGCCTGCTGATCAAGGACAACCACATCGCCGTGGCGGGCGGCGTCACCGCTGCCATTCAGGCTGCCAAGGCGCAGGCCGGGCACATGGTGAAGATCGAATGCGAGGTGGACACGCTCGACCAGCTGCGCGAGGCGCTTGATGCCGGGGCGGAAGCAATCCTGCTCGACAACATGGCGCCCGCCACCCTTGCCGAGGCCGTGGAGATCAATGACGGCCGGGCCGTGCTGGAAGCCTCCGGCGGCATCACGGCGGACACCATCGTGGGAGTTGCGGAAAGCGGCGTGGACCTCATTTCCGTGGGCTGGCTCACCCATTCCGCCCCGTCGCTCGATCTGGGTCTCGACATCGATTTCGGCGACTAGCTTCCAACGCGGGGCCGGTGGGCCTAGAGTCTGCCCTGAAAACAAAAAGATGTTTCAGGGAGACGGGTCATGAGCAAGACCAAGGCGGGCAACCGCAAATCAATTTTCATCACCGGGGCTGCCAGCGGCATGGGCCGGGCGACGGCAGAGCTGTTTGCGTCCAAGGGCTGGTTTGTCGGCGCGACGGATGTGAACGAGCTTGGCCTCAAATCGCTTGAGGCCGATATCGGGCCGGACAATTGCTTCATCTCAACGCTGGATGTGACGAGTGCCGAGGATTTCGGGGCCGTGCTGGAGGCGTTCTCGAAGGATACGGGCGGGACGCTCGACCTACTGTTCAACAATGCCGGCATCGGCAATGGCGGCTTTTTCGACGAGATGGATTTCGCCGACGTGATGGCGGTGGTGAACGTCAATTTCATCGGCGTGCTGCGCGGCATCCACATGGCCTATCCGCTGCTCAAGGCGACGCCGAACTCGCTGTGCTTCACCACGTCCTCTTCCTCCGCCACCTTCGGCATGCCGGGCATCGCGGTCTATTCGGCGACCAAGCACGCGGTGAAGGGCCTGACGGAAGCGCTGTCGATCGAGTTTGCGCGCCACGGCGTGCGGGCAGCGGACGTGCTGCCGGGGCTGATCGACACGGCGATCCTGCCGGAGGGCACCACCGACAACGCGCCGAGCGAGGGCATGTTCCGGCTGATGCCGGCGGACTCGGTGGCTGTGTGTGTGTGGGAGGCCTATCACACGCCGGAGAAGCTGCACTGGTTCGTGCCGGAGGAGATCGGTGATCTCGACAAGGCCGCCGGCAACACGCCGGAGCTCGTGCGCGAGCAGCTCAAATCCACCGGGCCGCTGGCAGAGCTGATCCGCAACATGGAAGAAGAAAGCAAGAAGGCCGCCTCTGCCTGAGACGGCCTTCCCGTTTGATCTTGCTATAAGCCCGGCTGGTGCCTAGCTGTCCTGCAGCGGCGCCGGCTTGGCGGGCTTGCGGTTGCCCCAGCGGTAGAAGACGTGCTTGCCGACGGTGGCCGTCTCTTCCAGCGTCGGGGCCCAGTAAGGCGCCACATAGTCAGCGTGGTAATGCGTGGCCTTGCCGGTCACTTCTTCCCACTTCACGTCCAGCATCACATAGGCGGCCAGGGCGCGGGAGCGGTCCCAGGCGGCCTTTTCGCGCGGAATGTCGCTCAGGCCGTCGCAGGTCCAGGAGAACTGGCAGCCCGTGGCCAGGTGCGCGCCCTGATAGACGACGCCGCAGATGGTGCGGGGGTAGCGCTTGTCGGCCACCCGGGTCAGCACCACTTCGGCCACGGCCAGCTTGCCCTTGGCGCCTTCGCTGCGGGCCTCGAAATAGATTGCTTCGGCGAGGCACTGGCGCTCGCGGGCAATTTGCTCTTCCGACAGCTTGGAGAAGCGCTTGGCGAGACGGTCCTCGCCGGCGATGTCGATGGCGTTTTCCACCACCGCGTAAAACGTGTCGTCGCTCATGGAACGGGTTACGGCCGGCAGGGTTATCACCGGGGCGCTGAGGCGGCCGCCGGCGACCCGCGCACGGGCCTTGGCGGTGACAGCCTTCACGTCCGGCGTCTCGCTGATGCTCAGCGCCGCCTGCTGCTGCGACGGGTCAGCTTCCCCGCCGAGGAAGGTAACCGCGGTGCTGCCGGCCAGCACAATGGCACCGGCGGCGGCGATGATGGCCGTCTTGCGTGTCCACTCCCGCCCCTCGGTGAGAGACCGGCAGCGATGACGGATCTGCGTCAAAACGGTGTCGAGCCTGTTCAGCATCGTCCTGTCTCCACATGGTCCGCATCGGGGTCTTGTGACCCTGATACTTGAGGCGGGCAGGCATCTTGCGGGCGCGCGCACATCTGCGCTGCGGCCCCTGGCCTTGCTCCACCCCCAGATTTGAAACCAAGCGGGCTTCCCAACCCGCATTCCCAGTGCCGGGCGCGATACGCGGGAGCATCTGGCTCCCCTGCGCCGGGCGGTTCCGGCGGGAATGGCACTCGTCCCATTCCCGGACCGGTCTTGGCGTCGTCGCAATCCCCGTGCCAGCGACAGCCGGTTTATCCCCGGCCTGTCCTGGCGCCTGATCGGGCGTTCTGCCCCTCGGAAAATGCGCCGGAAACTGTGTTTGTCCCGCCCCCTGCCCTGATGTGACAGATTTATGTGCGGGTGTCGGGGAGGGAGATAGCATTAAGGCCTGCCGCCTTCAAGCGGACAGCACTCACGCCCATGTTATCTGGCGCAACCCCTTGATTTTACAGGCAAAATCAGGCGCAGACCTGCCATGCACGGATGCCGCCCGTTTTTTACCGGACGAGCCGCATCCTGTGCCAGAATCAGACACTTCCAACCCGAAATATATTGCACTGCAGCAAAAACCGGCGGTTTCCCGCCTGTTTTTACCTGGTCGCGAGTGCGGCCTGGGCAGCGGCCAGGCGGGCGATGGGCACGCGGTAGGGCGAGCACGACACATAGTCGAGGCCGACTGTCTCACAGAAGGCCACCGAGGCCGGGTCACCGCCATGCTCACCGCAGATGCCGAGCTTGATGTCGGCACGGGTCGACCGGCCGCGCTCGGCGCCGATCTTCACCAGCTCGCCCACCCCATCGGGGTCCAGCGACACGAACGGGTCCTGCTCGATCAGCCCCTGCTCCGTATATGTCTTGAGGAACATCGCTGCATCATCGCGCGAAATGCCATAGGTCGTCTGCGTCAGATCATTGGTGCCGAAGGAGAAGAACTCCGCCGTCTCGGCGATGTTGTTGGCCTGAAGGGCTGCGCGCGGCAGCTCGATCATGGTGCCGACGAGATAGCTCAGCTTCTTGCCGGTCTCTTTCTCAACGTCACCGGCAATCGCCACGATGCGCGCCTTCAGCGTGTCCAGCTCCTGCTTCATGGCAACGAGCGGGATCATGATTTCCGGCGTCACCGGGGAGCCGGTCTTCTCGGCGGCGGCAATCGACGCTTCGAAGATGGCACGGGCCTGCATCTCGTAGATTTCCGGATAGGAAATGCCGAGGCGGCAGCCGCGATGGCCCAGCATCGGGTTGAACTCGTGCAGCTCATGCGCGCGCTGCTTCAGCTTGGCGGCATCAACGCCAGAGGCAGCCGCCACTTCTTCCATTTCTTCGTCCGACTGCGGAAGGAATTCGTGCAGCGGCGGGTCAAGCAGGCGGATCGTCACCGGCAGGCCGGACATGATCTCGAACAAATCGGTGAAGTCCTGCCGCTGCATGGGCAGGATCTTGTCCAGCGCCGCCTTGCGGGCTGACTTGTCGTGCTCGTCGGCGAGGATCATCTCGCGCACGGCGACAATGCGCTCGGCTTCAAAGAACATGTGCTCAGTGCGGCACAGACCAATGCCCTCGGCGCCGAACTTGCGCGCGGTCTCGGCATCCGCCGGGGTTTCCGCGTTGGTGCGCACCTTCATGCGACGGGCCTTGTCGGCCCATTCCATCAGTTTGCCGAAATCACCGGAGAGTTCCGGCTGCAGGGTCGGCACTTCGCCCTGCATCACCTGGCCGTTGCCGCCATCGATGGTGATGATGTCACCTTCAGAGATCGTCACGCCGCCGACGGTGAAGGTCTTTGCCGCATAATCAACACGGATCGTACCCGCGCCGGACACACAGGGCCGCCCCATGCCGCGGGCCACCACGGCCGCGTGGCTGGTCATGCCGCCGCGGGTGGTCAGAATGCCTTGGGCTGCGTGCATGCCGTGAATGTCTTCGGGGCTTGTTTCGATCCGTACCAGGATGACCTTCTTGCCTTCCTGCATGCACTCCACCGCGTGTTCGGCGGTGAACACGACGGCACCGGATGCCGCGCCGGGCGACGCAGGCAGGCCGGAGGCAATCACGTTGCGTTCCGCATCCGGATCAAGGGTCGGGTGCAGCAGCTGGTCCAGCGACGCGGGGTCCACGCGCTTCACGGCTTCTTCGGAGGAAATCAGTCCCTCATCCACCATGTCGCAGGCGATCTTGAGGGCGGCTTTCGCCGTGCGCTTGCCGTTGCGGGTCTGCAGCATCCACAGCTTGCCCTGCTGGACGGTGAACTCGATGTCCTGCATGTCGCGGTAATGGCCTTCGAGCTTCTTGTAGATGTCCACAAGCTGCCCGAACACTTCCGGCATGGCTTCCTCCATGCTGGGGGCGGTCGCACCGGCTGCCTCGCGGGAGGCCTTGGTCAGGTTCTGCGGGGTGCGGATGCCCGCCACCACGTCCTCGCCCTGGGCATTGATGAGGAATTCGCCATAAAATTCTTTCACGCCGGTGGACGGGTCGCGGGTGAAGGCGACGCCCGTGGCCGACGTATCGCCCATATTGCCGAACACCATGGCCTGCACGTTGACGGCAGTGCCCCAGCTTTCGGGGATGTTGTGCAGGCGACGATAGGTGTTGGCGCGGTCATTGCGCCAGGAGCCGAACACAGCCGAGATCGCGCCCCAGAGCTGGTCCTTCACATCCTGCGGGAAGGGCTGCTCCAGCTCGCGCTCAACAGCGGCCTTGTAGTGCTGGATGATTTCCTTCCAGTCATCGGCGGAAAGATCCGTGTCCAGCGTATAGTCGTTCTCTTCCTTGTAGACCTCGAGGATCTCCTCGAAGTGGTAGTGGTCCACGCCCAGCACCACGTCGGAATACATCTGGATGAAGCGGCGGTAGCTGTCCATGGCGAAGCGCTCATCGCCCGACAGCTTGGCCATCGCGCCCACGGTCTCGTCATTGAGGCCGAGATTCAGCACCGTATCCATCATGCCCGGCATGGAGGCGCGGGCGCCCGACCGCACCGAGACGAGCAGCGGGTTTGCGGTGTCGCCGAAGGTGGCGCCGACCAGCTTGCCGATCTGCTCAAGGGCATCATCAACCTGGTCGGACAGCTCGTCCGGGTACTTGCGGCCATTGTCGTAGTACCAGGTGCACAGCTCGGTGGTGATGGTAAAGCCCGGCGGCACCGGCAGCCCGAGATTGGACATCTCCGCAAGGTTCGCGCCCTTGCCGCCCAAAAGGTTGCGGTCCTCAGCGGACCCTTCCGCCTTGCCGTCGCCGAAGCTGTACACCCACTTGGTCATGGTCGTGTGCCTGTCTTGAGGTGGTGATGTGAATTCTGTGTGAACCCGCGACTCGTGCCGGACTCATGGAAGAGACAGGCGGTGCGGTCAAGGCATGGCTGGGTCGCAGCCACGGGAATCTTTGGATTGGCCGCTTGAGCCGCTGCGCTGTCGGGGGCGGGGGCAAACGAGATGCCCTCAGGTGCCGCCCCGAAGTGCCGCTCCACCCTCACCCGGTGCTCCGCACCGACCTCTCCCCCCACTTTTGCGGTCCGTCCGCAAAAGCGGACAGGAGCGGGAGAGGTAAAGTATTGGTCCCTCTCCCCTCGTGGGAGAGGGAGGGGCCCGCCGCGCAAACGACAGTTTGCACGGGGGGAGGGTGAGGGGGCGGCAGCGGTCGCGGTCACGCCCGGCCGCGCGTCATGGCCCGGGGCCACAGCCACTGCCCTAGCCCTCCACCTTGGAGAAGTCGGCGACGGTGTGCAGGGCGTCGCGGATCTGGGCCAGCAGCTTGAGCCGGTTGGCGCGGATTCTCGGGTCGTTGTCATTCACCCGCACACCGGTCTCGGTATCGAGGAACAGATCGACCGGCCCGCGCAGCTTGGCAAGCGCCGCCATGGCCCCGGCGAAATCTTCCTTCGCCACCGCCTCGCGCGCGATGCCGGTGGCGGCATCAATCGCCGCGTAAAGATCGCTCTCGGCCTTTTCGGAAAACAGCTCGGTGTTGGCCGTGCCGGAAACCGGCGCGCCGTCCTTCTTTTCCTCGATGCGCAGGATGTTGGCGGCGCGCTTGTAGCCCGCCAGCAAATTGGCCCCGTCATCGGTTGCCAGGAAATCCGACAGCGCATTGACGCGCTGGACGATCAGCCAGAGGTCGTCCTGGCCCTCCATTGCGAAGACCGCATCCACAAGATCATGCCGCGCCCCACGGTCGCGGAGATAGACCTTCAGGCGGTCGGCGAAGAAGGACAGGAGGTCGTCGAGCGTCGCATCGCGATCCTCTGCCTCGCGATTGTCACCGTCATAGCTCCATACGCTTCCCATCACCTGACGGATGGGAATTCGTATCTCGTTTTCGAGAATCGTCCGAGTGACGCCCAATGCGTACCGGCGAAGGGCGTAAGGATCTTTCGAGCCCGTCGGCTTCTCACCGATGTCCCAGAAACCGACGAGCGTATCCAGTTTCTCGGAAAGGGAGACAGCGATTGATACGGGAGCGGTAGGCACATCGTCATCAGCACTCTGGGGCGCATAGTGGTCTCGGATAGCATCTGCTACCTCGGCCACTTCACCATCTTCAATCGCGTAGTAGCGGCCCATGATGCCCTGAAGATCAGGAAACTCGTAGACCATGCCGGTCGTCAAATCCGCTTTTGCAAGGCGCGCGGCACGATCAACGTTGCCGCGATCGGCGCCGACATAGGGTGCGACGAGATCTACGGCGACACCCGCCACCCGCTCCATCTTGTCATGCACGGTGCCGAGCTTGGCGTGGAACACGACCTTCTTGAGGTCATCCACGCGGCTGTCCAGCGTGCGCTTCTTGTCTTCGTCCCAGAAGAAGCGCGCGTCGGAGAAGCGGGCGCGGAGGACGCGGCCATTGCCGTCGGCGATGGCGGTGCCGCCGTCTTCCGCTTCCACATTGGCGACGCAGATGAACTTCGCTGCCATGCCGCCGCTCTTGGGGTCGCGGACCGCGAAATATTTCTGGTTCGACCGCATGGTCGAGGTCAGCACTTCCGGCGGCACGTCGAGGAAGCTTTCATCGAACGACCCCATCAGCGGCACGGGCCATTCAACCAGCCCCGCCACCTCTTCCAGCAGCGCCTCGTCCTCCACCAGCTCAAGCCCCTGCGCCTCACACAGGGTCTTGGCTTCGTGCAGGATCGTCTGCATACGGATCTCCGCGTCCACCATCACCTTGGCGCGGTCAAGCCCCACCTCATAGTCTTCAAGGCGCGACACGGTGATCGCGTCGGGCGCCATGAAGCGGTGACCATAGGTGACGTTGCCGGACGTGATGACGGTGTCGTCGTTGAGCGCCACCTCGAAAGGCACCACCTCACCATCAAACGTGCAGACGATGGAATGCAGCGGCCGCACCCAGCGCAGCGTGCCCACGCCCCATCGCATGGACTTGGGCCAGGGGAATTTCTTCACCGTGTCGGGAATGATCTCGGCCAGCAGCTCCGGCACCGGGCGGCCCGGCTTGTCGATGACGGCGACGTAAAACGCGCCCTTCTTGTCCTCGCGCTGCTCGCAGTCGTCAACGCTTGCAAGCCCCGCCGACTTCAGGAAGCCCTCAAGCGCCTTTTCCGGCGCGCCGACGCGCGGGCCCTTGCGCTCTTCCTTGCGGTCGGGTGCCGCCCCCGGCAGGCCGCCGAGTGCCAGCATCAGCCGGCGCGGGCCATAATGGATGCGCGCCCACTCATAGGTGACGCCGGCCTCCACCAGCGCGTCCGTCACCATGCGCTGCAGGTCTTCCGCCGCACGCTTCTGCATGCGCGCGGGGATTTCCTCGCAGAAGAGTTCGATCAGGGTCTCAGGCATTACTCAGCCCCCTCGATCTGCGTCTTCAGATAGGCTTCGCAGCAGCCCTTGGCCAGGTTCCGGACCCGGCCGATATAGGCCTGGCGTTCGGTGACTGAGATGACGCCGCGGGCGTCCAGCAGGTTGAAGCGGTGGGATGCCTTCAGCACCTGGTCATAGGCGGGCAGCGGCAGCGCGGGCGTGTGGCTCAGCAGCCGCTCGCATTCCTTTTCCGCGTCGGCAAACTGGCGGAACAGGGCCTCGGTGTCAGCGGCGTCGAAATTGTGGTGGGAATATTCCACCTCCGCCTGGTGGAACACGTCGCCATAGGTGACCTTCTTGTCGCCCTCAGCGCCGTTGAAATCCAGTTCAAACCCGTTGTCGACGCCCTGCACATACATGGCCAGGCGTTCCAGCCCGTAGGTCAGCTCGCCGGACACGGGTGAACAGTCGATGCCGCCCACCTGCTGGAAGTAAGTGAACTGGGAGACCTCCATCCCGTCGCACCACACTTCCCAGCCCAGGCCCCAGGCGCCCAGCGTCGGGCTTTCCCAGTCATCCTCCACAAAGCGGATGTCATGCAGCTTGGGGTCGATGCCCAGCGCATAGAGGCTTTGCAGGTAGAGCTCCTGGATGTTGTCCGGGCTCGGCTTCAGGATCACCTGGAACTGGTAATAGTGCTGGAAGCGGTTGGGGTTCTCGCCATAGCGGCCGTCCGTCGGGCGGCGGGAGGGCTGCACATAGGCCGCGTTCCAGGGCTTGGGGCCGAGCGCGCGCAGGGTGGTCGCGGGGTGAAAGGTGCCCGCGCCCATTTCCATGTCATAGGGTTGCAGCAGCACGCAGCCCTGGTCCGCCCAGAAGCGTTGCAGGGTCAGGATCAGGCCCTGAAAGGATGTATCGGCCTTCGGCCGTGACGCGGTCATCGAGGCGCTTGGAACTCACCTGAAAAGGGTGAAACGGGGTCGGTGCGGGCCCGGATTTCCAGCAGGCGCCCCCTGGTGACCTGAAACCGCAGAATCGACAAGAGGGCTGCTATATGCCCGGGCGCGGCGGAACCTAGCCGCGCGGGTCATGCGGGGTCAAGGACGGGCTTGCCGGGGGGTGAGAGGGCCAGGAGGCTAGCCGCAGGCTGGTCGTTGGCTGACCGGCGGGCGACGCTGTGTCAGGGCACTGGCCCGTGTGCCGCCCGTGCGGCACGTGCCTAGCGCGGCTGGCGGTCGGTGGGGCGATAGACGCCGTCCTTGCCGGCTTCCAGCGTCTGGGCGTCGGATTTGCCGCTCATATGCTGGGTGGCGCGGCGGGCGGCCTCCTCCACGGCGGAACGGCGGCTAACACCCTTGTCCTTGAGCGTCCGCCAGGCGGCCACCGCGGCGACGATCAGCAGGGCCGTGAGGATGATGTTTCCCATCAAATTATCCCCTAGTCGTTGGGCCCCTTTGCCGGGCCCCGGAATCCGGGCCTAGAGCCCGAAGCGGTTCCAGTGCGCGCGGGCTTCCAGCGCCGCAAGCCCGGTTTCCACCAGATTTGCAGCCTCGCCCGCCATCATGGCGGCGGCAGATGGCGAAGCTGTGGCAGCTGCTGCGGGCGCACCGACTTCAGCAGCGTTCTTGTTGCGGCGGAACAGGCCGCCGGACACATGCACGAGCTTGAGCTTGGTCTTGTCGCCGAACTTCTCCTGCATCACCGCACGCATATCGCCCAGCCCGTCGATCAGGCCCAAAGTCTTGGCGGTGGCACCGGTCCAGAAGGCGCCGTTGAACAGCTCATCCTCCGGCGCGGACAGCTTGTCGCCCCTGTGATCGCGCACCATCTGCTTGAAGCTTTCGTGCACTTCTTCCTGCAGCTTCTTCAGATGCGCCACGTCCTTGGGGTTTTCTTCCTGGAACGGGTCGAGCATCGCCTTGCTGGTGCCCGCCGTATAGATGCGGCGTTCGACGCCCACCTTGTCGATCAGCTTCTTGAAGCCGAAGCCCGCCGAGACAACGCCAATGGAGCCGACGACGGAGTTTTCATCCGCATAGATCTCGTCGCCAGCCAGCGCCAGCATGTAGCCGCCGGAGGCGCCCACATCCTCGATGAAGGTAAAGACGGGCTTTTCATGCTCCTTGGCCAGCGCGCGGACGCGCTTGGTGATCAGCGCCGACTGCACGGGCGAGCCGCCGGGGGAGTTGATGGCGATGGCCACGGCCTTGGCCTGACTGTTGGTGAAGGCCGCCTCGAGGTCCGCCGCGCAGGAGGCCAGCGTCAAGGACGGGCTCAGCGGGGTGGACTGGCCGCCGATGACGCCGGTGAGGCGGACGACGGTGACGAGCGGTTCCGGCTCGCCCATCAGCTTGCGGGCGATGGGGCCGATCAGCGGCTGGTCGCGCAGGGCGCGCAGATTATCCTTGATTGCCATGGCCATCAGATAGTCACGCGCCCGTGAAAGCGCAAGCGGCGCGGCTGTCCGGTGCTTCAGCCGCCGATCTCGAGCGGGCGGCCCTTCCGGAGGATGTCCCAGGCATCCCCGGTAAACCGCGCATCCGCCCCGTGCAGCACCAGGCCGGGCAGCAGCTTCAGCGGGGCGCGGCTGCCCTTGGTGGCCTGCACGATGACGCGGGAGGCCGGTTTGCCGGTTGATCGCGGGGCCGGCCACAGGGGAAAGACCTGTGCGCCCCCTGCCCGGCCCTCAAGCGCTGCCAGCAGATCCCCCACCCGGTCAGCCCGGTGGATGAAGCTCAGCGTGCCGCCGGGGCGGACCATCCGCGTGGCGAACTTGACCCAGGCGTCCAGCAGCTCCTGCGGACCCGCAAAGGCGCGGGCGCGGGCATCTCCCGGCGGCGGGGTCGCCTCGCCTTCGGTCAGGAAAGGCGGGTTGGCGATGGCATGGTCGCAGGTTTCCGGTGCCAGGCCGTGCTCCGCCAATAAAGACGCCTTGAGCGTCACATCCGCCTCGATGAGCGACACCATGTGCGCAAGTTCATTGCGCTCGGCATTACGGCGGGCCAGCTCCAGCGCGCCAGCCTCAATCTCGACACCCAGCACCCGCGCGCCGGTCCGCCGGGCGAGGCACATGGCGGCGACACCGGGCCCGCAGCCGGGCTCGAGCACCAATTCGCCCTCCTTCGCCGGACAGGCGGCTGCCAGCATCACCGTGTCCACCCCGGCCCGGAAGCCCTGGCGCGGCTGCAGGCATTTCACCTTGCCGCTGAGGAAATCATCGTCCGAGGTCTCGATTTCCTGCACCGTTGGGGCGTCTGTTGGTGCTTCTGTGGGTGCTGTCCCGCTCATCCGCGGCTCTCCCCCACCGGCGGCACGTCGATGCCGGCGTCCACCAGCAGCGTGCGCGCCTGGGCCGCCTGGTCATCGCGCACGGCCAGCCGCCGCGGCAGCACCCCCAGCGAGCCTTCGACCACGCTCATATGCAGGTCGAGCAGCTGATAGGCGATGCCCGCATCCTTCAAGAGCGCTTCGGCGAAGGAGACGGTAACCGGGTCGTTGGTGCGCAGGAGTTCGATCATGGGCGGGGTGTTTCGCAGACCTAGGTGAAACAGGACGTGGATCCCGGCGGACCGGGAGCAGGCTCGAGTATTGTCCCTGACGCAGACGTGAAATGCGCGGCGGGGGGCCGCATGGTAGTTGACTTGACCAGCCAAGACCCGCACTTAGACTTCACATCATCGGGATTAGACCGCCCGATCAGGCCGCCCCGAAGGGCGCGTCTTTCCACCCTATCATGCAAAGGGCCAGCAGAAGAGACATGGGCGTCGTCGTTCCCCTTGAAAGTGACCGTGGCCAGGGCAGCGATGCTGTCGAGCGGCTGACGGCGCTTGTCGGCTCCGACATGGAGCGGGTGACCGAGCTGATCCTGTCCCGCCTCGCGTCACAGGTCGAGATGGTGCCGGAGCTTGCAGGCCACATCGTGGAAAGCGGCGGCAAGCGCCTGCGCCCGATGATGACGCTCGCTGCCGCCGAGATCTGCGGTTATCAGGGTACGGACCATGTGAAACTGGCCGCTGCCGTCGAGCTGATGCACACGGCCACCCTTCTGCATGATGACGTGGTGGATGAAAGCGACCTGCGCCGCGGCAAGCAGGCCGCGCGCAAGATCTGGGGCAACCAGGCCAGCGTGCTGGTGGGTGATTTCCTGCTCGGCCGCGCCTTCAAGCTGATGGTCGAGGTTGGTTCGCTGAAGGCGCTCGACATCCTGTCGTCGTCGGCCTGCGTCATTGCCGAGGGCGAGGTGCTGCAGCTTGCCACCACCAAGGACACGCGCACCACGGAAGATGCCTATCTGCAGGTGGTGAACGCCAAGACCGCCGCCCTGTTCGCCGCCGCCACGGAAGTAGGCGCGGTAGTGGCCGACCGGCCCGATTCAGAACAGGCGGCGCTGGCCTCCTACGGTCGCAATCTGGGCATCGCCTTCCAGCTCGTCGATGACGCGCTTGATTATTCAGGCCGCCAGGCAACGCTCGGCAAGACGGTGGGCGACGATTTCCGCGAAGGCAAGCTGACCCTGCCGGTGGTGCTGGCCTATCGCCGCGGCACGGCGGATGAGCGCGCCTTCTGGGAGCGCACCCTGCGCGACGGCGACCAGCAGGACGGCGACATGGAAAACGCCATCGCCATTATGGAACGCCATGGCTGCCTCGACGACACCATCGGCCGCGCCCGCCACTACGGCGCCATCGCCTGCGACGCACTCGCCATCTTCCCGGAAAGTGACATGCGCGACGTGCTGATCAGCCTCGTGCATTTCTGCGTCAACCGCAGCTACTAGGCTGAAAGCGCCAGATTACTGAGAGACCCTCCGGTCAAGCCGGAGGGATAGCGGTTTTTGGTTGGGGTTGAAATAGTGCCGCTCATCCTCCGGCTTGACAGGAGGATCTCTCTCACCCTGCCTGAGCCCCCCTTGACGCCCCCAGCCCCTGCCGTTGCACTTCCGCAATGGCCTTCTTCGTCTACATCCTCACCAACAAGCCCGGCGGCACGCTCTATGTGGGCTACACGGATGACCTTGCCAGGCGACTGACCGAACACCAGTCCAAAGGCGCGCCCGGCTTTTCAGCCCGATACAATCTGCTGCGCCTGGTGCATTTCGAGGCATTCGACAGCCGCGAGGAAGCCAGGCAACGCGAGCGGCGGCTCAAGCACTGGATCCGCGACTGGAAGGTGTCGCTGATCGAGGCCGACAATCCGGATTGGGACGATCTGACGGGCCGCGTGCCGCACTTCTAGGGTGTCTGCCAGATTATCAAGAGACCCTCCGGTCAAGCCGGAGGGATAGCGGTATATGGTTGGGGTAAAAAAAATTCCGCTCATCCTCCGGCTTGACCGGAGGATCTCTCTCAGCCCGCCTGAGCCTTAATGCCCTCCCCCAGCACCTTCGCCGCTTCGACCCACCAGCCATCGCGGCGCACGGCCTTGGCCGCGGCAGCGGCGGCCGTTTCTGTCGCATAGAGGCCGAAGCAGGTGGCGCCGGAGCCGGACATGCGGGCGAGGAGGCAGCCTTTGGTGGCAGCGAGCGCCTGCAGGGTTGCGCTTACCTCGGGCACCAAAGCGCGGGCTGCGGGTTCGAGGTCGTTGCGGCAGGTGCCGAGAAAGCGGGTCAGTGCCTGAGGCGACGGCAGGCTGCCGGGCCAGAACGTGTCGCTGTCGCGGGTTGCAGGCGGGGCATCAAGCGCCTTGAAGACCGGCCCGGTGGGCACCGGCGCGCCGGGATTGGCCAGCACGCACCACAGGTCAGGCAGGCCGGGGGCCGCCGCAATCCGCTCGCCGATGCCGGACATGATTTTAGGTGTCGGCGCGTGCACGCAGACCGGCACATCCGCCCCCAGCGCCAGACCCATCTCCGCCAGCGCCGCGGGCGTGTGGCCGAGGCCCCACAGCGCGTTGAGTGCGCGTAAGGCCGCCGCGCAATCTGCCGAGCCGCCACCGATGCCTGCGGCCACCGGCAAATGCTTGTCGAGAATGATCCGCGCGCCCCGGCCCGCGCCGTCATCCAGAAGCTGCGCTGCCTTCAGCACCAGATTATCCGTGTCCGGTGTATCAGCCAGGGCGGCCGCATTGGGGCCGGTCACCTCGAACGAAAGGCCGTCCGCAGGCTCAACAGTCAGCCGGTCGCCTGCACCGGCAAACACCACCAGGCTTTCCAGCAGGTGATAGCCGTCGCCGCGCTTTCCCAGCACGTGCAGGGTGAGATTGATCTTGGCGGGGGCGAACTCGGTTACGGCGGTCACTTACAGCAATCCCAGTTCGCGTTGCTTCTTCTTCGACAGGCCCGCCGCCACCATGGCGTGGGAGGCCCTGATGTAGTCCCGAAGCTCATCGTCACTCAAGCCCGGCGCCGCATAATGCTGCACCCATTTGAGCCCGCGCGACGCCATGTAGGGTGCCGGGCGCACGCCGGGCAGTTGCGGCAGCACTTCAAAGCTCATGTCGCTGACCTTGAACGTGAAGGCAGGCTCCTTCTCATCCCATCCGCCGATGGCAAAGACCTTGCCGCCCACCTTCCACACATGCGCCCCGCCCCACTGCACCACATGGGTGGTGGCGGGCAGGCTCTGGCAGAACGCATTGAAGTCATCGCCGGTCATAGCAAGCCGCACCCCAATCCCGTGCGCCGCATATCAGGAGCCTGCGCGGTCGTCCTGCCGCTCGGCGGCTTCCACTGCGTCCAGCCCCTTGTCGAGCTTGCGCTGAATGCGCAGGGCCGCGTCCTCGGTGGGGTTGCTGTCGAGCGCATGCTGCCACTGGAAGCGGGCTTCCGTGCGGCGGCCCACCTTCCACAGGGCGTCGCCCAGATGGTCGTTGATGGTGGGATCGGTGGGGTCAAGTTCCACCGCGCGCTCCAGATGTTCGACCGCGTTGTCATACTGGCCGAGGCGGAAATAGGCCCAGCCGAGGCTGTCCACGATGAAGCCGTCATTCGGACGCTGGTCCACGGCCTTGCGGATCATGTCCATGGCTTCGTCCAGATTGCGCCCCTGCTCCAGCCAGGAATAGCCGAGATAGTTGAGCACATAGGGCTGCTCGGGTTTCAGCTCCAGGGCCTTGAAGAAATCCTCTTCCGCCCCGTCCCACTTGTCCTGTCGCTCGCGGGAGACGCCGCGGGCATAGTAGATGGTCCACAGGCGGCCGGCGGGCGAGTTCAGCAGGTCGAGGGCGCGGGTGTACTGCTTCTCTGCCTCGCGGAACTGTTCCGTTGCGCGGTAAAGGTCGGCAAGGGCAATCGCCACTTCGGCTTCCGCATCATCCGTGGACTGACGGCCCAGCCCGCGCAGCGCCTTGATCGCGTCCTCCGTGCGGCCGATCTGGTCCAGCAGCAGCGCCTGCTCGATATAGGCCGTGGTCGCCAGCGGGCTGTCGTCGTCTACCTTCTCATAGGCTTCCGCCGCTGCGGCCAGATCACCGGAGTTCGACAGCAACTCGCCAAGCAGCACGCGGGCCACGTCCAGGTCCTCGTTCATGTACAGCGCAAGCTGCAGATAGAGGATCGACACATCCACGCCCTGGTCGCGGGAGAGCGCACTGCCGATGCCATAGAGCGCTTCGGCGGCACCGGCGCGGGTGTTGGTCACCAAGAGCTCCGGCGTCCGCAGGCTGCGCACGCGGTCCAGCGCGTCGGAAATGATCGGGTGGCCGGGCGACAGGGCCAGGTAGCCGGAGTAAATCACCTTGGCGTCCGGTGCCTTGCCGTTGCGCTCCAGGAAGCGGCCATAGGCATCGACGATGCGGATGGAGCCGCCGCCGGAGGATGCCATGGCGGTTTCATAGGCTTCGCGCGCCTCGTCGATGTCGCCTTCAAGCTCCGCCACCAGCGCCCGGTGATAGCTGCCGAACAGGGTATGGCCGGGGCCGTCCTCGTCCAGTTCGAGGCTCGTATAGGCCGCGTCATACTGGCCTTCCCCCACATGGGCCCAGGCCGCCAGCAGGCCAGTCACGAGCCGGGTAAAGGGGCCCGCCGCGGCGTTGGAGAAGTGGTCACGGGCACCGGCAAAGTCACCCTTCTTCAGGGCATGGGTGCCAAGCACCAGCCGCGCGGTACGGTCACCCGGGTCCTGCTTGATGATGCGCTCTGCCAGAACGGCGGCGCGCGGAACGTTGCCGGAGGTGAGTTGCAGCAGGAAGGCGCGGTCGAGAATCACCGTGTTGGCCGGGTCCTCGCGCAGCACCCGGTCATAGAACTCGGCTGCCGCATCCCGGTCGCGCAGGTTGGTGGCGTGGCGCGCGGCGAGATAATTGCCCAGCTTGGTGTCGGTGTTGCGCCCGCTATCGGCGACCACGGCATTGGTGTCTCCGGGGCTGCCAAACCCGCCGCCAACGGAGGCGCAACCGGCCAGCACGGCACCTGCGAGCGCCAGCGCCGTCACGCATTTCATCTTTGCCATGCTGGGAATGCTGAATGTCACGCCGCTCACCTGACCTGCCTGATCTTGCCTGATTGATGCCTCTGCAAATGCACCATACCCGAGCATAGCTTAACAGGCCCATCAATTCGCCATCAGCAGGGCCCGTGCCCGGTCTGCACGTGTTGCCCCCTCCCGCACAGTAAAAAGGCGGGCTCGGAGCATGTGCCCCGGCCCGCCTTCTGTCGGATCAGTCCGGCCTGACTACATGTTGACGTAGATCGGGCCGCCGCCACCCTCGGGCACCACCCAGTTGATGTTCTGGCTGGGGTCCTTGATGTCGCAGGTCTTGCAGTGCACGCAGTTCTGCGCGTTGATCTGGAAGCGCGGATTGGTGCCGTCGTCATTGGTGACGACCTCATACACCCCCGCCGGGCAGAAGCGCTGCGCGGGCTCGGCCCAGGTCGGCAGGTTCTTATCGATCGGGATCGACGGATCCTTGAGCGTGAGATGCGCCGGCTGGTCTTCCTCGTGATTGGTCGAGGACAGGAACACGCTCGACAGCTTGTCGAAGGAGATAACGCCGTCCGGCTTCGGATAGTCGATCGGCTTACACTTGGCGGCAGGCTTCAGCGAGGCCGCGTCGGTCTTCTTGTGCTTCAGGGTGAACGGCAGGCCGATGCCCAGATTGTTCATCCACATATCAATGCCGCCAAGGCCGACGCCGATCAGCGTGCCGAAGCGGGACCACAGCGGCTTCACGTTGCGGACGCGCTTCAGGTCCTTCTTCACGTGGCTGCCTTCATAGGCCGTCTGATAGGCGGCCAGCTCGTCATTGGCCCGGCCGTCGCGCACCGCCTCGAAGGCGGCTTCTGCGGCCATCATGCCGGTGGCCATGGCGTTGTGGCTGCCCTTGATGCGCGGCACGTTGACGAAGCCTGCCGAACAGCCCACCAGCACGCCGCCCGGGAAAGTCAGCTTCGGCACCGACTGGTAGCCGCCCTCGGTGATGGCGCGGGCGCCATAGGAGAGGCGCTTGCCGCCCTCGAAGGTCGGGCGGATCGACGGGTGCGTCTTGAAGCGCTGGAACTCGTCGAACGGCGACAGGTACGGGTTGGAATAGTTGAGGTGCACCACGAAGCCGACGGCCACGAGGTTGTCGTCGAAGTGATAGAGGAACGACCCGCCGCCGGTGGACATGTCCAGCGGCCAGCCGAAGGAGTGCTGCACCAGCCCCTTCTTGTGCTTGGCCGGGTCGATTTCCCACACTTCCTTGATGCCGATGCCGAATTTCTGCGGCTCGCTGTCGGCATCGAGCTTGAAGTTGTTGATCAGGTGCTTGGAAAGGGAGCCGCGCACGCCTTCAGCAAAGAAGGTGTATTTGCCGTGCAGCTCCATGCCCGGCATGTAGCCGTCCTTGGGCTCGCCATTCTTGCCGATGCCCATGTCGCCGGTGGCGACACCCTTCACCGAGCCGTCGTCATTGTAGAGAACTTCGGCGGCGGCAAAGCCCGGATAGATTTCAACGCCGAGGGCCTCGGCCTTTTCGGCCAGCCACTTGGCGACGTTGCCGAGGCTCGCGATGTAGTTGCCGTGATTGTTCATCAGCGGCGGCATCATGATGTTCGGCAGGCGGATGGAGCCGGACGGCCCCAGCACCATGAAGTGGTCGGCCTTCACCTCGGTCTTGACCGGGCAGGTCTCGTCCTCGCGCCAGTCCGGCAGCAGGGCGTCGAGACCGATGGGGTCGATCACCGCGCCCGACAGGATGTGCGCGCCGACTTCGGCGCCCTTTTCGAGCACGCAGACGCTGAGCTCGAAATCCTGCTCGGCGGCGAGCTGCTTGAGGCGGATAGCGGCGGACAGGCCCGCCGGGCCCGCGCCCACGATCACCACGTCATATTCCATGGCCTCGCGCTGCTCGGGGTGGGCGATGAACCCCTGCGTCGCGTTGACCTGGCTGGCCTGCTTGAGGACGTCAGTCACGGTGAACCTCCTAAAATTCGACTGTCCGCACGCGGCCGGGGGAGAGGGCCGCAGCGGATCGGTGCTGCCGGGCGCATGGCATCTGGTCTTCAAACTTCGCGGAATTCCGCCATACCCGGCATGACGGACCGCGTTTATGGGGCCAAGCCCGGCCAAGGGTCAAGCCACGGCGTGGGTCCCAGCCCCGTTTGGCCCATTGCGCACATAATGCGCCCCGATGACGATGCGCGTCACCTCTGTGTGACATCACCGCGGCGGGACCTGATGACGCGGTCATCCTGCAGGATGATGTGACGCGCGGCCTCTTGCGGTGTAAATCTAGCGCCCATGACCGATCTTTCCACTCACGGACCCGGCGGCGAGGCCGCCCCAGACGCTGCCGGCACGGACCCTGCCCTCGAGCATGCGGCGCTTGCGGACCTGCTGCGCTGGTTTTCCGAAGCCGGGGCCGACGAGGCGCTGGGCGATGAGCCCATAGACCGGCTGGCCCATGTGCCGGAGCCGGAGCCTGCGCCGTCCTTCCAGCCCCAGGCTGCTTCCGGCGGCAAGCCTCCCCTGCCGCAGGCCTCGCCCCCGGCGGCGTTCGGAGCGCCTGCGGGCGAGGTGGCGGACGACAAGGCGATCATCAGCGAGGCCAGAAGCCTTGCGGCCGCTGCGTCATCGCTTGAGGAATTGAAAGCGGCGCTGGACGGCTTCACCGGCTGCCCGCTCAAGGCGACCGCCAAGAATCTCGTCTTCGCCGATGGCAACAGCCAGGCGAAGATCATGCTGGTGGGGGAAGCGCCGGGCCGGGACGAGGATATTCGCGGCCTGCCCTTTGTCGGCCGGTCCGGCCAGCTGCTGGACCGCATGCTGGCGACAATCGGCCTCAGCCGCGAGACCGTCTATATCGCCAATGTGCTGCCCTGGCGGCCGCCCGGCAACCGCACACCGACCCCCGCCGAGGTGGCCATGTGCCTGCCCTTCATCCTGCGCCATATCGAGCTTGTGGCACCGGAGATCATCGTCTGCGTCGGCGGTGTGTCGGCGAAGGAGCTGTTCGGTATCACGACAGGCATCACCCGCCTTCGCGGCCAGTGGCGGGATTTTGATTCCGCAACGCTGGGTAGCGCAGGCAGCCACAAGGCTCCTGCCCTGGCAATGCTCCACCCGGCCTATCTGCTGCGCCAGCCGGCCCAGAAACGCCTGGCCTGGCGTGATCTGCTGAGCCTGAAGGCGCGGATTGCGGAGCTTGGGCTCGCCGTTTGACCTCATACCATCTGGCGCAACCGCCATCCCCTCAAGCCCGTCTTAACCTCGGGCTGGCATGGGACTCGCATCGGCCATTGGCAGAAGCTAGATTTGTATCTGACCGAAACAGGCAACGTGCCGGGGGGCCACATGCCAGATCGCGATATCACTGCAGACCATCACGGCAGGATGACATTCGGCCGCCGGACGGCGCTGACGTCACTTATCCTTGCGCCGTCGCGGGACACCCGCATGGCATCCTTCGTTGCCCGTGCCCGGACCATGGCACGGGCCACGGATCTTGAAGCGCGCCGGCAGCGTGAGGCCGCGCGCCTGCGCATGGCTGTCACCACAGCCCTTGTCGCGCTGGCGCTGCTGATCTCCGCTTTCACCAATATCGCCCGCGCCGATACAGTCGCACCCGTTCTCTCCGACGCCGACCGCACTGCCTATGCGCGCATCTTCCGCGCCCAGGAGGCCGGGGACTGGAAGACAGCAGACAGGCTGATCGACGGGCTCGAAGATGACGTGCTGATGGGCCATGTCCTGTTCCAGCGCTACATGCACCCCACCGCCTACCGCTCGCGCTACGCTGAACTGAAGACATGGCTGGCGCGCTACGCGGATCATCCGGGGGCGGATAAAATCCACAAGCTGGCGCTCAAGCGCCGCGGCGGAAGTGCCGCGCCCATGCGTCCGGTGCGCCGCGCCTACCGGCCCACCGCATATCACTCCGTCTATGCGGTTGCCGGGTCCAGCGCCGAAGGGCGCACCTCCTATGGCCGCACCATCGCCCGCAAGGTGCGCTCACTGATCTCGCGCGAGCGGCCGACCCAGGCGCTCGGCCTTCTGGAATCAGCCAAGGTGCGCAACCGCCTGGGGGCTGATGAGCGCGCCGCGCTGATGGCGCGCATCGCGTGGTCCTATTACGTGGAAGGCAAGATCACCAAGGCCTTCGCCATCGCGTCCGGCGTGGCTGAGAGCCACCGGCGGGATGCGCCGCTGGCTGACTGGTATGCGGGCCTTGCCGCCTGGCGGCTGGGCGACGTGGCCGCAGCCAACACCCATTTCGATGCTCTGGCGGGCAATGTGGGTGTGTCCGACTGGACGCGGGGTGCCGGTGCCTTCTGGGCGGCCCGTACCGCGCTCAAGCTGCGCGACCCGGCGGGCGCTGTCGCCCATCTTGAAACCGCTGCCGCCACCGGCATGACCTTTTACGGCCTGCTGGCCCAACGCCAGCTTGGCCGCACCCTGCAGGTTGAATGGTCGGACCCGGTGACCGATGTCGCCAGCCATTCGGCCCTGCTGCAGATCGACCAGGTGCGCCGGGGCGCAGCCCTTGCCGAACTTGGCATGCGTGACCTGGCGGAAGCAGAGCTGCGCCGGGCGCATGGGCGGCTTGACCCGTCGCTTGACCGCGCGCTGGCAGCCCTTGCCCGTGACCTTGACCTGCCCGCCACCCAGCTGGCCGTGGCGCTTGCCAGCCCGCAGCCCATCGGCGCGGCGCTGTTCCCGGTGCCGGACATCAAGCCCGAGGGCGGCTTTCAGGTGGATCGCGCCCTGCTGCTGGCCGTGGCCCGGCAGGAAAGCAAGTTCATCTCCGGCGCCACCAGCCGGGCGGGCGCTGCCGGGCTCATGCAGATCATGCCTGGCACCGCCTATCACATCACCCGCGACGCCAGTTACCGGCGCAACCGGGACCGCCTGCAGGATCCGGCCCACAATCTTGCCCTGGGGCAGACCTATCTGCAGGAGTTGATGAATTACGGAGAGCCCTACGGCAATCTGTTCCACATGGCGGTCGCCTACAATGCGGGCCCGGGCAATCTCAACCGCTGGCTCAAGCAGATCGGCCCCGCTGCCCAAGACCCGCTCACCTTCATCGAGAGCATCCCGGCCGCTGAGACCCGCGGCTATGTGGAGCGGATCATGACCAATCTCTGGCTCTACCGCCTCCGCCTCGGCCAGCCCTCCCCCTCCCTCGACCAGGCCGCCTCCGGCGACTGGCCCGTCTACGCCCCGGTAGAACGCGCCGGCGTCACCCTGCAAAACGCCTCCCGGCTCTAAGCAGCCGTCAGGCGCGCAGGCCAGCCGCAAGAGATCCTCCGGTCAAGCCGGAGGATGAGCGGCGTATTTGCGGCAAAGCCTTCAAGCAAAATCACCTCGCCCCCTTGGGGGAGAGGTCGGTGCGCAGCACCGGGTGAGGGGGATGGAAGGCAGCTGCCGGAAAAACCTCACATAAACGCCGCAGCGCCCCCTCACCCTCCCACGCGCTGACCGCGCGCGGGCCCCTCCCTCTCCCCCAAGGGGGCGAGGGAAAACAACCATCCACCGCCCTCCCCCGGCTTCACCGGTATATCCATGCCGCACGCTCTGATGGGCCCTCCGGTCAAGCCGGAGGGCGAGCGGATTTCTTGGCGGCCCCGCGCTCAACCGCTGAACGTGTCAAAGACCCCACCCCGTCGCAGAATGTGTGGACCCACCCCCAACCGCTTTCCCTCCGGCTTGACCGGAGGGCCTATCGGAGGCGGCGGATGCCCTCAGCCTTCCGCCACACGGCATGATCCGCGCCGCTGTCCACGTCGGACAGCTGCTCCAGCAGCGCCACGCGCGCGTCACCGAAATTGGCGAGGGTCTCGTCGCGCTCCCGGCCGCTGGACCAGGTGACGCCCTCAAACGGCCGCAACACACGCGGCAGGCGTTTCTGGCCGATGAGCCAGTATCCTCCGTCTACGGACGGCCCCATCACCGCATGATGACTGCCCAGCGCCTTGAACGCCGCGGTGATGTGGCGGCGGGAGATATCGGGAATGTCACTGCCGATGATGACCACCGGACCTGCTGGCGCCTGATCGAACACGCGCTGCATCCTGTCGCCGAGGTCCCCCTCCCCTTGCGGCACTACGGCATGGGCATCCTGCAGCCAGGGTGCGTCCGGCACGGCTTCCGTATCCGGGCTGGCGGCAATGATCGTGCGCCAACGCGGGTCCGCGCCGAGACGCCGGATGAGCCGCGCCAGCGCCACGCGGTAAAAGCGCGTCGCTTCCACATAGCCCACGTCGCGGGCCAGGCGCGTCTTCACGCGGCCAAGCACCGGCGTCTTGGCCATGATCACGAGGCTGTGCTGCATGAATGGGTCTGCCCTAGCGGCGGGAATAGATACGCGCGATGCGGTCCGGATTGACGCCGAGATAATAGAGCATCAGGCACATCGCATTGCGTGACGATCGCGCGAGGTAGCCGTCATTGAGGTAGCGCTCGGGGCTGGTGACGGCGGGCGTGCGCAGGAAGACGAGCCGCCTGCGGCCGATGCGGCGCACAAGGTCCACGTCTTCCATGATCTGGAACGGGCGGTAGCCGCCGAGTTCGTCATAGAGCTTGCGCGACACAAGCAGGCCCTGGTCGCCATAGGGCAGGCCGAACAGCCAGCAGCGCCAGGCCACCACGCGCTCCAGCATGCGGGCCCAGAAGGAAAAATCATCGAGCGCGAATTTGAACACGGCGGCGAAGCTCGTGCCCTTCTCACCGCGCTTTTCCAGCCGCTCCAGCAGGGTCTCCACTTCCTCGTCCCAGCCGGGCTGGAGCACCGTGTCGGCGTGCAGGAACAACAGCCATTCGCCGCGGGCCGCCTGGGCGCCGGCCGCAAGCTGCGTGCCGCGGCCTTTGGGCGCCTTCACGATCTTGGCGCCCGCCGTCTCCGCGATCCCCAGCGTGCCGTCGTCGGAGCCGCCATCGGCGATCACCACGTCCTTCACCAGCCCGCGCACGGTCGGGCGGATCAGGGCCGCCAGGGTGCGGGTCAGGCTCTTTTCGGCATTGAGAGTTGGAATCACGACGCTCAGCATGCGGCGCACTCTAGCGCCAAAATGCTGCGCCCGCGAAAGTCTGCGGATGTTAACCTAAATGTTCTTGTCTTGTTCTTATTGATATGATTTTATTCCTCACATGATGAGGACGGCGCACATGAACAGGATCGGCAACACGGTGCGGGCGGATGACACCCCCCAAGCCGCCGAGCCGGCGCGCGCCGCGACCATGCCGGTGTTCCCGCTGACTGCCCCCCAATCCGGTCAGCCGGGGACGCCTGCCTCCTTGCCCGCAGATGACAGGGGCCAACGCCCACCCCCACGCCCTGTCACCCGCCCTGTATTCGGGCCGGGCAGCAGCCTCCCCCCCAATGCCCTGAGGAAGCTGCAGGAGGCCGAGAAAGGTCGCGGCGCGCGTTCCAACCGGTCCGGGCGCTTCGAGCACCGGGCCGCGGAGGCGTTTGACGATGGATGGGACATTGAAGAGGACGACCGTCCGCTTCGCACCCATGTCAGCGACGAAGCGGCCCGGACCATCATCACCCGCAACCAGTCGCCGGACATTTCCTTCGACCGCTCCATCAATCCCTATCGGGGCTGCGAGCATGGCTGCGTCTATTGTTTCGCGCGGCCAACCCATTCCTATATGGGCCTGTCCGCCGGGCTAGACTTTGAGAGCAAGCTGTTTGCCAAGCCGAACGCTGCAAAGCTCCTGCGGCGGGAACTGGCGAAGCCCGGCTATGAGCCGCGGGTGATCGCCATCGGCACCAACACCGATCCCTACCAGCCCATCGAGCGGGAGCGGCGGATCACGCGCCAGGTGCTGGAGGTGCTGGCCGAGCACAAGCACCCGGTCGGCATCGTCACCAAGTCGGCGCTGGTCACCCGCGATATCGACATTCTGAGCGAGATGGCGCGGGAGGGCCTCGTCAAGGTGGCGATTTCCGTCACCACCCTGGACGGCAAGCTGGCGCGGGCCATGGAACCGCGTGCCTCGACGCCCGGGCGGCGGCTGGACGCGATCCGGCAGCTGTCGGAGGCGGGCATTCCGGCGGGACTCATGGTGGCCCCGGTGATCCCGGCGCTGAACGACCACGAGATCGAGGCCATCCTCAAGGCCGGTGCCCGCATGGGCGCGCGGGAAGCGGGCTATGTGCTCTTACGCCTGCCGCTGGAGATCAAGGACCTGTTCGCCGAATGGCTGGAGGATGTGACCCCCAACCGCGCGGCGCGGGTGATGAAGATCATCCGCGATATGCGCGGCGGCAAGGATTACGACGCCGAGTGGGGCAAGCGGATGACCGGTGCCGGGCCCTATGCGTGGACCATTTCGCGGCGCTTTGCGCTCGCCATGGAACGCTGCGGCCTGTCGCGCCAGCGCCTGCCCCTGCGGACCGATCTTTTCGAAGTGCCCGGCGGGGCACCGAAGCAGCTGGCGCTGCTGTGACACATATTCTCTGACATTACCTCCCAGTTCTTTTTTTACGGCGCATCCCGCGTCATGCTTCTTCTCACCCAACTGCATTGTCCTTTGCATTGTCCTTCACAGCGGGGCCGTTATGCTCCCGCGCCATGACCCGGATGTCCCATGCGCATGGTCCTGATTTCTCCCTCGAACTGGCGGCAGACCGCGCGCCCGTCTGCGGGGTGGACGAGGCGGGCCGGGGCCCCTGGGCCGGGCCGGTCGTGGCGGCCGCCGTCATCCTCGACCCGGACGCCATCCCCGAGGGCATCAACGACTCCAAGAAGCTCACCGAAGCGCGCCGTGATGCGCTGGCTTGCGACATACGCGCGTCAGCTCTCGTGGGGGTGGGCGCGGCGTCTGCGGACGAAATCGATCAGCTGAACATCCGCCAGGCGACCTTCCTCGCCATGCGCCGGGCGGTTGCCGCCCTGCCGCAACCACCGGCCCATGCGCTGGTGGACGGGCGGGACGCGCCGGACATCGGCTGCGCCTGCGAGGCCGTCATCAAGGGCGACGGGCGGTCCCTGTCGATCGCGGCCGCCTCCATCATCGCCAAGACGGTGCGCGACAGAATGATGGTGGAGCTCGACACCACCCTGCCCGGCTATGGGTTTGCCCGCCACAAGGGCTATGGCACCCGGGCGCACCGCGAGGCGCTTGCGCAGCTCGGCGTTACGCCTCATCACCGCCGCAGCTACGCGCCAATCCGCGCAATTCTTCAGGATGCGGACAGCCCTTCTTAATCCTTCACACGCGCCCACACGGGGCGGTGACAGGCTCTCACGGCGAGTTGACGCCGCGTGGCGTTGATCGCCCGCGCGGCGGCGTCCATATGGCGCGCGCTGCCGGCACAGGCCGACGGCCAACCATCGTGGAATGCCCGCCCGTTGGACTGGGAGGCGTCGCGCCACGCAACCTGGATAAGGATCTTTTCCATGAGCGCATCTGATGAACTGAAGAAGCTGGCCCCCCTCGGCGAGACCAAGCCCGACGTGATGAAGGCCTTTGTTGCTTTCGACACCGCCGTGATGGCTGACGGCGCCCTGCCGAAGAAGACCAAGGAACTGATCGCGGTCGCCGTGGCGCTGACGACCCAGTGCCAGTACTGCCTGGCGATCCACACCGACATGGCCAAGAAGGCCGGCGCCACCACCGAAGAACTGGCTGAAGCCTCCTTCGTGGCCGCCGCCCTGCGTGCCGGTGCCGCAATTACCCACAGCGCCAACCACGTGGTGGACGGCAAGTAAGGGACCGGCCTCAAAGCCTTTGTCCCAAAGGAGCGGCCGCGTCTTGCCTTCGGGCGTATCCAGGCGCGGCCGCTGACTTATCCACTGGCTGTGGATATTTACTGTTGACAAAATCGAATCGATTAGATTCCCGTTAACCTTGGTTAACACATTGAATCTTATAAAAGATTCTTGACGGTGATTCGTGTCTGACTCAAAATCCGCCCCAACAACAGGTTCCTTGGGGGGCGTATGCGTACCAAAAGCACCCGCACGACATCTCGTGCGGCCACCAGAAAATCCGTCTCGAAGTCTGCCTCGAAGAGCGTGTCCCGCACGGCGCCTCAGGCCCGGGCCGCTGCGCGCGCGCCGCTGCCGGTGAACACGATCATCAATGGGGACAGCATCGAGGAGCTGGCCAAGCTGCCCGACGCCTCGGTGGACCTGGTCTTCGCGGATCCGCCCTACAATCTCCAGCTCGAAGGTGAGCTGCTGCGTCCCAACAACACCCGCGTCGACGGTGTTGACCAGGAGTGGGACCAGTTCGCGTCCTTTGCCGAATACGACAAGTTCACCCGCGCATGGCTGGCTGAAGCGCACCGCGTGCTCAAGCCCACCGGCACGCTGTGGGTGATCGGCTCCTATCACAACATCTTCCGGGTCGGCGTGGCGCTTCAGGATCTGGGCTTCTGGGTGCTCAACGACATTGTGTGGCGCAAGTCCAACCCGATGCCGAATTTCCGTGGCCGGCGCTTCACCAATGCGCATGAGACCATGATCTGGGCGTCAAAGGACCGGAACGCCAAGGGCTACACCTTCAATTACGACGCCATGAAGGCGCTCAACGATGACTTGCAGATGCGGTCGGACTGGGTGCTGCCGATCTGCTCCGGCGGTGAGCGGCTGAAGGATGACCAGGGCAACAAGGCGCACCCCACCCAGAAGCCGGAATCGCTTCTGCACCGGGTGATCCTCGCCTCGTCCAATCCGGGCGATGTGGTGCTCGACCCGTTCTTCGGCACCGGCACCACCGGCGCCGTGGCCAAGAAGCTCAACCGCAAATATGTGGGCATTGAGCGTGATGCTCAGTATGCGGAGGTGGCGCGCAAGCGCATCGACCGCATCAGCCATGCGGACCCCGAGAGCCTCGAGGTCACCCAGGGCAAGCGCGCCCAGCCGCGGGTGCCCTTCGGCACGCTGGTCGAGCGCGGCATGATCGAGCCGGGCACGGTGCTTTATGGGCCGGGCAAGCGGTTCAAGGCCAAGGTGCGTGCCGACGGGTCGCTGGTGGTGACGGGGGCCTCCGGCTCCATCCACAAGATCGGCGCCCATGTGCAGGGTCAGGAAGCCTGTAACGGCTGGACCTTCTGGCACCTCAAGACCGATGCCGGCCTGACCCCAATCGACGTCCTGCGCCAGCAGGTGCGTGCGGAAGGCAGCGTCTAGGCCCGGCCCAGCGCACGCCACACCCTCAGATAGACCCTCCGGTCAAGCCGGAGGGAAAGCGGAGTGGGGGCGTTAATCTCTTCCCCCCAACCGCTCGCCCTCCGGCTTGACCGGAGGGCCCATGGGAGGCTGCGGGAAAACCCGGCCTATTTCCTGCGGCGGAACTGCTTCGCCGCGTCCGGGTCCGCGTGCGCAACCACCTTGCGCATGACGGTCGGCAGGGCCCGCGCGGTCAGGCTATCCACCGGCACCCACTCTCCTTCCGCCTGCGGACGGTCAGCGACTTCGGCCCTGTAGACCACAAGCTCGAGCGCGAAATGGGTGAAGACGTGGCGAACCGTGCCGGGCAGCACCTCCCAGGGCGCCTCCGCCGGGGCGTGAGGCAGATGGTCCACCGCCTTCTGCTCCCGCCATTCCGTGCCCGGCACTTCGTCCATGCCGCCCAGCAGGCCCTTGGGCGGACGGGTGCGCAGCAGCACATGCCCCTTGCCGTCGGTCAGCCAGAAGGCCGCGCCATGGCGGGTCGGCTTTTCCTTTTTTGGCGGCTTCACAGGCAGGGTTTCGGCAATGCCCTGAGCGGCTGCCGCGCATATATCCGTCCACGGACAAAGGCTGCAGGCAGGCTTCTTCGGCGAACAGAGCGTCGCCCCCAAATCCATCGTTGCCTGGGCGAAGTCGCCGGGCCTTGTGTCAGGTACAAGCGTGCGCAGCCTGTCCCTGATCTCAGCTTTTGCCGCGGGCAGCGGCGTGGTGATCGCAAAAAGGCGCGAGATGACCCGCTCCACATTGCCGTCCATCACAGCCGCCGGCTCATCAAAAGCAATCGCCGCAATGGCGGCAGCCGTATAGGGCCCAACGCCCGGCAGCGCGAGCAGCCCTTCTTCCGTCTGTGGAAAGATGCCACCCAGTTCCCCTGCCACCATCCTTGCGCAGGCATGCAGGTTGCGCGCGCGGCTGTAATAGCCAAGCCCCGCCCAGGCGCTCATCACCTCTGCCGTGTCCGCTGCTGCCAGGTCTTTGACGCGCGGCCAGCGGGCGAGGAAATCCTCGAAATAGGGCCCCACGGTCTTCACCGTGGTTTGTTGCAGCATGATCTCGGACAGCCACACACCGTAAGGATCAGGCCTCCTCCCGCGCGCGCGTGCCAGGGGGCTCACACGCCAGGGCAGGTCGCGGGCGTGGCGGTCATACCAGTCCAGCAGCCGCCCGGCGGGACTGCCGCCCGGGTCCTGCCCCACCGAAGCCAGTCCGGCCCGCGCCATCTGGTTGCCCGATTTTCCGGCCAAGGAAGGTCCATCCACGTTTTTGTGATCGCCAGCGTCGCTTTGCACACTTAGCATGCGTTTGTCTGGCGTCTAGCCTTTCACATGCCTCTCAGGAGGCGCGTTTCACCGCCGTTCCGACAGGACCGTTCACTGCCCATGCCGCCCGCCCGTCCAGATTTGCGATCCCTGCCCCGCCCGCGGCTGACGTTCCAGCGCCTGGGCGTGCAGCTCGACCATCTGACGCGCAAGGCCTTCACCAAGTTCGGCTTTCCCGATGACCATGTGGTGACGCGCTGGCAGGAAATCGTCGGACCGGAGCTGGCGCGCATGACATCGCCCGAGCGCCTGTCCCGCCCCCAGAAGGGCACCAGCGGCGGCAGCACCCTCACTGTGCGGGTCGCGGGCGCGGCCGCGCTTGAGATGCAGCACATGGCGCCGCAGATCATCGACCGGATCAATGCCTTTTACGGCCGCCCCATGGTGGGACGCCTGAAACTTGTCCAGGGGCCCCTGCCCGCCGACCTCGAACCGCATCTGCGCCGCGCCACGCGGATCGGCGCGGGCGCCCGGCCGGCCCGGCGCACCCCCCTGTTCGGCACGCCCGAGCCCACCGCCAGGCTGACGGCTGACGCAAATATTGATGACCCGGAACTGGCCGGCGCACTGGCACGGCTGGCCCGCGCCATCGAGAACCGCAACAAGTGAGACCCGCTACACGCGCCTGACGCAACGGGCCTCCCGCAAGGCCCATCCACACCGATACATTTCACCGATCAAGGACCGGAGACATCCAGATGGCTGACCGCACTTTTTCTTCCAACCCCGGTAGCACCGATGGCGTTACCCGCCGCACGCTGGGCCGCGGCGCGGCCATGACGGCGGCCGCCATTGCCATGCTCGGCCTGGCTGCCTGTGGTGACGGGGCCGACGGCTCGTCGGCGGATGCAGGCTCGGGCGCCGGCAGCAACCCAGCGATGGCATATGAAAATCCGCTTGGGGACATCACCCTGGGCGACCCAGATGCGCCGGTGGTGCTGGTGGAATATGCCTCCTACACCTGCGGCCATTGCGCGGCCTTCCATAATGAAAACCTGGAGCCGCTGAAGGAAAACTACATCGAGACCGGCAAGGTCTATTACGTGTTCCGCGAATACCCGCTGGACCCGGTGGCCACCGCCGCCTCCATGCTCACCCGCTGCGTGTCGCCCGAAAAGCACCTCGAATTCTCCGACGTGCTGTTCAAGCGTCAGCCGCAATGGGCCTTCGTGCAGGACCCGCGCGCAGCGCTTGAAGGCATTGCCCGCCAGGGCGGCATCTCCAAGGCCCAGTTCGAGGCCTGCCTGACCGATCAGGAGGTTCTCGACGGCCTGCGCGACATGCAGAGCTATGCTGCTGAAACCCTGGAAGTGCAGGCAACGCCTACGATTTTCGTGAATGGCGAGAAGATCAACGGCAACCTGCCCTGGCCGCAGCTGGAAGAGATCATCACAAACCAGTTGCCGGGCTAAGCCGAATCGGCGGATCAAAAGGGTTAGCAAACCTTTAACGAGCGGCCATGTTCGCTCTCAGCGACCGTCCCGGCCGGGACGGTTGCCCCCGCCGGGGGCTGGCCTGGGAGATCATGGGTGCCCATTCGGGGACATTCCGGCCTGCCGGAATGACTGACGCCTTGAAACTGAACCGCCTCCGCCTGACCGGCTTCAAGTCCTTCGTCGAACCCACCGAACTCGTGATCGAGAGCGGGCTGACAGGCGTGGTCGGGCCCAATGGCTGCGGCAAGTCCAACCTGCTGGAAGCGCTGCGCTGGGTGATGGGCGAAAGCTCCTACAAGTCCATGCGCGCCTCCGGCATGGACGATGTCATCTTCTCCGGCACGTCCGGCCGCCCGGCCCGCAATATGGCCGAAGTGGTGCTGGCAATCGACAATGCCGGCCGTACCGCGCCTGCCGCCTACAATGATGAAGACGTGATCGAGGTGTCGCGCCGCATCGAGCGTGAGATGGGGTCTGCCTATCGCATCAATGGCTCCGATGCCCGCGCGCGTGACGTGCAGACCTTCTTTGCCGATGCCTCCACCGGTGCCCATTCGCCTGCCCTCGTGCAGCAGGGGCAGATCGGCCGCATCATCTCCGCCAAGCCCACCCAGCGCCGCCAGATCCTGGAAGAGGCCGCGGGCATTTCCGGCCTGCATGCGCGCCGCCACGAGGCGGAGCTGCGCCTGCGCCAGGCGGAGACCAATCTCGAGCGCCTTGACGATGTGATGGGCCAGATCGAGACCCAGCTTCAGAGCCTCAAGCGTCAGGCCCGCCAGGCCACCCGCTTCCGCAATGTGTCACGCGACATCCGCCGGGCTGAAGCCATGGCGCTCTATCTGCGGCACAAGGTGGCTGCGGATGTGGAGCAGACCCACGTCATCGGCCTGCAGGAAGCGGACCGCGCGGTCGCGGCGGCCACCGAGGAGACAGCCCGCACCTCACGTGTGCAGTTTGAAGCCGGTGAAAAGCTGCCGGAGTTGCGCGAGACCGAGGCCCGCGCAGCGGCCGCCTTCCATCGCCTGACGGTGGAGCGCGATACCATTGCCAATGAAGCCCGGCAGGCAGAGCAGGCGCTGGAGCGTCTGTCCAACCTGCTGCGGCAGATCGAGGCTGACCTAGAGCGCGAGCGCGACGGCATCAAGGACACGTCTGAAAGCCTTGAAGCCCTCACCGCCGAAGAAGCTGAATTGCGCCAGGCGGATGAAGGCTCCGACGAAGCACGCGAGCGCGCCCAGGCTGAAGTCACCCGTCTCACCGAGGCGCTGGCTGAGAAGGAAGCCGGGGTCGAGGAACTGTCGCGCGAGCTGGCCGACCTTTCAGCACGCCGTCAGGCCCTGATGCGCCGGGTGAACGAGAACAAGGCCCGCTACGAAAAGCTGGTGACCACCCGCACGCGGCTTGCCAATGAGCGCGAGGAAATTGCCCGCTCAGATGATGTGCAGGCTGCCATGGCCGGCCGCCGCGCGGCCGTTGACCGTGCGCGTGAGGCCGTGCGCGCGGCGGAAGCCGCAGCCCAGGATGCCGAGCGCGCCCGGACGGATGCAGCCACCGCTGAAGAGCAGGCCCGCCCGCCGCTGTCGGCCGCTCAGCAGAAGCAGAGCAAGATGGAGGCCGAAGCCTCCGCGCTTGCTGATCTGCTGCGCGTCGCTGACGGTGATCTGTGGCCGCCGCTGATCGACAGCGTGTCCGTGCGTCCGGGCTTCGAGGCAGCCCTCGGGGCCGCGCTGGGCGAAGACATTGAGCAGCCCGCTGACGAGGCCTCGCCGGTTCACTGGCACACCCTGCCCGCTATCGATCAGCCCAGGCCGCTGCCGGAAGGGGCCGAGCCGCTGTCCACCTATGTGGATGGTCCGGCGGCCCTGCAGCGCAGGCTCTCCCATGTGGGGCTGGTGGACAAGGCCATTGGCCGCAGCCTGCAGGCGCAGCTGCAGCCGGGTCAGCGCCTTGTCTCCAAGGAAGGGGACATGTGGCGCTGGGACGGGTTCACCGCCGCAGCCGAAGCGCCCACGGCGGCCGCCCAGCGGCTGGCACAGCGCAACCGTCTTGCCGAACTCGATGCAGAGCTTGAGACCGCACGCGCGGAGACCAAGCGCCTGCAGGACGCACACGAGGCTACCCGTCAGGCCGTGAAGGATGCGCAGTCGCGGGAGAACGCCGTTCGCACCGAGTGGAAGTCCGCCCAGGGATCGCTGACCGCCGCGCAGGATGCCCTGGCGGCTGCCGAAAAGGCCGCCTCCGCCCAGATCACCCGCCTGGCAGCGGTCGACGAGGGTCTGGCGCGCACGGCGGAAGACATCGAGGAAGCCCGCCAGGCGCTTGATGCAGTCAACAAGGAAGCCGAGGACCTGCCCGAGGAAGGGGCAAAGCGCGAGGCGTTTGAAGCCATGCGCGCCGAGGTGCAGCAGCTGCGTCAGGATGCGTCCCATGCACGCGCCGCGTTTGACGGGCTGGCCCGCGAAGTGCAGCAGCGCAAGCAGCGTCTTGGCGCCATCGCCCAGGAGCGCACGCGCTGGCAGGGCCGCCTTGAAACAGCGAACAAGCAGATCGAGACGCTGGAAGAACGCCTGGCGTCGACCCGCGCGGAGCGTGAAGCCCTTGAGGGCGTGCCCGCGCAGGTGGAAGAAAAAGCCAAGGCGCTGATGGACAAGCTGTCCGAGGCGGAAACCACCCGCAAGGAAGCCGCCGACGCGCTGGCAACCGCCGAGAATGAGCTGCGCGCGGCGGACACCGCCAACAAGGAAGCCAACGACGCCCTGGCCAAGGCGCGCGAGACCCGGGCGCGCATCGACGCCATGCTGGAAGGCGCGCGCAACCAGGTGGCGGAAGCCGCCCGGCAGATCCAGGAAGCCTTCGAATGCGCCCCGGCACAGGTGCTGGCCGCCGGTGAGATCAGCGCCGACGAGGAACTGCCGCCGCTTGAGGACGTGGAGCGCAAGCTTGAACGCTACAAGCGCGAGCGCGAGAACATGGGCGCGGTCAATCTGCGTGCCGAGGAAGAAAGCCGCGAGGCAGAAGAGCAGCTTGAGTCCATGCAGAATGAGCGTGGCGATCTCGAGCAGGCCATTGCCAAGCTGCGCCAGGGCATCGGCAGCCTCAACAAGGAAGGCCGCCAGCGCCTGCTGGATGCCTTCGGCACGGTGAACGACAATTTCAGCCGCCTGTTCACCCGCCTGTTCGGCGGCGGCACCGCGCATCTGGAACTCGTGGAATCAGATGATCCGCTGGAAGCAGGGCTCGAGATCTTCGCCCGCCCGCCGGGCAAGCGTCTTACCACCCTGTCGCTGCTGTCCGGTGGCGAGCAGGCGCTGACGGCCATGTCGCTGGTGTTTGCGGTGTTCCTGACCAACCCGTCGCCGATCTGTGTGCTCGACGAGGTGGACGCCCCGCTCGATGACGCCAATGTGGAGCGCTTCTGCAAGCTGCTCGAGGACATGCGCACCGAGACTGAAACCCGCTTCCTGGTGATCACCCACCATCCGCTGACCATGGCCAACATGGACCGGCTGTTCGGGGTCACCATGGCGGAGCCGGGCGTCAGTCAGCTTGTGTCGGTCGACCTTGCAGGCGCTGAAGCTATCCGCGAAGCCGGCTAGACTGGGGTTGTCTGGGGCAAGGCTGGACGAAGCAGACCAAAGACTGTCACGCTTCCCGGATCAAGGGAGGCAATCATGGTGGCAGAGAAGAAGTCTGACGACATCTATGTGGAGTTGCCCGACGGTCTCAACCGGGCTCAGGTCATGGCCGCGGTTGAGCGTGCGGCCGCATCGGTGGGGATCTACATCTCCCATATCGGTGGATACTCCCGGAAAAAGTACCCCGGCTCGGTGCATTGGCACTTCAAACGCACACCCAAGGAACGCGGGCTGATTGATGCAACCTACTGGGATGTGAAGCAGCTGTTCTGGCTGATGATCCGTCACCGCGAGCCGCAATGGGTCCACAGCATGGCCCCGCGCCTGCGACGGGCATTGGCAAAGGAATTTGCAGCACCGGTCGGCTGAGTGTTGCTCCGTCCATCCCCCGCAATGAATTGGGAAACAATGCCAAGTCTCAACCTGTCCTCGGTCATCGCCTGCCCGCCGCGCCGTGTCTTCACGACGGTGGCGCATCTGGGCGAGTTCGCTGCTGCCGTCCCCAGCATTACCCGCGCCTCCTGCCTCGGCACCACGGAGGAAGGCGTCGGCGCGCGCTGGGAAGTCTTTCGCGAAATCAGCGGTGTCGAGCGTTCGACGGTGTTCGAGGTTGTGGAATACGAGCCGGACAGCTGGGTGCGTATTGTCTCCGAGGCGGGCGGCGCCACCTGGGACGCGGGCTTCGAGGTGACGCCTGACGGTCGCAGGACGGCCCTTGCCCTGTCGCTGGAGGCACGGGCGAAGGGCATCGCGGCCCGCATGAGCCTGCCGGTGATCCTCGGCGCTGCAAAGGGTGCCTTCGCCAAGGACCTGGACGCGGTGAAAAGGCACTGCGAGAGCGCCAAATAGGGCTTTCAGGCCAGTATTTTCAACATTTTGCGGGGGCAGAATCCCTTTCCTGCCGCAATGCAGCAGCCGCGTGCTGAGATGCCGCCTGCGACTCTTTGGCCACCCGCTTTTTTTGCAATGAAATCAATCGGTTAAATGCTCCCCAGCCTTGCTTGACAGGGGGTTGGGGCGAAACTATGGTGCGCGCGACTTCAAGCCCGGCTGTGGCGTCTTTCGCAGTTTGTGGCGGGAAATCCCTTTAACGCTCATCCGAGTGGTTCGTTCGGGCGCCCGCGCCCTTAGACGGCAAGGCAGGTCATCAAGGCAGTTTGCAAGGTTTTTCAGCAGCTTACGGCGTTTGCGCTCTGAGCCGCTCACTGACCTTGCCGGGAATTGCCGGGCATGTGTGAACACCTCACCTTGCCGGAGACAGACAGGCCAAAGCCATGACCGAGCCAGACAAGAGCCGTGAGGATTTCGACCGCCGCCTGACGCAAGCGCGCAACCGACGGGCAGACGGGGGCCAGACGAACCGGCAAACGGCTTTCGGCCAGGCATTCCGCCTCTCGAGCGAGATGGTTGCGGGTGTGCTGGTCGGCGGGTTCATCGGCTGGACACTGGATAAATGGCTGGGGACGACGCCCTGGCTCCTGCTGGTGTTCTTCTTCCTCGGCGTCGCTGCCGGCATCCTCAATGCGGTGCGCGCAGCCCGGGAGATGAACGCTGGCGCAGACGAGACTTAGCTCGCCGATAGCGGGCCGTGATTTGAACCCGCCCCAGGGCGGCAATGTGTTGACCCGCCCCGAGGGCGGCAAAGTGGTGGTAAGAGGCGAAAATGGCTGCTCCAGCTGAACCGGGTGCATTTCCTGTAGATCCGATGCATCAGTACGAGATCGTGCGTCTGCTGCCGATCGAGCTGGCCGGCTTCGATGCCTCCTTCACCAACTCCGCCATGTGGATGGTCGCCTCCGTTGCCGCCATCTCGATCTTCATGATCTTCTCTGTCTCCTCCCGCGCGCTGGTTCCCGGCCGCTGGCAGTCGATGGCGGAACTCTCCTACGAATTCGTGGCCAACATGCTGCGCCAGAACACCGGCTCCGAAGGCCAGCCCTTCTTCCCGTTCGTGTTCTCGCTGTTCATGTTCATCCTGTTCGCCAACATGTTTGGCCTGCTGCCCTATTCCTTCACCGTCACCAGCCACATCGCCATCACCTTCGCGATTGCGCTGTTCGTGATCGTGGGCATCACCCTGATCGGCCTGTTCAAGCACGGTCTTGGCTGGTTCAAGCTGTTCGTGCCGTCCGGCGTGCCGGTCGTGCTGCTGCCGCTGATCTCGGTGATCGAACTGATTTCCTACCTGACCCGTCCGCTGAGCCTTTCGGTACGTCTGTTCGCCAACATGCTGGCGGGCCACACCATGCTGAAGGTGTTCGCCGGGTTTGCGATCATGCTGGGCTGGGCGGGCGTTGCCCCCTGGGCCTTCATGGTGGCGTTCACGGGCCTTGAGGTGCTTGTCGCCTTCCTGCAGGCCTATGTGTTCGCCATTCTCACCTGCATCTATCTCAACGACGCGCTGCACGTTCACCACTAAGAGGCAACTCTGACGGGCCGTCCGGGCTCGCGTCATTCACTTCGACTTCGACCTTCCGGGATCCGCCATCTCCAGTTTTGCGGCGGGGACCACAACTCTCAAGGAGACTTCAAATGGAAGCGGAAGCTGCAAAGTACGTCGGTGCCGGTATTGCCTGCATCGCCCTTGCTGGTGCCGGCCTTGGTATCGGTAACATCTTCGGTAACTACCTCGCCGGCGCCCTGCGCAACCCGGCCGCCGCTCAGGGCCAGTTCCCGAACCTGCTGCTCGGCTTCGCCCTGGCGGAAGCCACCGGCCTGTTCGGCCTCGTGGTCGCCATGATGCTGCTCTTCGTGGTCTGAGTTCGCTTTTCACCAAAGCGTCTTTCAAGACTTTAGAAGACCAGTAGACGGAAAGGGTCAAAGAGCATGGCGGACACGTCCATGACCGAAAACCAGTACGAAACCATCGTCGTTGCCCAGGCGGGCACCGGCGAGGGCGCCGTGCTGGCGATCGGTGAACAGGCGGAAGCCCAGCTGGGGATTGCGCAGGAAGACGAAGCGCATTCCGGCGGCATGCCGCAGCTCGACTTTTCCACCTACGCTCCGCAGCTGATCTGGCTGGCGCTTACTTTCGGCGTTCTCTATCTCCTGATGTCACGCGTGGCCCTGCCCCGCGTGGCTCAGGCGCTGGAGGCCCGCCGTGACCGTATCGCCAACGATCTCGATCAGGCCGCTCAGCTCAAGGCGGAGACCGACGCAGCCATTGAGGGCTATGAAACGGCACTGGCGGAAGCCCGCGCCAAGGCCCATCAGATTGCGTCTGAAACCCGCGAAGAGCTGGCGCGTGAAACCGACGCGCTGCGCGAGAAGCTGGAAGCCGAGCTGGACCAGAGGCTGGAAGCAGCCGAGGCCCGGATCAAGCAGACCAAGACGGAAGCCATGAGCAATGTGCGCGGCATCGCCTCTGATGTCGCCACGGCTGTCGTGGCCCAGCTTGGGGTTTCCGGCGTTGATGCCGCAAAGATCGCTTCTGCGGTCGATGCGGAACTGAACTAAGGAGAGCCAGTCATGTTGTCACTGCTGTCAGACGGCACCTTCCTGACCGCCCTCTCCTTCGTGGCCTTTGTTGGCCTGCTTCTTTATTTCGGCGTGGCCGGCAAGGTCACTCAGGCCCTGGATGCCCGCGCCGATGCCATCAAGGCTGAGCTGGAAGAAGCCCGCAAGCTGCGTGAAGAAGCGCAGGCCCTGCTGGCCCAGTACCAGCGCAAGCAGCGCGACGCCGAGGAAGAGGCCCAGGAGATTGTCTCCCAGGCCCGTCACGAAGCCGAGCGCCTGGCTGCCGAAACCCGGCAGAAGCTTGATGAGCAGGTCGCCCGCCGCACTGCCCTGGCGGAACAGAAGATCGCCATGGCTGAAGCACAGGCCGCTAAGGAAGTCCGGGATGCAGCCACCGAGGTTGCCATCACCGCCGCTGCCAAGGTGCTGGCCGACACCAATGACGCCTCCCGCCAGGACGCGCTCATTGATCAGAGCCTCGAGCAGGTTCGCCAGCGTCTGGTCTAAGCCTCACGAGACACCACAACCTGAAAAAGCCCTGCCCTCGCGGCGGGGCTTTTTTGTTGCCCGGATGTGGTGCCAGGTCTCACGAAGCGCATTGCCCGACTCATTATGTTCCACTAATGTTCTTTTCCTGATCGAGTTATGGGGAGAAGGCACAGGATGATCGAAGGAAGCTGCTGTTGCGGGGCCGTGAGGTTCGAACTCGCAAATCCGCCCTCCATGATGGGCATGTGCCACTGCTCGCGATGCCGCAAGGTCGGCGCAAGCGCGATGGTCTTCATCAAGAAAGACGACCTGACCTGGGTCTCAGGCCGGGACAATGTGGCGGTCTACGCACCCGAGGCGCCCTATAAATACGCCCGGTGCTTCTGCAAGACCTGCGGCACCTCGCTGGGGGAAATCCTGTCTGAAGAAGACAGCTTCCCGATCTCGGCCCACACGCTGGACACGCCGCTGGAGATCACCAACACCTTCCATGAGTTTGTCGCTGAAAAGCCGACGTGGTCGCAGATCGGCGATGACGCCAAGCAGTTTGACGGACACCCGACGGCGTCCTAGCAGGTCAATCGGGATGGTGTCCCTGCCGCAGCAGCAGAGAGTGCACCGGCAGGCCGTTCGCGGAGATGATGCGGATTTACTTTATCCGCCCGCTGCCGGCACCACATGCACCTCCGGCCACATGGCGTGCCAGCGGGCTGACTTTGAAGTGTAGTGCTCAGCGGAAAAATTGCCGCTGGGGTTTGGACGGACCCGCATCCCTGTCAGGTCATCCAGGCCGTCCGGGGCGTAGAGGCGCTCTTTGCCGTCAAGCGATACACCCACCTTGCAGGCCACCGCCAGAAACCGGTCAATGCCCTCGCAGGAGGACCGGAGTGGCGGATAATCGACGCCGAAATGGTCCTCATACCAAAGATGCACCCGCGCCTGATTGCGCAGCTCGATCTCGGCATCGAGGTCCGCCAGTACCTGTCCCACCCGCCGGATCTGCGCGTCCTCCGCCTCATAGGACGTGTCCGGATCAAAATAGAAGATGTCGTAGTCCTTGATGCCGTGATCGGGCGCTCGGCCTGTAAGATGGTTCCACACGGTCTGGAACAGGCTGCCGGAGACAAGCCATGCGTCGGGCAATCCCAGATCAGGTACCCCGTCAAGGATCGCGGCATTGATCGGGTTCTGCCGGATGCAGGCGATGAAGTCAGCCTCAGTCATCCCGCAAGCCTACGCCGATTCCCGACTGCGCTGCGTGCGATCCTTGAGCCCCCGTAGCCCCTGGCTTGACCCGGGGCCTACTCGCATCGCCTAAGAGCCGCAGGGAGTGTGGTTTGGGGACAGGCCGCCCAAGCCACCAACTCCATACACGCTTCGACAAGCGGCACGGCGAGTGGACCCCGGGTCAAGCCCGGGGATACGGGGAGGTTGATAATCCCAACACCTCAACACCGCTATCCCTCCGGCTTGACCGGAGGGTCTCCTAGGCGTGCTTCAGCGCCCTGCCCTATTCCGCAGCCTGAGCCGGCGCCGGAGGCGTCCAGCGGAGGATGGGTTTGCGGGCGGCGGCTGTCTCATCCAGGCGGCGGCGCGGGGTCAATTCGGGTGCATTGGTGAAACGCTCGGTCTCGCCCGCTTTGGCGGCCCGCGTCAGCTCGCGCATACACCCGATAAAGACGTCGAGGGTGGATTTCGACTCGGTCTCCGTCGGCTCGATGAGCATGGCGCCGTGCACGACGAGCGGGAAATAGACCGTCATCGGATGATAGCCCTCATCGATCATCGCCTTGGCGAAGTCGAGGGTTTCAACGCCCGTGCCCTTGAGGAAGCGGTCATCGAACAGGGCCTCATGCATGCAGGGGCCTTCAAAGCTCGCACTCATCACGTCCTTGAGCGACGCCAGCACATAGTTGGCGTTGAGCACCGCGTCTTCCGCCACCTGGCGCAGTCCGTCTGAGCCGTGGCTCATCATGTAGGACAGCGCGCGGACGAACATGCCCATCTGGCCGTGGAAGGCCACCATGCGGCCGAACGGGTCAGCGTCTGACGCCGCTTCATCTTCGATCAGCCGCAGCTTATCGCCCTCTTTGACCACGTAAGGCAGGGGCGCGAAGGGCGCCAGCGCGTCGGACAGTACAACGGGGCCTGCACCCGGGCCGCCACCGCCATGGGGGGTGGAGAAGGTCTTGTGCAGGTTGATGTGCATGGCGTCGACACCAAGATCACCCGGCTTCACGCGGCCGACAATGGCGTTGAAGTTGGCGCCATCGCAGTAGAAATAGCCGCCGGCATCATGCACCGCGTCGGCAATCTTGCGGATGTCGCGTTCGAACAGGCCGCAGGTGTTCGGGTTGGTGAGCATGATGCCCGCCACGTCCTCGCCCAGCTTGGCCTCGAAGGCGGCCAGGTCCACGCGGCCATCTTCCGTTGCCGGAATGGCGTCCACCGAAAAGCCACAGGCCGCAGCCGTTGCCGGGTTGGTTCCGTGGGCGCTTTCGGGCACCAGCACGCGGGTGCGGGTGTCGGCCTCACCGCGCGCCTCAAGGGCGGCACGGATTGCCATCAGACCACACAGCTCGCCATGGGCGCCCGCCTTGGGCGACATGGCGACAGCGGGCATTCCGGTCAGTTCCATCAGCCAGCGGCCGAGTTCGCTCATCAGTTCCAGCGCGCCGGGCACGGTGGATTGCGGCTGCAGGGGATGCACATCGGCAAAGCCCGGCAGGCGCGCCATCTTCTCGTTGAGGCGCGGATTGTGCTTCATGGTGCAGGAGCCGAGCGGGTAGAAGCCCGCATCGATCGAATAGTTCTTCTGTGACAGGCGCACGAAATGGCGCATCACTTCCGGCTCTGACAGGCCCGGCAGGCCGATTGCGCCCTTGCGCGCCATGCCGTTGAGGCGCGGGGTCACGCCTTCGGGCTCCGGCAGGTCAACGCCGCAAGCGCCGTCCCGGCCGCGCTCGAAGATCAGTGCTTCTTCATAGACGAGGCCGCGATGGCCGGTATGGGTCTGCTTGTTGCTCATGACAGCACCTCCGCCAGCGCAGCCTTGTAGGCAGCGCGGTCTGCGTCCGTGTTCACCTCCGTGGCCGCGACGATAATCAGGTCACGGACGGCCTCATTGCCCGGCATCAGGCGCGAGGCAGGCACCCCGCCCAGCACACCCTTTTCCGCCAGCGCGTCGATGACCTCGACGGCGGGCTTGGGCGTGCGGATGGTGAACTCGTTGAAGAAGGCCTGCGTCAGCACATCGACGCCTGCCACCTGCTCCAGGTCGCCTGCCAGCTTGCAGGCGCTTTCGTGGTTGAGCGCGGCCAGCCGCGTAAAGCCCTGCTCGCCCAGCAGCGACAGGTGGATGGTGAAGGCCAGGCAGCACAGGCCCGAATTGGTGCAGATGTTGCTCGTCGCCTTCTCGCGGCGGATATGCTGCTCGCGGGTGGAGAGCGTCAGCACGTAGCCGCGGCGGCCATCCACATCCACCGTTTCACCGGCGAGGCGGCCAGGCATCTGGCGCACATATTTCTGCCGCGTGGCGAACAGGCCCACATAGGGGCCGCCGAAATTAAGCGGGTTGCCGATGGACTGGCCTTCGGCCACCACGATGTCCGCGCCCATCTCGCCCGGTGCCCTGAGCGCGCCCATGGAGACGATCTCCGGGATCGCGACGATCAGCAGCGCGCCCTGCTCATGGGCAGCGGCGGCGATGGCCGACAGGTCCTGGATGTTGCCGAAGAAATCCGGGTACTGAACGACAACGCAGGATGTCTCGCCGTCGATCTGTGCGGCAAGGTCTTCGGTGCCCGTTACGTTGGCTTCAAGGGCCACCACGGCATCACCGGCAAATCTCGAGTTTGTCTCGATCACCGCCCGGTAATGCGGATGCAGATTTCCGGACAGCACCGCCTTGGTGCGGCGGGTGACGCGGTGCGCCATCTGCACGGCTTCGGAGCAGGCGGTGGAGCCGTCATACATGGAGGCATTGGCCACCTCCATGCCGGTCAGCAGGGCAACCTGGGTCTGGAACTCGAACAGATATTGCAGCGTGCCCTGGCTGATCTCCGGCTGATACGGCGTGTAGGAGGTCAGGAACTCAGACCGCTGGATCAGATGATCCACGGTCGCGGGCACGTGGTGCTTATAGGCGCCCGCGCCCACGAAGAAGGGCACGGTGCCCGCAGATACATTCTTTGCCGCCATCGCGGAGAGCGCGCGTTCGACCTCCAGCTCGCCCTGGTGGGGCGGCAGGTCGAAGGCATGGTCGATGCGCGCGGCTTCCGGCACGTCGACGAACAAATCATCAATGGACTTGGCGCCGATGACGCCCAGCATCTGCTGGCGGTCATCCGCGGTCAGCGGCAAATAACGCATCAGTCGAGCTCCGACAGGTAGGTCTTGTAGGCGTCTTCGGACATCAGGCCGTCCAGCTCACCGGCGTCCGCCAGCTTCAGCTTCACGAACCAGCCTGCGCCGGTGGCATCTTCGTTTACGCCGGCGGGTGCGTCCGCCAGCGTTTCGTTCACTTCCACGACTTCGCCGGACACAGGCGCGTAGACTTCGGATGCCGCCTTCACGGATTCGACCACGGCGGCCTCATCGCCCGCCTTCACGGCCTTGCCCACATCCGGCAGTTCCACATAGACCACGTCGCCCAGCTGCTCCTGGGCATAATCGGTGATGCCGACGGTGACCGTGTCACCTTCGATGCGCACCCATTCGTGGTCCTTGGTGTATTTGGTTTCAGCCATTGGATGAGATCCCCTTGGAAAAGACGTGAAGCGTTACTTTGCGTAGCGGTGCGGGGCGAAGGGCATCTTCGCCACCTTGGCGGGGCGCGGCTTGCCGCGCACCATGAGGTCCAGATCGGTGCCGGGTTTGGCATGCCCGGCCGCCACATAGCCCATGGCCACCGGGCCATCGGCTGTCGGGCCGAAACCGCCTGAGGTGATTTCACCCACCACGGTGCCGCCGGCATGAATTTCGGTGTGGGCGCGGGCCGGTGCCTTGCCTTCGGGCAGGATACCGACACGCTTGCGCGCCGGGCCGTCTGCCAGTTCCTTCAGGATACGCTCCGCACCCGGAAAATCTCCTGCTTCGCGGCGGTGCTTGGGTATGACCCACGCAATGGCCGCCTCCACCGGAGATGTGGTTTCGTCGATATCGCTGCCATAGAGGCACAGGCCTGCTTCCAGCCGCAGGCTGTCGCGCGCGCCGAGGCCGATGGGTTCCACCTCTTCGTGGGCCAGCAGCGCGCGGGCCACGTCCTCTACCTTGTCGGCAGCGACGGAAATCTCGTAGCCGTCCTCACCCGTATAGCCCGAGCGGCTGAGATGCAGATCAATGCCGTCAAACGTGCCGCTGGCGGCTTCCATGAAGCTCAGCCCTGCGGCCTGCGGGCAGTGGCGGGCCAGCACGTCGGCAGCCATTGGCCCCTGCAGGGCCAGAAGCGCGCGGTCGTCCCGCGTTTCAAGCCGCACACCGTCGGGCAGGCGGCTTTTGATATGCGCGTAGTCAACATCCTTGCGCGCGGCATTCACCACCAGCATCAGCCGGCCATCATCGTCCTCGGAGGTGGAGCGCGTGACCATCAGGTCGTCGATGATGCCGCCTTCATCCGTCAGCAACACCGTGTAGCGCTGCTGGCCGAGGCCGAGACCGCGCATGTCGCCGGGCACCAGCGCTTCAAGCGCCCCGGCGGTCGTGTCGTGATCCGGGCCGATGAGGAAGGCCTGTCCCATATGGCTGACATCGAACAGCCCGGCCTTTGCGCGGGTGTGCAGATGCTCGCCGAGCACACCCAGCGGGTATTGCACGGGCATGTCATAGCCGGCGAAGGGCACCATCTTGCCGCCCAGTTCGATATGCAGGGCGTGCAACGGCGTCGTCTTGAGATCGTCGGAATGAATGTCAGCCACGTGGGGTCTTTCAACAGAATCGGTTGGCGGCCATCCTGTCCGGGAGGTCTCCCGGGCGAATGACGCCCCCTCTGTCGAAGACCTGAGAGATTCACCCGCTGCGGTTTATCGCGGCTGCGGCGGGTTTACTCCGTCGGTGAGGACCGGACCAAGAGCCCGGGCCTGCTTTCCAGAGTGTCATCCCCACGCGGTCCTCGGTGCCTGAGAGTTTCCGGGGCGGTTGCTCCTTCGGCGCTTTCGGGCAGTCACGGCATGGGCTGCGACCGGCCCGTCAGTCTCTCCCGCGCAGGTTAGGCTGACGTCGGCGATGATAGGTGGGGTCTGAGCAGAGTCAATCGCAATAGCAGCTCACCGGCGCGCGGGCACAGGATTGCTGCCATGCAGCAACGCAGCAATACGCGCCCGGAACGCGGCTGGTCGGCCTAATAGCGTGCCCTGCGGCGGTTTTCTTCCACTTCGTGGGGCGTGAGCTGGAAGCCGATGATGATCTCGTAGGCAGCGCCGTTTTCCTCGCCCACCTCAATTTCCATGTTCTCGAAGGTGCGCGTGTAGACCACCGAGCGCTGGCCGGGGGCGAATTCCACCTCGGCATCGAAATAGGTCTTGTCCATCACCGATTCGCCGTCCTTGGTCAGTGCCACGAAGACCGGAGTCGACACCACGCTGTTGCGGGCGGCGGGGCCGAGATCGACGGACATGCTCAAGGCATAGTCGACGCTCACCACCGTCTCGTCATAGTCGCAGATGGTTGCCACATCGAGCAGCTCCCAGCGATAGGCCACGTCGGTGATGTCGCGCCCGCCGCTGCCGCGGTAATCCACCTTCATGCGGGCATCGGCCAGGATGCCTGCGCCGGGGCAGCCGCGCTTAACCACCTGCTCGCGGCTTTCGCCGCTCCACCAGCCACAGCCGGCCAGCACCAGCGCGAGGCCCGTTGCCGCCATTGCCTGTCCCCAGGAGCGTGTGAAAGTGGTGGTCATCGATAAGCCCATGATCTGATTGTTGTTTCTTCCGTCGGCCATGCGTCGTTTGGCGCCTTGACTTGGGAGGCGGGAAGCCGCACTTACGCCTTATCTGTCGCACAGGATGCGACGACACGGCCCCGAGGGCGGCGGGAGGCGAACAGTAGCCAAGCGCCCTTCCCCCGGCAAGGTGGCTCCGGCACAGCGGCCAAGGCCGACGCGGCCTTTCAGCGGCCGCCGCGCCCCGCCCCGGACACCCTCGGCCCCGACGGAAAGAATGTTACGTGACCCACAAGCCCCTTCTCTCGATCCGCCTTGCCGCACCGCGCGGCTTCTGTGCGGGCGTGGACCGCGCCATCCTTATGGTGGAGCGGGCAATCGAGAAGTATGGCGCGCCGGTCTATGTGCGCCACGAGATTGTGCATAACCGCCATGTGGTGGAAGGGCTCGAGGCCAAGGGCGCGGTCTTCGTGGAAGAGCTCGAGGAAATCGCCGACAAGACGCGGCCGGTCATCTTCTCCGCCCACGGCGTGCCCAAATCGGTGCCGGCGGATGCCGAATCGCGGGGCATGTTCTATCTGGATGCCACCTGCCCGCTCGTCTCCAAGGTGCATGTGGAGGCCAACCGTCACCATGACGAAGGCCGCCACATCCTTATGATCGGCCACAAGGGCCACCCGGAAGTGGTGGGCACGCTGGGCCAGCTGCCCGAAGGGGCCATCACCCTGGTGGAGACGGTCGAGGATGCCGATGCTGTCTCGCCGCCGGACCCGATGAAGCTCGCCTATGTGACGCAAACCACCCTGTCGCTGGACGACACGCTGGATATCGTCAACGCGCTGACACGCCGGTTCCCGGCAATCCGCGGGCCGCACAAGAACGACATCTGCTACGCCACCACCAACCGCCAGGCCGCCATCAAGGCAATTGCCGAGGCCTGCGACATGATGCTGGTGGTGGGTGCGCCCAACTCATCCAATTCCGTCCGGCTGGTGGAAGTGGCGCAAAAGGCGGGCTGCCCGGAAGCCCGGCTGGTGCAGAAGGCCGACGAGGTGGACTGGGAGGCGCTTGACCGCGCCGTCACCAGCAAGGACGGCCGTTTCGTCCTTGGCATCTCGGCAGGCGCGTCCGCACCGGAACTGCTGGTGCAGGACGTGATTGCCGAAGCGCAAGCCCGCTTCATGGTGACGGTCGAGGAAGTGACCGTCTCCTCAGAAGACGTGATCTTCAAGCTGCCGCGCGCCCTCACCGCCTGAGGCCTCTTTCCACGGCCTGCTCGCTGCCTGCGGAAAATCAGAAAAGCCCATTGGAATTCCGGGCGCGGGGCTGATACCAAGCGGCATGGCGGTTTACACGGACATTTCGGACGAAGAGCTGACGGCGCTTGTGGAGCGCTATGACATCGGCACGCTTCAGTCTGCCAAGGGCATTGCGGAAGGGGTGGAGAACTCCAACTTCCTGCTGCACACCACCGTCTCCCCGTTCATTCTCACACTGTATGAGAAGCGCACCTCTGAAAATGATCTGCCCTTTTTCCTGGGGCTGATGGAGCATCTGTCGGCGCGCGGGCTCTCCTGCCCGGTGCCGGTGCATGCGCGCGACGGGTCGGTCCTGCAGCGCGTGGCCGGACGCCCGGCTGCGCTGGTCACCTTCCTTGAAGGCATGGACGTGAAACGCCCCCGCGCGGAGCATTGCCAGCAGGTGGGCATGGCGCTGGCGCGGCTGCATGAGGCGGGCGCGGATTTCGGCATGACGCGGGCCAATGCCCTGTCCGTCGACGGCTGGGCGCCCCTGGCAGCCACGGCCGGGGACCGGGCCGACACGGTTGCGGAAGGGCTGGCTGCGCTTATTGCCCGCGAGCTTGAGCTTCTGGCCGGCAGCTGGCCGAAGGACCTGCCGACCGGGGTGATCCACGCGGATCTGTTCCCGGACAATGTGTTCTTCATCGGGGCGGAGCTGTCCGGCCTGATCGATTTCTATTTCGCCTGCACCGATGCCTTTGCCTATGACATTGCCATCTGCCTCAACGCCTGGTGCTTTGAGGCCGACGACAGTTTCAACGTCACCAAGGGCCGGGCGCTGCTGGCCGGGTACAACAAGGTGCGTGCGCTTGAGCCGGAAGAAGCTGACGCGCTGCCCCTGCTGGCGCGCGGAGCGGCCATGCGTTTCCTGCTGACACGCCTGGTGGACTGGCTCGACGGCCCGCAGGATGCGCTGGTGAAACCGAAGGACCCGCGTGAATATCTCAAGCGGCTGCGGTTTCATCAGCACGCAGTGAGTGCTGCTGATTATGGATATGGTGGGTAATGACGCGGGTTGACGTCTATACGGACGGGGCATGTTCGGGCAATCCCGGCCCCGGCGGCTGGGGTGCGGTTCTGATCTCCGGCGGCAATGAAAAAGAGATTTCCGGCGGCGAACCCGGCACCACTAACAACCGCATGGAGCTGATGGCCGCCATCATGGCGCTGGAAGCGATGAAGCGCCCGGTGGAGGTTCATCTGCACACGGACTCAACCTATGTGCGCGACGGCATCACCAAGTGGATCCATGGCTGGAAGAAGAACGGCTGGAAGACCGCAGCCAAGAAGCCGGTAAAGAACGCCGATCTATGGCAGCGCCTCGAAGAGGCTGCCGGCCGCCACAAGGTTGAGTGGCACTGGGTGAAGGGCCATGCCGGCCACCCGCAGAACGAGCGCGCCGATGAACTGGCGCGCGGCGGCCTGGAAGCCTACCGATAGCAAAACGCTCCCTCCCCGGCCGGGGAAGGAGCGCTTGGTCTTGCTGTCGCCTGAGGGCAATTACCGCTCAGAGCTGGCCCATCATGGTTTCGGCGCCGGAGGCCTTGGCCTCGCCGGGATTGCTTTCCATGTTGAGGCTCTTCACCACGCAATCGTCGATCAGCATGGAATAGCGCTGCGAGCGGGTGCCCATGCCGAAGCCGGAGCCGTCGAAATCGAGGCCCATGGCCTTGGTGAGATCGCCATTACCGTCACCCACCATGGTGACCTTGCCGCCGGCGCTCTGCTGCTTGCCCCAGGCATCCATCACGAACGCATCATTGACCGACAGACAGATGATGTCGTCGACGCCCTTACCCTTGATATCATCCGCATGCTGAATGAATCCCGGCAGGTGCTGGTTTGAGCAGGTCGGTGTGAAGGCACCGGGCAGCGCGAACATCACCACCTTCTTGCCCTTGAACAGGTCACCTGTGGTGACCGGCGTCGGGCCGTTCTCGGTCATGATTGTGAGGGTTGCATCGGGGATGCGGTCGCCAACACTGATGGCCATTTCGGGCTCCCTTTGATCCTGGCTATGTGCCCGGCGCGGCTGGCGGCGGGCTTGTTCCCTGGTGCACCGGCAGAGCCGGTGACGTTCGGCGGCATTTAAGCCCACAGGCGGGGGACAAGGCCAGAGCAAATGCCCCCCGGCCCTGTCAGTGGCTGCCGGACCCGTCGCGCGGCGGCAGATGCAGTTCGAATTGCTGGGCCCAGACGGGTTTCATCGCGCCGTCCGGCATCGGGCCGAGGTCCGCGAGGGTGACGCGGAAGCTGCCGCCGGTCTGCGCGAGGCCCTGGGCATCGCGCAGGGGCTTTGCCGGCAGCATGAATTCCGCAGCGTCGCCCTCATATGTCATGTCCAATGGCCCGAGATAGAGCGTGCCCATGCCGCCGTCATCGCCGGGCATTGGTTCGGCAATCAGCACCGGGGCAGCAAGCGGCGCTGACGCGCTGACGCGCAGATGCAGCCAGTCCTGGCCGTCGCGGGTGACGATGTCGGCGGCTTCTACCCGCGCCTCATGATCAGCGGGCACCATGGCCTGCCAGCGGGCGATGAGGCCGGCGAATTCCGTCGCACCGCCGGAGCGGGCAGGCAAATCGAGTTCAGCACTGGCCTCGACGGGAATGCACAATTCCTCGCAGGCCCCATAGACCACATCGGCCGTCAGGGTTACGGGCCGCGACGGGTCTGCCAGGGTCACGCTGAGGGGGAACACGACCCGGTCCTCATAGCCGAAGCTGATATCGCCCGGCAGCTCGAACCGCTGCGGCATGGGATAGGCCACCTCCACAGCAGCGACGTTCCGTGAGCGGGAGAAATCGAAGACCGGCGCGATGCCGCTGTCACCGGGATTGCGCCAATAGGTCTTCCAGCCGGGTGCCAGCGTGATCTCGACGCCTGCGGCAATTGCCGTCTCACCGGGCAGCGGGGTGCTGCCCGTCCGGGCCGCGACCAGCCGCAGGCTTGATGTCATGGCCTTGTCCCATGCGCTGGCACCCTCCGGCGCGCGCTCGCCGAACAGGCGGCTCGTCAGGGACCGGTCTGCCGCATGGCAGGGTGACGCGCCTGCCGACATCCCTGTCAGCAGGGCGACAAGCATGAGCACCGACGCGGTGACGGCGCGCGTGGCGATGGCGCGCGCGGTGAAAAAGCGGACAGGGCAGATGGCTGAACGACGGAACTGCATAATGACGCCATATTAGCGCTTAAAGCTGAACGCCAAGCTTCCGGACGGTCACCCTTGCGTGAAGGAACTGGCTTCACAGGTCCGGTGATGTGCTCGGGCGTCCGGCCCGTGGGCCAATCGTTAACGCCAATGGGAAACGGGCTTTGGCCGGGTCCGGCACAGGAGGTAGTCTCGCAGCGTTATGGCATCAACCGATCCCTTCTCCCCCGCGCCCGGCGCATTCGGGCTGTCAGGCTCCCTGCAGGGGCGCTTCCTCATCGCCATGCCCGGCATGGAGGACAGCCGCTTTGCGCAGTCGGTGGTCTATATGTGCTCGCACAGCGATGAAGGGGCGATGGGGCTGATCGTCAACAAGCTGGCGTCGCACATTTCCTTCCCGGATCTCCTGAGCCAGCTACACATCCAGACCCAGAGCCTGTCGCCGGTGGATGTTCCGGTGCATGTGGGCGGCCCGGTGGATACCGGCCGCGGCTTCGTGTTGCATAGCCGGGACTATGGCGGCACCGCCAGCACACTGCCCGTGGGCGACGGTGTGGCGCTTACCGCCACCACCGACATCCTGCGCGCCATCGCCGACGGCACGGGGCCGGACCGCTATCTGCTGCTGCTTGGATATGCCGGCTGGTCTGCGGGTCAGCTCGAGGCCGAAATCAAGTCCAATGGCTGGCTTGTGAGCGACGCCGCACCGGAGCTCGTCTTCAAGGCGGAGACGGATGACAAATGGGCCGCCGCGCTCGCTCATATGGGTGTTGATCCGCTGCTGCTGTCGGCGGACGCCGGCCACGCCTGACCTTCATTCCGGCACGCGGGACTCGTTCTTTGCGCCGTCAGTCCTGTTGACGGGCGATGAGGTCATGCGTGTCGCCGGCTTCCATCGGCTGGCCGAACAGGAAGCCCTGGCCATAAGTGCAGCCGAGCTGCTCGAGCCGATCGCGCACTTCTTCGTCCTCCACCCCTTCTGCCACCACGGAAAGGTGCAGGCCGTCGGCCAGGTTAAGGACCGACTGCACAATGGCATCTGGCTCATCAGTCCGCGCCATCGCCTGCACGAAGCTCTTGTCGATCTTCACCACATCAAAGGGGAAGCGTTGCAGATAGCTGAGGGACGCGTAGCCCGTGCCGAAATCATCCAGCGCCAGCTTCACGCCGAAGCCCTTGATCTCCTCCAGCACACGCGCCGCCATGTCCGGATTGTTCATCACCAGCGACTCGGTGATTTCCAGCCGCAGGCTGCCGGACGCGATCTTACTGCGCGCCAGAAGGTCCTCGATCCGGGCAGGCAGATCATCGAGCAGCTGGCGGCTTGAAACATTGACGCTGACGAACAGCGGCGGCTGCTGCGGGAAGTCCGCCTGCCAGGTGGCGAGGTCGCCTGCGGCCAGCTCAAGTACATGGCTGCCGATCTGGTTGATCAGGCCCGAGCGCTCCGCCACCGGCACGAATTCGTCCGGCGAGATGAGGCCGCGCGACGGGTGCCGCCAGCGCACCAGCGCCTCAAACCCCGCAAGGCGCCCGGATGCCAGGTCCACGATGGGCTGGTAGGCCAGCAGAATTTCGCCGCGCTCAAGCGCCCGGCGAAGGCTGCTTTCCGTTTCAATCTCGTCATCCGCCGGACGCATGTCGGGGCTGAACTGCAGCACCGTATCCCCCTGCCGCTTGGCAAGACGCAAGGCCAGGTCAGCTTCTCCCAGCAGGGTCTCCCCCCGCTCGTGGTGCGGTTCGCGGATGGTGAAGCCGACGCTTGCCGTGGGGAAGATTTCGCGCCCGCCAACCTCAAGCGGCTGCGAGATTGCCTCCTGCACCAGCCGGGCAATGTCGGCGGGGCCGGTCTCGTCGGTCCAGCCGGCCACCAGCATGGCAAAGGTATCGCCATCAATGCGGGCCAATGTGTCTTCCGGCGCGATAAGCGCGCGCAGGCGCTGGGCCAGTGCCTGCAGCAGCGTGTCGGCCGTGTCATGGCCGAGGCTCTCATTCACCTGCTTGAAGCGGTCGATATCAGCCAGTACCAGGGCGATGCGCTCATGGGTGTTCTGGGCGCGCAGGCAGGCGCGGTGCAGGCGGTCCACGAAGAGCGGCCGGTTGGCGAGACCCGTGAGCGGATCATGCAGCGTTTCGCGCACAAGGCCCGCCTGCGCCTCGTGGCGTTCGGTGATGTCGGCGATGGTGCCGACAACGCGGCGGGCAAACCCGTCCTCGCCGGCAAAGCAGGTGGCGCGAAGTTCCAACCAGCGGCTGCCCTGCACCGGTTCGGCATGCTCCAGCCGCATCTCGAGGCTGAAATTGGCGTTGCCCAGTTCCACATGCTCGTCCAACACCTGCGACACATGCCGCCGGTCATCGCGATGGACGCGGGCCATCCAGGTCTCGAAGCGGCCGCCGAGGCTGCCGGGCACGAGGCCCAGATGTGCTTCCAGCGACGGGTCCACATAGAGCATGCCGGTGTCCACATCGAGGTCCCACACGGCTTCGCCCGCCCCGGCCAGGGCCAGCGCGCTGCGCTGCTCGGCGCGAATGGCATCCGCGTCAGGCAGCTTGAGTTCCGGTGTTTCCATGTGCGTGGCGGCATGGGGAGAGGTCGCCTGCCCTGCCGGGCCGGCATGGTCCCCTGCTCCGCCGGTGACCATCCTGGAGGCCGTGGCCATGGTCTTGCGGGCGGCAAGGCGCGCCGCGTTGAGGGTGGACGGTCCTGCCAGCGCGTAGGCGGCGATGAGAATGCCGAGCACCGCAAGCGCGTGGATGATCATCTCGACAGCGGGCGATCGGGGCATCAGGCCCTGGGTCGCAAAGGCAGCGAGGATGGCGGCGAGTGCAATAAGTGCCCAACCGGCGCGCAACTCGCCTGCTGCCGGGGTCATGCGCGGCATCAGGCTTTCCTCTGCATTGCGGCCGGCGGTCAGCGCCGCCACGCCGCCCAGCGCCACGGCAAAGGCGATGAGGCGGATGAAGGGAATGCCGATGGACGGCAGCACCAGCACCAGCAGCGCTGCGGGCAGCACGCCCCACCCGGTGAGCCGGGCAAGCTGCTCCCGGTCCGGCGACAGGGCGCGGATACGCTCGGTCGCCAGCACATGGGCCGCAGCGCCTGTTGCCATGGCCAGCATCACGGCGGTCATGCGCGCATCCCAGGCGGCACTCCAGCCGAAGGTGCCCGCCAGATAACCCTGCGCGGCCAGCTCATAGGCCAGCGCGCCGCCGGTCAGCAGGGTGGCCTGCCAGACGGTGCCGTGGGGCATGGTGCCGGAGGGGCCGGCGGGCCCGCGCAGATGATGCGCCAGGTGCTGGGCCCATTGGGCTGCGAAGAAGGCAAAAGCAATCGCCAGCGCGCCGACCACGAGCCCAGCGAAAGAGGCACGGCCCGCTTCCGCTGCCGTCAGGGCTTCCGGCTGCCACAGGGTCACCGGCGTGGGTGCGGAAGCCCCGAAGGGGATGGCGAAGGTGGTGGTGGTGCGCGGCGGCAGGGTCAGCAGCGCCCGCGTATCGCCGCTGCGTGCCGAGGCTCCGGGCACCGGCTGCGGCAAGGGATGGTCGGCAGGCGTGATGCGCCAGCCGCCAAGCTCCGACAGGGCGCTGCGCACCGGGGCAATGCCGGATGCCCACAGGGCTGAACGGTCGATGGACAGGATACGTTGCTGCGGCTGCTCCAGCGGGTTCTGCAGGGCGAAGACAAGCCACACGCGGGCGAAATCCGCTTCGGTGTCCAGCATCACCAGCGGCACCGGGCCGGGCAGCACGGCTTCACGGTCCGCCGGCAGGCGCACGATCACGGAGGTGAGGTCCACCTCAGGCTGCGCGGGATCAACCACCACAACCGGGATGGTGTGCGGGCCGGGCAGACCTTCGGCGGGCATGCCGGAAAAATCCGCCTCAGGCATCTCCTGCTCAACGGCGGTCTTACCTTCCCCTTCGTCTTCATCACCGGCGGTGGTGCCGGGCCGGGCATCGAAGATGTCACCCTCTTCGGCGGGAGACGCGGCAGGCACCGCCGGGCGGCTCTCCTGAGCCTGCAGGGGCACAGGTGCCGCTAGCACTCCGATGCAGACAACAAGGGATGCGACAAGGACCGCAACAGGGGCTGCAACCGGGCGTGAGGCGCGCGGCCAGGCCCGGACCCGGGCATGGCTAGGGGAGCGCAAAAACGGCAACTGGTCGAAAATGCGGATGAGGCTGCCCTTTCCTGTCGCCCGGCTCTGGTTCCATTTCGGGTGCCGTCCAGTCCGCCCGCTCACACCCCTCGGGACACGCATTTTCAGGATGCGAATCAAAAGGCTGCGGGGCCGAAACACCCATGTCCTTGGTAGCGTCCCGGTCCTGCGTCTGACAAGCAGATGCGCCCCCCGCACGCGCCTTACGGACGCGGATCGGTGGAGAGGATCGCGAAGAGCAGATGGTCCCGCCAGGCCCCGTCGATGCGGAGGTAATTGCGGGCATAGCCTTCGCGGGTGAACCCGCAGGCCAGCAGCAGCCGCGCCGAAGGCTCATTGCTGGGCAGGCAGGCGGCCTCAAGCCGGTGCAGCTTCAGCTGATTGAAGACAAAGGGAATGAGGGTGCGCACGGCCGCACCGGTAAATCCCTGCTGCTTGTAGGGGTCCCCCACCCAGTAGCCGAGCGAACAGGTCTGCGCGACGCCGCGGCGGATGTTGGACAGGGTACAGCCGCCAACGAGCCGCCCGGTACGCGAGGAAAACACGAAGAAGGGATAGGCCGCATCGTCCCGCACGTCACGGCCATAGCGGCGAAGGCGGCGGCGGAAGGCCGTGCGGGTCAGATCATCGGCAGGCCATGTCGGCTCCCAGGGCGTGAGGAAAGCACGGCTGCGGGCCCGCAGCTCCGCCCACTCCGCATAGTCCCCCTGGCGCGGCAGGCGCAGGGTGACGCCGTCTCCTTCCAGGGCATAGGCATCATCACCGGCGCTCCGGTGCCTCAGCAGGGCCATGCATACGCCTCCCAGCGTCCTGATCGTCGGCTGCCTGCGGATGCGGCAGCTTGTGTCCGGATTTTGCCGCGCCGGGGACGGAGCTGGCAAGCAGGGCGCGAGCCTGCGCTTCTCTTCCGGTCAGCCCGAACCGTAGGCGGCGGCGATGCGCTGCGCGGAGGCCGCCGGATCCCCCGGCCCCACGATTGACACCGTGGCCTCCGCCTCCGCCGCCACGCGCTGCATGAAGGCGCTCACATCTTCTGCGGTGACCGCTTCAAGACGGGCCACCAGTACTTCGGCGGGCAACACCTCACCAAACACCACAAGATGCCGGGCAATCTGTTCAGCGCGCGAGGCACAGTTCTCGAGGCTCATCAACAGCCCCGCCTTTGACTGGGCACAGGCCGACGCAATTTCGTCCTCGGTCACGCCCTGCGCCATGGCACAGATCTCGTGGCGGATCACGTCCGACAGATCGGCAACGTCTTCCGGCGCCGTGCCCGCATAGACGCCGAACAGGCCCGTCTCGGCAAAGCCCCAGCTGTAGGCATAGATCGAGTAGCACAGGCCGCGCCGCTCGCGGGCTTCCTGGAACAGCCGCGAAGACATGCCGCCGCCGAGAATGGTGGAGGCGATGTCCGCTGTGAAGAACCCGTCGCTGCCGGTGGGTGCCCCCTCGAAGCCCAGCACCAGGTGGGTCTGGTCGAGGTCGCGGGCGCGGGTCGTGATGCCGCCCTGATAACGGGCGGGCGCGAAGCTGCTGGCCTCGCGGCCATCGCTCATGCGGAAGGCATCTGCCGCCATGGCGCAGAAACTGTCGTGATCAACGGCCCCGGCCGCGCTCAGGATCATGGAGCCGGGCCGGTAATGGCCCGACAGATATCCGCGAATGCTGTCCACCGTCATGGCACGCACACTGTCACGCGTGCCGAGGATCGGACGGCCAAGGGGCTGATCCGGGAAAGCTGTTTCGGACATCATCTCGAAGACGAGATCATCCGGCGTGTCTTCCGCTTCGCCGATTTCCGACAGGACCACGCCCTGCTCGCGCGCCAGCTCTTCGGGTTCCAGCCGGGAGTTCTCGATGATGTCGCCAATGAGGGTTACCGCGAGCGGCACATCCTCGGCCAGTATGCGGGCCGCATAGACCGTGTTCTCGTGGCTGGTGGCCGCATTGAGCGACCCGCCGACGCGTTCGATCGCGCCGACGATCTCGGCCGCCGAGCGCGTTGCCGTGCCCTTGAAGGCCATGTGCTCCAGCATGTGGGCGATGCCGTGCTGGGCCTGTGTCTCATGGCGCGCGCCCGCATTGACGGTCAGCGCCACGGCTGCCGTCATGATGTTGGGCATGGGATCGGTGACGACCGTCAGGCCGTTATCGAGGCGGGAGACCCTGACCGTCATGAAGCGCGCGTCTTTTCCTCGACGAAGGCCTGGACGGCGGCGAGGTCGTTCGGCAGCGCGGTCATCCGCTCTTCGCGGTCGAAGAGATCATCGAGGTGCGGCGGCAGGGCCGGGTGGAGGCCGGTGGCGGCTTCAACGGCAGCGGGGAATTTGGCGGGATGGGCGGTTGACAGCGTCACCATCGGGGCGCCTGTCGATACCAGCACGTCGCGCGCAGCAGCCAGGCCAACCGCCGTATGCGGATCGATCAGCATGCCGAGCGTCTCATGCACCTGCTTCATGGTGGCGTGCATGGCGTCATTGCTGACGCGCGCGGACCCGAACTCCTCGCGCATGGCGGCAAGCCCGTCTGCCTCGACGGTGAAACTGCCGGATTGCTTGAGGCCGTTCATGGCGGCGCGCACGCGGGCAGCGTCCCGGCCATAGACCTCGAACAGCAGGCGTTCGAAATTGCTCGAGACCTGAATGTCCATGGACGGCGCGTCGGTGGGCGTCACGCCCTCCACGGTGTAGGCCCCGGTCTTCAGGGTACGGTCGAGAATGTCGTTGATGTTGGTGGCGATCACCAGCCGGTCGATGGGCAGGCCCATGCGCTTGGCGACGTAGCCTGCAAAGATATCGCCGAAATTGCCGGTGGGCACTGAGAAAGACACGGGGCGGTGCGGTGCGCCCAGCGTGGTGGCTGCGGTGACGTAGTAGACCACCTGCGCGAGGATGCGGCTCCAGTTGATGGAGTTGACCGCGGCCAGCTTCACCCGGTCGCGGAACGCCAGATCGTTGAACATCGCCTTCACCAGCGCCTGGCAATCATCGAAATTGCCGTCGAGCGCGATGTTGTGGACGTTGGCAGCCTTCACCGTCGTCATCTGCCGGCGCTGGACGTCCGACACCCGGCCTTTCGGGTGCAGCACCACCACATTCACTGCGTCAAGCCCGGCAAAGGCCTCGATGGCAGCCCCGCCCGTATCACCGGACGTTGCCGCGACAATGGTCACCTGCTCGCCGCGCTTGGTGAGCACATGGGAGAAGAGCTGGCCGAGCAGCTGCATCGCCAAATCCTTGAAGGCCAGGGTCGGCCCGTGGAACAGCTCAAGCAGGAACTCGTTTGCGTCTAGCTGCGCCAGCGGCGCAACAGCCGGATGGGCGAAGGTGCCATAGGCAGCTTCAACCATGCTGGCGATATCGTCTTCTGGGATAGACGGGGCAAAGGGCCGGACAACGCGCGTGGCCACGTCCGTGTACGGACGCCCGGCCATCTCAGCGAAATCCGCGGCGCTGAAGGTTGGCCAGGTCTCGGGCACGTAGAGGCCGCCATCACGGGCGAGGCCCGAGAGGAGCACGTCTTCAAAATCGAGAACCGGGGCGTCGCCGCGGGTTGATACGTAACGCATGTCGTGTTGCCAGGCTTGCTGGAGTTTTCCTGATGCACCAGGGGGCGTGAAGTCGTGCCCCCGGGCATGAAGCGGCGCACCATAGGCCGCGAGGCTTTGCCGGGGCAAGGGCCGGGGCAAGCGCCCGGTGATCCGGCCTATTTCAGGCCGATGCGCCCGCGGGCGATGTGAAAGGCCAGCCAGACGCCGACCAGCGTGGCCGCAAGGCCGTACCAGGTGAAGGCATAGCCCAGATGCGGGTTCTTCAGGGCCAGCCGGGTCTGTCCCCCAACCGGATAGCCGCCAGGCACGGGTGCCGGGCCTGCATCAATCATCAGGGGAAAGACCGGGGCAATGCCGAGCTCCTGCGCGATGCGGTCCACCGGGCGGTGATACCAGACATTGCCGTCAAGGTCGGGTTCCGGCGTGAAGGCATTGGCGTCTTCCGGCGTGATGGCGATGCCGGTGAAAGCCACCGGCCCTTCGATCTGCCCTTCGGTGCGGGTGGCGGCCGCCTTGCGGCTCACCGGCACGAACCCCCTGTCCACAAGCACGTGGCCGCCACCCTCAAGGGCCAGAGGGGTGATGACGTGATAGCCCGCCTCCCCGTCTATGGAAGTGATGTAGGCATGCACCTCGCGCGCATGGTCGAACGTGCCGGTCACGGTGACGGGAGTGTAGGTGAAGGCCTCCTGATCAAGGTTTGCCCAGGCGTCACGCGGCGGCAGGGGTTGGGGGTCGGCCGCAAGGCCCGCCTCTATGCGGGCCAGCAGGCCTTCCTTCCAGGCAAGACGGTCCATCTGCCAGTTGCCGAGGCCGATGAGAATGACAAGGGCCACGGCGCCCAGCAGGGTCGGCCACAGCATGGGGCGGAAGGTCATGGGCTCAGCCTTCGGTCGTCGGATGCTGGCGGCCCTCGCGGGCGCGGTTGTGGAATTGAAGCGCGATCAACACGCCCTTGAAGGGGCGCAGCAGACCGACAGGCACACCGATGCCCAGCGGCAGGAAAATCAGCGCATGCAGCCAATAGGGCGGCTGATAGGTCAGCTCGACGAACAGAGCCAGGCCGACAATCAGGAAGCCCGCGATCAGGATGATGAAGACCGCCGGCCCGTCCCCTGCATCGACCTTGGTGTAATCGAGATGGCAGGCGGGGCATTCGGGCGCCACGGTGAGGAAGCCGTCGAACAGCTTTCCCTGCCCGCAACGCGGACAGCGCCCCCGCAGCCCCGCCACGAAGGGCGAAACCACGGGAGCGCTGTCATCACGTTCAAACTCAGCCAAGGTGTCCCCCGGCGTGGATGGCTTAGTGGGCTGCCGGTGTGCCCGCGCCCCACACATAGATGGCGGCGAACAGGAACAGCCACACCACGTCCACGAAGTGCCAGTACCAGGCAGCGGCTTCAAAGCCGAAATGATGCTGCGCCGTGAAGTGGCCTGCATAGGCGCGCAGCAGGCACACGGCGAGGAAGATGGTGCCCACAATCACGTGGAAGCCGTGGAAGCCGGTGGCCATGTAGAAGGTGGCGCCGTAGATGTTGCCGGAGAAGCCGAAGGCCGCGTGGCTGTATTCGTAGGCCTGCAGGAGCGAGAACAGCACGCCAAGCGCCACAGTGAGGATCAGGCCCCACTTGAGACCGTTGCGGTCACCCTGCTGCAGGGCGTGGTGGGCCCAGGTCACGGTGGTGCCGGAGGTCAGCAGGATAAGGGTGTTCATCAGCGGCAGGTGGAACGGGTCAAAGGTCTCGATGCCGACCGGAGGCCACACGCCGCCGGTGGCTTCAACGCGGGCATACTGAGCCACTTCACCGGTGAACAGGCTGGCGTCGAAATAGGCCCAGAACCAGGCCACGAAGAACATGACCTCAGAGGCGATGAACAGCACCATGCCGTAGCGGTGATGCAGCTGCACGACCGGGGTGTGATGGCCCTGGTGTTCGGCTTCCTTCACGACGTCACGCCACCAGCCGAGCATGGTGTACAGGGTCATGGCGAGGCCAATGAAGAACAGCCAGGAGCCTTCCATGCCGAAGGTGCCCGGCTTCATGGCCACAACGGCGCCCAGCATCATGACAAAAGCGCTCACGGAGCCGACGAACGGCCACGGGCTCGGGTCAACCAGATGATAATCGTGATTCTTGGCGTGTGCGTCGGCCATGAATGCCCCCGGGTCTCTTCTCTTTTTCAATGCATTGAAGCGGTGCGCTTATAGCGCGCCGCCCCATGCTTGTCGTTAGCTATATCAGCTTCCGTTGGCGGCTGCAGCCTGGGTGACCGAGGCCGTTTCGGGAATGCTGATGGTTGGGTTCGCTTTCTCATAGAACGTATAGGAAAGCGTGATGGTGGTGACGTCATCCATCTGCGGATCATCGGCGATGGCCGGATCAACGAAGAAGGAAACGGGCATGTCGATCTTCTCGCCCGGCATCAGCAGCTGCTCGGTAAAGCAGAAGCAATCCACCTTGGCGAAATAGACGCCGGCCTTCTGCGGCGTGACATTGTAGGTCGCGGTGCCGACGATGGGGCGATCGGACAGGTTCTCGGCCGAATAGAAGGCCAGGCCGTCAGCGCCCACATTGATGTCGGTGGACACCTGCTGCGGCTTGAACTGCCAGTTCAGCGCCCGGTTGGTGTTGGCGTCAAAGCGTACCGTCACCACGCGGTCGAGAATCACGTCGGAAAACTCAGCCGATGCCTGCGTCGTGCCGCCATAGCCGGTGACCCGGCAGAACAGGTCGTAAAGGGGCACCGCCGCATAGGCCATGCCCACCATGCCGCCCACAATGAGGGCGCAGGCGAGCACGATCTGCTTTTCGCGCTTCTGGACGGGGGAGTTCATGGTTGATGCGGTCATGTCTCAAGGCCTTCGCTAATAGGTCCGGTCTGCGACGTTACCGCCGAGCCGCACGAGTGTCATTGCGAAGAAAAGTCCCACCAGGACAAACAGTGAAATGGCCACGGCGATGTTGCGGCGGCGCAGTTTCTTTTTCTGCTCCGGCGTCAGGGTCACCGCATTCAGCTCTGTCTGGTGCTCGTCACTCATACTTCGCGTGATCCTAGACCCATGCAGCAACAGGCGCGAGACCCGCCATGCGCTCGATCAAAAGCGAGGCGAAAAGCGCAAAAAGATAGAAGATGGAGAAGCCGAACAGGCGCATGGCTGCAGAGCGGGCCTCATCGCCCTCACGCTTGCGCCACACCTGGACGGCCAGCCACAGGAAGCCTGCTCCGAGGCCCACGGACATCAGCGCGAAAAGGGGACCGCCGAAGCCGAGCAGCAGCGGCGAAACCCCGAGCGGCACAAGCGCCAGCGAATAGACAAGGATCTGCGTGCGCGTGGAATCACCGCCGGCGACAACCGGCATCATCGGCACACCGGCGCGGCTGTAATCATCGTTGCGCACAAGCGCCAGCGCCCAGAAATGCGGCGGTGTCCACATAAAGATGATGGCGACGAGCACCAGCGGCTCAACCGCAAGACCGCCGGTAACGGCAGCCCAGCCGATGGCCGGCGGCAAGGCACCGGAGAGACCGCCGATGACGATGTTCTGCGGCGTCGCGCGCTTCAGCCACATCGTATAGACGACGACATAAAAGAAGATGGTGAAGGCCAGCAGGCCGGCGGCGAGATAGTCCACCAGTGCCGCCATCACGAACACGGAGGCCGCGGACAGCGTGGCCCCGAAAGCGGCCGCGGATTGCGCCGAGACGATCCCCTTGGGGATCGGCCGCTTGGCAGTCCGGTCCATCACGGCATCGATATCAGCGTCCCACCACATGTTGAGAGCGCCCGATGCGCCCGCCCCCACCGCAATGCAGAGCAGGGCGGTGATGGCGGTGAGCGGGTGGATATCACCGGGCGCGATGAGCATGCCCACCAGGCCGGTGAAGACGACAAGCGACATCACGCGCGGTTTCAGCAGCGCGAAATAATCCGCGATGTCGGCATCCAGATATCCCGCCATGTCCGGGCGGGAAGCAGAAACGGAGGCCCGGTCGGGGCCTCCGCCTGCGGATGAAACCGTGATGTCGCTCATCTCTAGCGTGTCATCCCTAGCGTTGTCTCGGGCTGCCTACTTGATACGCGGCAGCGTGGAGAACTGGTGGAACGGGGGCGGCGAGGACAGGGTCCATTCGAGGGTCGTCGCACCCTCACCCCAGTAATTGTCGCCAACCGGGCGCTTGCGCATGAAGGCTTCCAGAACGCCGTAGAGGAAGATCAGGACAGCGAAGGCCGAGATGTAGGAACCGATCGAAGAGATGTAGTTCCAGCCGGCATAGGCGTCCGGATAGTCCACGTAGCGGCGCGGCATGCCCGCAAGGCCGAGGAAGTGCTGCGGGAAGAAGATGAGGTTCACGCCGATGAACGTCACCCAGAAGTGCAGCTTGCCCCAGAACTCGGAGTACTGAACACCGAACATCTTGCCGAACCAGTAGTACCAGCCGGCGAAGATGGCGAAGACAGCACCCAGCGACAGCACGTAGTGGAAGTGCGCCACCACGTAATAGGTGTCGTGCAGGGAGCGGTCGACGCCGGCATTGGCCAGCACCACGCCCGTCACACCGCCGACGGTGAACAGGAAGATGAAGCCGATGGCCCACAGCATGGGCGTCTTGAACTCGATGGAGCCGCCCCACATCGTGGCGATCCAGGAGAAGATCTTCACGCCGGTCGGCACCGCGATCACCATCGTGGCGAACACGAAGTAGGCCTGCGTGTCCACATCAAGGCCGACGGTATACATGTGGTGCGCCCACACGATGAAGCCGACGCCGCCAATCGCCACCATGGCGTAGGCCATGCCGAGATAGCCGAAGACCGGCTTCTTGGAGAAGGTGGAGATGATGTGGGAGATCATACCGAAGCCCGGCAGGATGAGGATGTACACCTCGGGGTGGCCGAAGAACCAGAACAGGTGCTGGAACAGGATCGGGTCACCGCCACCTGCGGGATCGAAGAAGGTCGTGCCAAAGTTACGGTCGGTCAGCAGCATGGTGATGGCACCAGCCAGAACCGGCAGCGACAGCAGCAGCAGGAACGCGGTGATGAGCACGGACCACACGAAGAGCGGCATCTTGTGCAGGGTCATGCCCGGCGCGCGCATGTTGAAGATCGTGGTGATGAAGTTGATCGCACCAAGGATGGAGGACGCACCCGCCACGTGAAGGGCAAGGATGGCGAAATCCATGGCCGGGCCAGGCTGGCCGGAGGTCGACAGCGGCGGATAGATCGTCCAGCCACCGCCCACACCGTTGCCGCCGCCCGGGCCGGGCACGAACAGCGACAGCACGAGCAGACCAAGGGCTGCCGGCAGGAGCCAAAACGAGATGTTGTTCATACGCGGGAAGGCCATGTCCGGCGCGCCGATCATCAGCGGCACGAACCAGTTGCCGAAGCCGCCGATCATGGCGGGCATCACCATGAAGAAGATCATGATGAGGCCGTGGGCCGTCACCAGCACGTTGTAGAAGTGGTAGTCGCCACCCAGGAAGCCGTCACCGGGGAACTGCAGTTCCGCACGGATGGCCACGGACATCAGGCCACCGATCACGCCAGAGATAATGGCGAAGATCAGGTACATCGTGCCGATGTCCTTGTGGTTGGTGGAATAGGCATACCGCCGCCAACCGGTGGGGTGATCCTCGTGGTCCCCGTGGGCGCTGGTGTGAGTTGCGTCGCTCGCCATCGGTTTCGTCCTCTAAGAGAGCTTGTCTTTATCTGGTGTCGGTTCGGCTCACGCGCGCCCTAGTTCCGCGCGTCGGCCAGTTGCGTCTGCTGTGCCAGCGGCGACGGGGGAACCTCGCCGTTGAGAGCGTACTCGTCCTGGGCGCTCTGCACCCAGGCGTCGAAGTCTTCCTGCTCCAGCACATGCACCTCGATGGGCATGAAAGCATGGCGGATGCCGCACAGCTCGGAGCACTGGCCGTAATAAATGCCGGTCTCACTGGCGCGGAACCAGGTCTCGTTCAGGCGGCCCGGGACGCCGTCCATCTTCACGCCGAAGGCCGGCATCGCCCAGTTGTGGATCACGTCGGCGGCCGTCACGATCAGGCGCACATTGGTGTCGACCGGCACCACGACCTGGGTATCGGTGGCCAGAAGGCGCGGCTGGCCCGGCTTCAGGTCAGCATCTTCCACCATGTTGGCAAAGAACTCGAAATCGCCGTGATCCGGGTAGGAGTAGCCCCAGTACCACTGGTAACCGGTGGCCTTGATCGTCAACTCGGTTTCCGGGAGGTCTGCCTGGAAATAGAGAAGGCGGAAGGACGGGATGGCGATGACCACGAGGATCAGCACCGGCGCCACCGTCCAGATGACCTCGATCAGCGTGTTGTGAGAGGTCTTGGAGGGCACCGGGTTCGACCGCGCGTTGAAGCGGATCATGCAGTAGAGCAGCAGCGCCAGAACCAGCAGCGTGATGGTGGTGATGATCACCAGCAGCATGTTGTGGAACTCGTTGATGTCTTCCATCACCGGGGAGGAAGCGGGCTGGAAGCCCATCTGCCAGGGTTCCGGCTGGGCGGCACCCGCCGCGCTGGCGACAAACATCGCCGCCAGGAAGGCAAGCGCCATGCAAATCTTTGGCAAATTCTTGGACAGGCTCTCGGCCATGGTCAGCATCCCCGGATCGTAATTCTTGATGCGTCGGCACCCTTGGTCGCACGGGTGCCGGTCAGTGCAGGGGCGGACAACTAGCACGTCGCGCCAATGACGCAAACAAAAGCTGCGTCACATACGCCCAGGCCGAATCTTCCCCTGTCCCTCAGTGCGGAAGTATAGCGTGGCAAATGGCCGGGGCGACCCGGCGCCTCAGTTTTGCGACACTTTGACCCAAATCAATGCGCTGTGCGGAGTTGACAGTTCCGCTGCCACTCCGCACCGACGGGTCTGGTGATTTGTTATCGCTACGGCATCCGAGCAGCGGATGCCGCGTGTCCTGCCCTGTCTCCTGCCCTCTCGCCTGCCGGAATTGGCGGTCTATCTTGCTTTTCTATAGGCTTACGGGGTCCGCCGCCTCATGAGGGCTGCGGACACCACCAAAGAGAAGGACGGCCATGCGGGACGAAGCGCTTATCCATTTCCATTACGGGCGGAAGATTTCCGCCGGGCTGCACATCGCCGAGGACGGCGGTTCAGCCCCTGCGCTCATCGAAATGGCCGCGCCCTATCTCGACCCGCGCGATCCGGGCCGCTCGGCTGTGGGCTTCTGCGCGGCACATCCGCAATCTGTGGCGGACATCACCGCCGCACCGCCGAAGGGGTGGGAAAACTGGACCTTCCAGCAATGGGATGACTGGTTTGGCCGAATCAATGGCGTGTTTCTGGTCGATCTGAAAGCCCTGCGGGTCACCCAGTGGCCGATGTACCGGGTCTCGGCCGCGCATGTGCCGTGTGACCTGTCCGGCATGCCGGGCCGGCTGGTGCCGATCGAGGAACTCGTGGCCAATGACCCGGGGCCGCGCGGGCCAGGCGTCAAGGCGCTGCTGGATGAGACCCGGCCCGGTGACAGACGCGGCAACTAAGCCTATCTCTAGGGCTCAGGCGTACCTGACACGCAGTTACGCCCGCACTTCTTTTTCTAACGCGAAAGACCGTCCCATGGCCGATACGCCGACGCCCGATGATCTCTTTTTCACCCGCGCCGGGCTGGACCCCGACCGGCTGACCCGGATCGTGGCGGACACGCTGTCGGGCGCGGATGATGGCGAGCTGTTTCTCGAATACACCCAGTCCGAAGCGCTGGCCTTCGACGACGGTCGGCTGAAGACGGCAAGCTTTGATACGGGTCAGGGCTTCGGCCTGCGCTGTGTGGCCGGTGAGGCCACGGGCTATGCGCATGCGTCCGACCTGTCCGAAGCGGCCCTCAAGCGGGCAGCGGATGCGGTTCAGGCCGTCAAGCATGGGCATTCCGGCCAGATGGCGGCAGGCCCCGTCCCCACCAATGCGCATCTTTATGGCGACGACAATCCGCTGGGCGGGCCGACCTTCGAGGAGAAGGTGAAGCTGCTGCAGGAAATCGACGCCTATGCCCGCGCCAAGGACAGCCGGGTGCGGCAGGTCTCTGCCTCGCTGTCCGGCGAGTGGCAGGCAGTGATGATCCTGCGGGCCGATGGTCAGCTTGTGCGCGACATCCGGCCCCTCGTGCGGATGAATGTGAGCGTGGTGGCCGGGGACGGCGACCGGCAGGAGACCGGCTCCTTCGGCACCGGCGGTCGCGAGAGCTATACGCGCTTTATCACCCAGGAAAGCTGGCAGGGTGCCGTGGACGAAGCCCTGCGCCAGGCACTGGTCAATCTTGAGGCGGTGCCTGCACCTGCCGGTGAAATGGACGTGGTGCTGGGACCGGGCTGGCCGGGCATCCTGCTGCATGAAGCGATCGGCCACGGCCTTGAGGGTGATTTCAACCGCAAGGGGCAGTCAGCCTTCGCGGGGCTTCTGGGCGAACGGGTGGCATCACCCGGTGTCACCGTGGTGGATGACGGCACGCTGACCGACCGGCGCGGCTCGCTGACCGTGGACGATGAAGGCACGCCGACCTCGCGCACGGTGCTGATTGAGGACGGCATCCTCAAAGGCTTCATGCAGGACCGGCTGAATGCGCGCCTGATGGGTGTGGCCGCGACGGGCAATGGGCGCCGCGAGAGCTTTGCCCACCAGCCCATGCCGCGCATGACCAATACCTACATGCTGGCGGGCGACAAGGAGCCGGGTGAAATTCTGTCCGGCGTCAAGAAAGGCATCTACGCCACCAATTTCGGCGGCGGGCAGGTGGACATCACCAATGGCAAGTTCGTGTTCTCCTGCACCGAGGCCTATCTCATCGAGGTCGGCAAGGTGACCGCGCCGATCAAGGGCGCAACGCTGATCGGCAACGGCCCGGACGCGCTTACCCGCGTCAAGGCAATCGGCAATGACATGAAGCTCGACACCGGCATCGGCACCTGCGGCAAGGGTGGCCAGGGCGTGCCCGTGGGCGTCGGCCAGCCGACCCTGCATCTGGAAAAACTCACCGTCGGCGGCACGGCGGCGTAAAGCCATCCTGGCTTCCCAAGCACACCGCCTGTCATTCCGCCGTCGCAATAGGTTGGTTTGCGGCGTGACTGCCCGCGCGCCATAGTTTCCCCGCAGGCAATTGCTGGTTGGGGGACACGGCATGGTCGCGACAAGCAGGCAGGAGGTCCGGCGAGCGCCGCCGCGGCCGTTCATACCCATTTCTCTGCTCACACCGCGCGGCGAGATCGTGCCGCGGGGCAAGCTCGGCGGACCGGCCTTCGCCGTCACCGTGCGGCCGTCCTACAGGCGCGTCCTGCGCACCCTCATCCGCGGGCTCATCTTCACCGGGCTGGGCATTGTTCTTCTGATCATAGGCTTCATCCCGTCACTTGCGGGGCTCATGCCGGGCGACTGGCAGTATTTTGCAGGCGTCGTGTTGCTGTTGCTCGGCCTGCCGGCGATCGTGTCGGGCTGGCTGCTCACCGGCCGTCGCCTGCGGATGCGGTTTGAAGGCGACCAGGTGGACCTGCGGCTCAAGTCGCGCCTGCGTACCCGGCGGACAACCCTGCCCTTGTCTGACTTCCAGGGCGTTCAGCACCGCGCCTATTTCATGTCCCGGCCGGATCAGCCGCACCTGCACACGGTTGAACTGGTGCACAGGACACCGCAATTCACCCTGCCCTTTTATGTGGGCCTTACCCCGCCTGCGGGAAGCAGCCTGCCGGACAGCTTCGGCCAGGCTCTCGAGGTGACCGTTCTGACCGGCATCGACATTCGCGACATTTCCGGTGACGGCAGCGGAAGTGGCGACGGTGGGGATGACGGCGGCGGTGGCGGTGACTGAACGCGCCTGCGCCGTTTCGCCGCTTGCGCATGAGAAAACCAGCAGCCTAAATCTTCGCCTCATGCGCACACCGAAGATCGTCACCACCCTGAAGGATTATGGCTGGCCTCTGTTTCGGGCGGATCTTGTGGCCGGGCTCACCGTGGCCATGGTCGCGCTGCCGCTGAGCATCGCCATTGCCATCGCGTCGGGCGCGAGCCCCGCCCAGGGGCTGGTCACGGCCATTGTCGGCGGGTTCTTCATTTCCCTTGTGGGCGGCAGCCGGGTTCAGATCGGCGGGCCGACCGGCGCGTTCATCGTTGTCGTTTTCGCGGTGATCGCCGAGCATGGCTATGACGGGCTGGTGCTGGCGACCCTGATGGCCGGGATCATCCTGCTGGTTGCCGGCTATTTCAGGCTGGGCCGCTTCATCACATTCGTGCCGGAAGCTGTGGTGAACGGCTTCACCATCGGCATCGCGCTTGTCATCGCGCTCAGCCAGCTGGCCGATCTGTTTGGCCTCACCATTGCCGACCTCCCGGCGGACGCGCTGGAGAAGACGCAGGCCTTGTGGGCCGCGCGGGAGACAGCACAGCTGGGGGCACTGGCGGTCGGCATTGCGAGCCTTGCAGCCATGGTGGCACTGCGGCGTCTGGCCCCGCGCTTTCCCGGCCTCATCGTGGCGGTGATCGGCGGCTCTGTCGCTGCCCTGCTGCTGGGCCTTCCCGTCGACACCATCTCCAGCCGCTTCGGCGACCTGCCAAGCAGCCTCCCAATGCCGCACTTGCCGGACGTCAGCATGGCGCGGCTTCAGGAACTCCTGCCATCTGCGCTCATCATCGCTTTTCTGGCCGGCGTCGAATCCCTTCTGTCGGCCATGGTCGCGGACCGGATGATCGGCGGCAGCCACCGCCCTAATGCCGAGCTGCTGGCGCAGGGCACGGCCAATGTCGCCTCTGCCCTGTTCGGCGGCCTGCCGGCCACCGGTGCCATTGCCCGCACCGCCACCAATGTGAAGGCAGGAGGGCGGACGCCCGTCGCGGGCCTTATTCATGCGCTGGCCGTACTCGCCATCATGATGCTGGCTGCACCGCTGGCAGGCTATCTGGCCATGCCGGTGCTGGCTGCCGTGCTGCTGTTCACCGCGTGGAACATGGCGGAGCCGCATCGCTGGGGCGCGTATGCGCGCCTGCCCGCAGCCGACCGAGCGCTTCTGGTAATGACCATGCTGCTGACAGTGCTGGTGGACCTCACGGTGGCCATCGGCGTCGGGGTGTGTGCGGGCCTGCTCCTGCGCCTGCGCACCCGGCAGACCCCGCCGGACGACTGGACGCCGCCGGAACGCTGACCGGAGGGCTCCCGCTCCGGTCCCCTAGTAGGAGTAATCCTCGAACAGCCGATCAAGATTGCCGGCCCATTTGCCGTTGTAATTCTCCAGCAGTTCTTCCGCCGGCGTGCGGCCCTCGGCAAGGGTTGCTTCGATGGCAGCGAGGAAGCCGCGTTCATCGGCGCCGATGGAATCGGTCCGGGCGCGCGCCTTGAGCCCGTCCTGGGCGATGGCCAGCGCGTCGCGGGCGATGTCCAGCAGCGTGCCGTCGCGGAACGGGGTGTTAAGCGCCTGCGCGGGCACGGCCTGGTGCAATGCTTCGCGCTCCTCGGCCGTCCAGTCCTTGATGAGATCCCAGGCAGCCTTCTGCGCCGCATCATCGTACAGCAGGCCCACCCAGAAAGCCGGCAGCGCGCAGAGGCGGCGCCACGGGCCGCCGTCGGCCCCGCGCATTTCAATGAAGCGCTTGAGGCGGGCTTCGGGGAAGATCGTAGTGAGATGGCTTTCCCAGTCATCCAGTGTCGGGCGCTCGCCCTCCAGCCCCTTCAGCCGGCCTTCCATGAAGTCGCGGAAGGACTGGCCCGAGACATCCACGTAATCGCCACCGCGATAGACGAAGTACATGGGCACATCGAGTGCATAATCCGTGTACTGCTCAAACCCGAACCCGTCCTCGAAGGCAAAGGGCAGCATGCCGGTGCGGTCGCGGTCGGTATCGAGCCACACATGAGCGCGGTTGGAGAGCAAGCCGTTGGGCTTGCCTTCCTTGAAGGGCGAATTGGCGAAGATGGCGGTGGCGAGCGGCTGCAGCGCCAGGGCGATGCGGTATTTCTCGATCATGTCGGCTTCAGAGCCGAAATCCAGGTTCACCTGCACGGTGGCGGTGCGGAACATCATGTCGAGCCCGCGGGTGCCCACCTTGGACATATAGGCGCGCATGATCTTGTAGCGGCCCTTCGGCATCACCGGGGTGTCTTCCAGCGTGCGGCGCGGGGCGAAACCGAGCCCGATGAAGCCCGCATCAATCTCGCCGGCAATTTCTGCCACCTGGGCCAGGTGGGTGTGCACCTCGTCACAGGTCTGGTGCAGGGTCTCAAGTGGTGCGCCGGACAGTTCAAACTGGCCGCCCGGTTCCAGGGTGATGGAGCCGCCGCGGGTCTTCTCATTGCCGAGCAGCGCTATGACATTGTCGCCTTCATAGGCCGGTTCCCAGCCGAAGCGCTGCATGCCCTCCAGCATGGCCTTTACGGTCGCACCGGTTTCGCCCGGCGTGTTGTCGTAGGGCATGGGGGAGAAATCACCGATGCGGTAGCCGAACTTTTCGTGCTCGGTGCCGATCCGCCAGTCGGATTTCGGCTTGGAGCCGGATTCCAGGAAGGCGACAAGTTCATCGCGGCTTTCGACCGGGCGGGCATCCGCGTTTGTGGTGGGAGGTGCCGACATTCCTGGCATTCCTTCTTACGCAAAGGGCCGTTCGCGCGGCCTTCTCATCCTCTGGCCCGCAGCAGGTGCCGGAAACTGGGCTTGTGGTCATGTAAGGGCTTGGACAAATCCACACAAGTCATATGGCCGATCACAAATCAGGGGCTTTTGAGCGCCTGCCCTAGCGCCAGTCTCCCAACACGGACTGCCACAGCGCCATGGCGGCCACAGCGGCCGTGTCCGCGCGCATGATGCGCGGCCCCAGGGGGACCGGGTGGGCGCAGTCTAGGGCATGCAGCAGCTTGCGTTCGGCGGCATCAAACCCGCCTTCCGGGCCGATCAGGATGGCCCAGGGGGCGGTTTTTACGTCGTCCGCCAGCCCGGCCAGATAGGCTGCCGGGGCCCTGTGGCCCTCATCGGGCAGCACTTCATCGCAGAACAATATCTGCCGGTCACCGGGCCAGCGCGACAGCAGGGTCTCGAGTTTCTGGGGTTCCTCGACGTCGGGCACAAAGAGGAGGTTGCATTGTTCGGCCGCCTCCACCGCGTTGGCGCGCAGGCGATCGACTTTCACCCGCTCGGCCTGGGTGCGGCGGGTGACGACGGGGCGCAGGAGGGATGCGCCCATCTCTGTTGCTTTCTGGGCCATGTAGTCGATGCGGGCGCGCTTCAGGGGCGCGAACAGCAGATGCAGGTCGCAGCCGGTGGTCTGGGCGCGGGTGCGTTCGACCGGGCTCGCGGTCGCGCGCTTCTTGCCGATCTCATCGAAGCGGATCAGCCACTCGCCGTCCCGGCCGTTGAAGGCCAGCGCCTCATCCCCCGGCTTGCGGCGCATCACATTGGCCACGTAATGGGCCTGCTCGGCGGGCAGCTCGACCTGTGTCTCCGCCGCGAGGGGCACCTCGACGAAAAGACGGATCAGATTTGCGCGATTTCTGGACATTGTATTGCTCGACATGATGTCCCCCAGTATCACGGGACGCATGAACATGCCGCAAGAACCAGACCCTGACCTCTCCTCCGGCGATGGCAAGGACATGCCCCCCGCCGGTGACCAGCAGGTGGCCGATGCCGCCCCGGACAACTGGGTGGACCTCTACGCGCCGCGCGCCATTCGCCCCTATCTGCGGCTGATGCGCGCCGACAGGCCGGTGGGGACGTGGCTTCTGTTCTGGCCGTGCGCCTGGTCGATCACACTGGCGGCCCCGCAGACCGGGCAGTATGTGCTGCACCTGCCGATCCTTTATCTACTTGTGCTGTTTCTCACCGGTGCCTTCGTGATGCGCGGGGCCGGCTGCGTCTGGAATGACATCACCGACCGCGAGTTTGACGCCCGGGTGGCGCGCACCGCCAGCCGGCCAATCCCGTCCGGGCAGGTGAGCGTGACGGCGGCGCTGGTTTTCCTGGCGAGCCTGCTCGCCATCGGCTTCCTTGTGCTGATCCAGCTCACCTGGGCGGCGATCGGGCTCGGTGTGGGGTCGCTGGCGCTCGTGGCGATCTATCCCTTCGCCAAGCGCTTTACCTGGTGGCCGCAGATATTCCTCGGCCTTGCGATCAACTGGGGCGCCCTGATGGGCTGGGCGGCGGTCACGGGCGCCTTGTCCTGGGCTGCGCTCTGCCTCTATCTCGCGGGCATTGCCTGGACGCTGGGCTATGACACGATCTATGCGCATCAGGACAAGGAAGATGACGCGCTCATCGGCGTCAAATCCACCGCCCTGCGGCTCGGCGGCCATACCAAGGCGTGGCTGTGGGGCTTCTACGGCGCCACGCTGCTCTTTCTGGCGCTGGCTGGCATCTTCGCCGGGATCGGCTGGGTCTATTTCGCCGGGTTGCTGATCAGCGCCTTCCACCTGATGCGCCAGGTTCGGGACACGAATCTCGATACGCCGGATGAATGCCTGGCCGCGTTCAAGTCGAACCGGGATTTCGGGGCGATCATCTTTGCGGCCCTGCTGGCGGGCACGTTGGGGTCCAGTGTCTGAACAGACGCTGGACTGCCGATGATCCGGCTGGAACCGCCGCCCGTATCTTCTGTTGTTCAGGCACGAGCCCGGACGAGACAGAAGGCGGGAGGGTCTTCCTATGACGATTGATACCGTTCTTGCAGCGCTGCGCGGCAGTGCTGCATTCGTGTCCAGCCTGTTTGCCTTCACCGGCATGTATGAGCGCAAGGTGGTCTATGTGCGCCACCGCCTGCCGCACTGAACGTATGTCGCCGGCTGGCGCCGCTTGCATGACACCCACTTGAGCCATGCGGCAGATGCATGGCTGGGGCCTTGCTCCGTAAGGCTGGTTAACAACCCGGCCTGAAAACCGCAGGCTTCTGCCACTTTTTCAAGCCATGCAGGACTGCACGCCTGACGCCCGTCCATGCAGATTGTCCGGGCCCGGCGCAGGATCAATGTAGGGGGCGACACACGAGGGCCGCTTCCTGAACAGATCAGGGTCCGGCCCGCATCACGGGAGCCTGACATGACCGATTTCCTGAAGACCTGGCTCAACGCCGCCGCCGCCGCCATCAATGCCTCGACCGGCATTCCCTATGCGCCGGTGCCTGCGGACATGCGTGATGACCTGTTTTCCCGCGCCGAGGCGGTTCGTGCCGCCAAACTGGCTGAGGCCTCGGTGGGCGCCGAGAAGAAATTCGGCACACTGACGGAACATGCACACGCTGCGTGAGTTTTCCTGACGAAGAGATTTCGAGAGACTCTTCGTGATTTCATCCTCCCTGAACTTGCCCCCGCAGGCCATCGCCTGCGGGGGTTTCTTTTTGCTTGTTGCAAGTTATGAAGCGTGGTTCACTTCTTAAAAAAGTGAATGGAGTTTCACACCTTGGCCTATCGCAAGACCGGAAAAGTCGTTGCCCAGCTCGAGGCAAACCGGGCGCGCATCATGGATGCGGCGCGGGAGCTGATTGTCGAGGGTGGCTTTGCGGCCGCCAGCGTGGCTGCGGTGGCCCGCAAGGCTGGCATCGCCACCGGCACGATCTACCGCTATTTCCCCTCGCGTGAGGCGCTGCTGCTGGAAGTCTTCCGCGCGGTGTCCGACCGGGAAATGTCGCGACTTGAAGAAATCGCCGCGGGCCCGGGCCGCCCCGGCGAGCGGCTGCGCAAGGTGGCGGAGGCTTTCGTCGGCCGCGCTGTGCGGAGTGCCCGGCAGGCACATGCACTGCTGGCCGAGCCGCTTGACGGCACGGTGGCTGCCGAGCGCCTTGCCTTCCGCAGACGCCACGCCGCCATTTTCGAACGGCTGATCCGCGAAGCGGTGGCGGCCGGTGACATTCCCGCGATGAACGCGCGCGTGACGGCATCGGCTATCACAGGTGCCATCCCCTCCGCACTGACACTTTACGGGCCCGACGACGTGCCCTCGGCAGATGCGCTTGTTGATGCTGTTCTCCGCATGGCCGGGCTTGATCCGGATGCGGACAAAACACCCCTCACAGAGGATCTCTCCCATGATCAATCCGCTTGACCTTCTGACCAGGGAACAGCTTGCCGACGTCAAGCAGCGCTCCGACCTCAAGGGCATCTGGGTCGTTGCTTTCAGCTGGATGATGATTTTCGGCGCCATGGCGATGTTTGCCATCTGGCCCAACCCGCTGACCTTCATCGCCGCAGTGCTGATCATCGGCACGCGGCAACTCGGCCTTGCCATCGGCATGCATGACGGCGCGCATGGGGTGCTGACCAAGAGCCCATCGCTCAACATGTTCCTGTCACAGTGGCTGTGCTCCTACCCCATGCTGGCGGAGACCAATGCCTATCGCCGCTATCACCTGGTGCACCACCGCAATACGCAGCAGGAGAACGACCCTGACCTTATCCTGTCCAAGCCCTTTCCGATCACGCGCAAGAGCTTCCGCCGCAAGATGATCCGTGATCTGACGGGCCAGACCGGCTATCAGCAGCGCAAGGCGCAGATCCTAAATGCACTGGGTGATCCGTCCCTGCCGTGGGACAAGCGGATCGACCGCTTTGCTTCAAAGCTTGGCGGCGCCGCGTTCACCAATCTGGTGCTGTTCAGCATCCTGGCCGTGGCCGGCCAGTGGCACCTCTATTTCCTGCTGTGGGTGCTGCCGATGCTCACCTGGCATCAGGCCGTGACCCGCATCCGCAATATCGCCGAGCATGCCATGGTGCCGGACAATGACGATCCGTTCCGCAATGCGCGGACGGTGGAAGCAAGCTGGTGGGAGCGGCTGCTGCTGGCACCGGGTTTCGTGAACTACCACGTGGAGCATCACCTGTTCATGTGGGTGCCCTGCTACAATTTGCCGAAGCTGCACAAATACCTCCTGGCCAACGGCCATGGCGACAAGATGGAAATCAAGGGCAGCTATTGGGAGGTGATCCGCATGGCCACCTCGCGGCCCGACGATGAAGACAAGCCCGGCGAGGTGGTGCATAACGCCCGCAAGCGCCGCGTCGCCGGTGTGGTCTCCGAAGGGTTTGAAGAAGCAGAACCGAATGCCGCCTGACGCCTCCCAGCCTGACCCGACACCCCCGGTGCATCCGGGCCAGGCTGATCCGGAAGGCTATGTGAAAGGCAATTCGGTTGTGCAGAGCGCGCCGCTTGTGCCGGAGATCAGGCTGCATCTGGCCGATGAGCGCGCGCCCCTGTGGCACAAGACCCAGCGCGACCTTTATGACGACGGCATTGTCCTGCCGTTCTGGGCCTTTGCCTGGGCGGGCGGCCAGGCGCTGGCGCGGTTCATTCTTGATGATCCGTCCCGGGTGCGCGGCAAGCGGGTGCTGGATTTCGCCTCCGGCAGCGGCCTTGCGGCCATCGCAGCGATGATGGCCGGTGCCCGGTCGGCACTGGCGGTTGATATCGACCCCCTGGCGGAGACGGCGGCGCTGATGAACGCTATCGAGAACGGCGTTATCCTCGAAACCTCGACCGCGGACATGGTGGGGCAGAGCCTGGAAGACTTCGACCTCATCCTGGCCGGGGACATCTGCTACGAGCAATCCGTCGCTGAACGGGTGCATGGATGGCTGCATCGGGAAGCAGCGCTGGGCCGGGAGGTGCTGATCGGTGACCCGGGCCGGACTTTCCTGCCGCGCGGCGCGCTCGAGCAGGTGACCGCCTATGGCGTCAAATCCGCCCGCGACCTGGATGATACGGATGTGCGCAATGCCTGTGTCTGGCGCTTTACCGGAGCCTGACTAAACTACCTGCCGACTCATTTTCGGACAGGGGACATTTCCATGGGCGGCGGACAGGCAGAGGCCATCGGCCTTTATATCGGCATCAATCTTCTTCTCACCCTCGTGCTGGCGATCCTGGTGGTGCGCCAGCGCGCCAAGCATTCGGTGAGCCTCGGCGATGGCGGCAACGCGGATGTAGAGCGGGCGATCCGCGCTCACGGCAACAATGTGGAATATGTGGCGATCGCCCTGCCCGGGCTGATCGCGCTGGGGCTGCTCGGGGCCTCCCTTACCCTGCTGCATGCGGCGGGGCTCCTGGTGACAGTGGGGCGTGTCGCCCATGCCATCGGCATTTCAAACGGCATTTCTATCTTCCGCCAATTGGGCACGCTGGCCACCTGGATCGGCGCGGCCGTGCTCGGCGTCGGTTGCCTGTGGGCCGTGCTGGCCTGACGCCACTTGCCCCCCGGGATCAGGGGCGCGGCGGCTCACCCGTCGAGCCCCACTCGGCATAGGGCGTGTGCCAGATGGCGGCGGTCGCCATTTCCGGCGGCTCGCCATTATCGAGGAACCAGCTGTCCACCGCCCATTGGGTGCCCGTCTCCTTCTCGATGATGGTGGCGGTCATGTGCGGCAGGCTGTTGATGATGTTGCCCTTGTGCAGCCGGCCGCCGACCCGGTGGCGGGTCATCAGCCCGTCGGCGGCAAGCATCCGGAGATAGGTCGTTGTGTTGACGGTCTCGTCAGCACAGTCGAGCTGGTTGGACAGGAACATGTTGGAATAGGTGCCGCCGAGATCCGCGTCGGTGCCGGTGGCAGCACCTGCCAAAGCCTCGAGCCTGGCAATGGCCTGGGCAATCTGGACCCGCTCTTCTTCGGCGCTGTCCGCCTTGCGGGCGAAGAGGGCGCGGACGCTGGCCCACTGGCCTTCGCCCAGATGCACGTCGTGCCGCTCGCGGCAGCCATGGCCGGCGCAGAGCACGAAATGGGCCGGGGTCGGCTTGCCGTCGGGGTGAAGGGTCATCAGGCGCTTGGCGATGGGTGCGTCCCGCCCGCCGGCGCAGGCGGCCAGCAGCGGCAGCACCGCTGCCACCAGAATCAGCTGTTTGAACCGCGCTTGCATGCCCCCTGCCCCTCGTGCTGTCAGGCCGCCCAAAAAGTGTAACGCAAGGGGCGCATGCCGTCCCTTTTCGCGCTATATGTCCCCCTATATCCCATTCCGGCGGCTAGGTGTGCGTCACAGCCCTGTGAGCGCGAATAGCTGCCATTCCCGAAAAGACCTGCCTGTTCCATGTCCTCAGAGCCCACGTCCGACCTCGACCTCGCCTGTCTCGCCGTCAAGAAGCTCATGGCCGCCGGGGCCGATGCCGCCGATGCCATCGCGGCCGCCGGCACTTCCATGTCGGTCTCTTACCGCATGGGCAAGCTGGAAGACGTCGAACGCTCCGAGGGCACGGATCTCGGCATCCGCGCCATGGTGAAAGGCGCTGACGGGGCCATGCGGCAGGCTGTCGTCTCGCTGACCGACACCAGCGGTCCGGCGCTTGATGAGGCGGTGGCGCGTGTGGTGGCGATGGCGAAGATCGCTCCGGACGATCCTTATTGCGGTCTCGCCGACACGGCGCGGCTGGCAAAAGAGGTGGCGGATCTCGACCTCGACGACCATCAGGAGCCGGACGCGGACACGCTGGCTAAATGGGCCGAAGCGGCGGAGAAGGCGGCGCTGGACGTGGACGGCGTCACCAATTCCATGGGCGCCGGTGCCGGCTGGGGCCGCTCGCGCGTGGCGCTGGCCACCAGCGACGGGTTTGAAGGCACCTACAGTGCCAGTTCGCATTCCGTGTCCTGCTCGGTTCTGGCCGGTGAAGGCACCGGCATGGAGCGGGACTATGACTATTCCTCAGCCCGCCATCTGAGCGAACTCGACACCGCCGAAGAGGTGGGCCGCAAGGCTGCCGAAAAAGCCGTGAAGCGGCTCAACCCGCGCAAGATGCCGAGCCAGTCCGTCCCCGTCATATATGACCCGCGCGTGTCGGGCGGCATTGTCGGCCATCTGGCGGGAGCTGTGTCCGGGGCGGCTGTGGCGCGCGGCACCAGCTTTTTGAAAGACAGGATGGGCCAGCAGGTGCTGGCCTCCGGTCTTTCCATCATCGATGACCCGCGCATCATCCGGGGCCGCGCCTCCAAGCCGTTTGACGGGGAAGGCGTCTTGACCGAGAAGCTGGCGCTTGTGGAAGACGGTGTGCTGCAGAGCTGGATCATGGATACGAGTTCGGCCCGCCAGCTGGGGCTTGAAACGTCCGGCCGGGCGTCGCGCGGCACCGGTGGCCCTCCTGGCCCGTCCACCACCAATCTCTATCTGGAAGCCGGGTCGGTGAGCCGGGATGATCTCATCGCCGACATCAAGCAAGGCTTCTACATCACCGAACTGATCGGCATGGGCGTCAATGGCGTCACCGGCGATTACTCGCGCGGGGCGGCCGGCTACTGGATCGAGGACGGGGAGATCACCTTCCCGGTGACAGAGATTACCGTTGCGGGCAACCTGAAGGACATGTTCCTCAATCTGACGCCTGCGGATGATCTCACCTTCCGCTACGGCACCAACGCGCCCACCTTGCGCATCGAGGGCATGACCATTGCCGGTGCCTGAGGCGAGCGCACATCATCAGCTTCTGCGTGAGGCCGTCCGCGAGGGCGGCGCGCTGGCGCTTGAGCATGCCCGCAAGGGCATCCTCGCCTGGCGCAAGGATGACGACACCCCGGTCACGGAAGCCGACCTTGCGGTCGATCACCTGCTCAAGCAGCGGCTCCAGGCGGCCGAGCCCGATTATGGCTGGCTGTCGGAAGAGACCGAGGACGACGAGACGCGCCTTCAAACCGAGCGTCAGTGGCTGGTGGACCCGATCGACGGCACCCGCGCCTATATCAAGGGCCGCCCGCATTACGCCGTGGTCGGTGCGTTGATCGAGGACGGGCGGCCGATCTCGGGTGTCATCTACAATCCGGCAACGGATCAGCTGTTTGAGGCGGAAGCCGGCAAGGGGGCGTTTCTCAACGGTGCCCGCATTCACGTCACCACGCAGGAGGCCGTGGAAGGCTGCCGCATGCTGGGGGCATCGGACATGTTCCGCCACCCGGCCTGGCCACAGAAATGGCCGGAGATGCATGTGGAGCAGCGCAATTCCATCGCCTATCGGGCGGCGCTCGTTGCGGCGGGTGAATTCGACGCCATGCTGGTGATGAACTGGAAAAATGACTGGGACCTCGCCGCCGCCGACCTCATCGTCCATGAGGCGGGCGGGCAGATGACCACCCATACGGGCGACGCCTTGCGCTACAATGCGCGCGACCCGCGTCACCGCAGTGTGGTCGCCGCGGGTCCTGAGCTTTATAAGGCTCTCAACGCGCGTATTGGTCAGATTGTGCTGCCCGGCTGAGACCGGCCCCGACCTAGAGGACGATCCCGATGAATGACACGCATGACAGCACGGAAGACGACAAGCAGCTCCTGCATCTGGTATTCGGCGGGCGGCTGACGGATCTATCCGGCACCACCTTCGAGGATGTGTCGAAGCTCGACCTTGTGGGCATCTTCCCGAACTACGCAGCCGCCCACAACGCCTGGAAGTCGGCGGCGCAGCGCACGGTGGACGATGCGCAGATGCGCTACTTCATCGTGCATCTGCACAAGCTCCTCGACCCGGAAAACGATTGCTGACCGGGCGTAGGCCCGAGGCTTCCTGCGGAGATTTCCCCTGCTGAAACGCATTGCCAGATCAGGCGCGGTGACAGCGCTGGTATCGGCGCTGGCGGCGCTCTACATCCGCCTTGTGCTCGCCACCAGCCGGATCGACGTGATCGGTCAGGATATCCCCGAGCGCTTCTGGCAGAAGGGCGAGCCCTTCATCCTGGCCTTCTGGCATGGGCAGATGCTGATGATGGTGCGGTCCTGGCAAACATCACGGCCCATCCGTATGCTGATCTCCCAGAACCATGACGGTGAGGTGATCGCCCGCGCCATCGGCCGCTTCGGCATCGGTACCGTGCGGGGCTCGTCCGACAAGAATGGCAAGGACAAGGGCGGACGCGCCGCCATCCGGCTGATGCTGAAGACGCTCAAGGCAGGCAATTGCGTGGGCTTCACGCCGGACGGCCCCAAGGGCCCGCGCTTTGTTGCCAAGGAAGGCGTGGCTGTGGTCGCCCGCATGTCCGGCGCGCCGGTTATTCCCGTGGTGGCGGCCTCCAGCCGCCGCAAGGTGGTGGGTAGCTGGGATCGCTTCGTCATCAACCTGCCCTTTTCCCGCGCGGTCATTCTCTGGGGAGAGCCCATCCATGTGCCGCGCGACGCGGATGCCGCCGGCGTCGAAGCCGGGCGGTTCCAGGTTGAGGAAGCCCTGAACCGGCTAAGCGCTGACGCCTGCGCGCGGGTGGGCATGACCCCGGTGGAGGCGGCCGCATGAACATGTCGTCTCCCGCCGTCACACCGGCACTGACCCGCGGCCTTAAGGCTTATCGGGGGCTGACGCGCCTTCTGGCGCCTGCCGTGCCGCTGCTGCTCAACCGCCGCCTCAAGCGCGGCAAGGAAGATGCTGACCGGCTGAACGAGCGGCTGGGCGCGCCTGCGCGCCCGCGCCCGCCAGGGCCGCTTGTGTGGCTGCATGCGGCCAGCGTGGGCGAAAGCCTGTCTGTCCTGCCGCTGATCGACCGTCTGCTCGACGCACGGCCGGACATCGCGCTGATGGTCACCACCGGCACGGTGACCTCGGCAAGGCTTCTGGAAGGGCGGCTGCCTGCACGGGCTTTTCATCAGTTCGTGCCGGTGGATACGCCGCAGGCCGTCACCGGCTTTCTGGATCACTGGAAACCGGATGCTGCCCTGCTGGTGGAAAGCGAGTTGTGGCCCAACCTGATCACGCTCACTGCTGCTCGGCACATTCCGCTGGCGTTGATCAATGCCCGAATGTCCGCATCCTCCGTGCGCAGCTGGCGCTGGTGGACGGCAGCGGCGCGGGCTTTGACGGGCAGCTTCAATCTGGTGCTGGCGCAGGATGAAACCGCCGCAACGCGCCTCAAATTACTGGGCGCGACCGGCACCAAGGCCGTGGGCAATCTCAAGGTGGACGCGCCGCCGCCGCCGGCTTCCGATGATCTTCTGCGCGAACTCAACGGGCTCCTGTCAGGCCGCCCCACCTGGGTGGCGGCCAGCACGCATCCCGGCGAAGAGCGGATCATCGCCGACGCGCATCACCAGCTGAAACGGGCGCTCCCGGACCTTCTCACCGTGATCGTGCCGCGCCATCCCGAGCGCGGTGCCGAGGTGGCGCAGCTGCTGGCGGATATGAAGCTTACCGCCGCGCGGCGCAGCCAGGGCGATATGGTGACGCCGGAAACCGATATCTACCTTGCGGATACGCTGGGCGAACTTGGCGGGTTCTTCCGCCTACTGACCATCGTCTTCATGGGCGGATCTCTCGTGCGCGTCGGCGGGCACAACCCGATCGAGCCATCGCTTCTGGGGGCAGCGCTTCTGACGGGACCGCATGTGTTCAATTTCCTGGAAATCTTCCGCGCCTTCGAGGAGCGCAAGGCGTGTGAGACCGTACAGGATGCTGCATCACTGGCGGCGGCTGTCGGGCGGCTGATGTCTGACGGGCAGCTCGCCGGGGCGCGGGTAACGGCGGCTGCGGAGACCGCGGGCAGCCTGACGGGTGCGCTGGACAAGACGCTGGAAGCCCTGGTGCCACTGCTGGACCATGCCCTGCCGCCGCGCAAGACTGACAACGCTGTCGAGGGTGGCGCCCATGCGCACGCCTGACCACTGGTATCGCCCGCCCGGCGGGCTGGCCCGCGCGCTGATGCCACTGGCCCGGCTCTACGGGGCGGCTGCCCGGCTCAAGACGCGCATGGTGATGCCGCAACGGGCGAGCCTGCCGGTGGTCTGCGTCGGCAACATCACCGCAGGCGGCACGGGCAAGACGCCGGTTGCCATCGCCATCGCCCACCGGCTGGCGGCGCTCGGCGAGCGGCCCGCTTTTCTCACCCGCGGCTATGGCGGGCGCATCACGGGCCCGGTGCTGGTCGACCGGGACCGCGCCCGCGCGGTTGATGTGGGCGATGAGCCGCTGCTTCTGGCCCGCCACTTCCCCACCATCGTTTCCGCCGACCGGCCCAAGGGTGCCGACATGGCAGCCCATTCGGGCGCGACGGTTGTGGTGATGGATGACGGCTATCAGAACCCGTCGCTGGTGAAGGATGCAGGACTTCTGGTGGTGGATGCAGGCGCCGGTCTCGGCAATGGCCTGCTGATCCCGGCGGGGCCGCTGCGCGAACCTGCCGGGGAGGCGCTTGACCGGGCCGCCGCCCTGATTGTCATGGGCGACGGACACGCAGCGGACGGGCTTGTGACCGATGCGCGCCGGCGCGGGCTTGGCGTGGTTCACGGGCGCGTGGTGCCGACGGGCGATGGTGCCGAATGGCGCGGCAAGCGCGTGCTGGCCTATGCGGGGATCGGCCGGCCGGAGAAATTCTTCGAGACGCTGGACGGGCTGGGTGCGGACATTCGCGAGACGCAAATGTTCGCCGACCACCACGCCTTCAGTGACGACGAGGCAGCGGGGCTCCTTGCCCGTGCCCGCGACGGCGCGCTGGCGCTGGTGACGACGGAAAAGGACCTGGCGCGGCTTGCGGGTGCCGGGCATTCCGGTGCCCTGGCGGAACTCCGGTCCCATTCCCGGGCGCTGCCAGTGGAGGTGCGTTTTGATGACGGTCATGCGCTTGACCAGCTCTTGAAGAGCCGTCTCAATGCGGCCACCACGGCTGGTGCCTACAAGGCCTTCTAGGATCTTCATGAGCGATACGCGGTACAAACTCGAAGCGGCGGGCTTCAATCTGCTGATGGGCCTGTTCAAGGCCATGGGCCGCGAGCGGGCGTCGGCTGTCGGCGGCTGGCTGTTCCGCACCGTGGGGCCTCATATCTCCCGTCACAAAAAGGCGCTGGCCTCCATGGCGCGGGTCATGCCCGAGCTTTCCGAAGCCGAGCGCGAAGCCGCCCTCTCCCTCATGTGGGACAATCTGGGCCGCACGGCGGGGGAATATCCACATCTGGGGTCTTTCACCAGCATTGGTCCGGACCCGGATATTGAGGTGGAGGGGCGCGACGTGCTGGAGCGCTTCGCCGAAGAAGGCAAGGCTGCGATTTTCGTCTCCGGCCATTTCGCCAATTGGGAGCTGATGCCGCTGGCGGTTGCCCAGGCCGGTGTCGAAGGAGCCGAAGTCTATCGCGCGCCCAACAATGCGGCGGTCGATGCGTGGATCACCCGGGCCCGGCAGACCCACATCATGCAGCGCCAGGTGCCCAAGGGGCCAAGCGGCGCGCGGGAGCTGGTGAAATGCGTCCGCTCCGGCGTCAGCCTGTGCATGCTTGCCGACCAGAAGATGAATGATGGCATCGCGAGCACATTTTTCGGCCTGCCCGCCATGTCACCGGCGGCGCCAGCCACCATGTCGCTGCGCTATGACGTACCCATCGTGCCGGTGACGTTCGAGCGGGTGCGGGGCACGAAATTCCGCATCCGTTTCTGGCCGCCCCTGGACTATGCCAAGACAGGTGACATGCACGCGGATATCGCGGCTGTGACGGCAAAGGTGAACGGGTTTCTGGAAGACTGGATCCGCCAGCGGCCCGGCATGTGGCTGTGGCTGCACAACCGCTGGAAAAAATAGCCGCCGTTATTCCGGCATCGGGCCGACGACGAGTTGCGGGTCCAGCCGCTCCTTGCCCCAGTTCATCCGCCAGTCGAGATGCGGGCCGGTCGCGCGACCCGTGGCGCCCACGGTGCCGACCCGGTCTCCCTGCGCCACCACCTGGCCGACTTCAACCTCAACCGTGTCCATGTGAAACAGGGTGGAGCTCAGGGAATAGCCGTGATCGATGATGATGATGCCGCCGGTGAAGAAATGATCCTTCTCCGCCAGCACCACCGTGCCGCCTGCGGGCGCCACGATGGGCGTGCCGGTGGGGGCGGCTATGTCGATGCCGAAATGGGGACGGCGCGGCTCGCCGTTGAGCACCCGCTGGGACCCGTAGACGCCGGAGATACGGCCTTTCACCGGCCAGATGAAACTCTCGAGGAAATTGTCGACGCGCTTGGTGTTGGCGCGGGCTGAGGCCACCTGCGCATTCTCGGCGCGGATGCGCTTGAGGGTCGCTTCGGAGAAGCCCGTTACCTTGCCGGGCGGCAGGCCGTCGATGCGCTGGATGTCATAGTCGCGCGGCTCGATCACCAGCGGCAGGATTTCCTGTTCATCCGTCTGCGGATCGATAACGGCCAGAAGCGCGCTGTCCTTGTAGTCGCGCCCGAAGCCGATGACGAAGCGGCCATTGTCGTTGACGGCAACAGCCGAGCCATCAAGCGTCACCTCGCTGCCGGGGGCCACCGTACCGATCACCATGCCGCCCTGCACGAGCCGTCCCTGAAAGTCGAGGGCATGGGCGGGCGCGATGGTGGCAGCCAGCAGCAGGGCTGCGGCGGATAGAAGCTTACGCAAGGCCGAGATCCCGCTTCACCATATGTTCGGGGCCCACATAAGGCTCCTGCCGGTCGACGCTCCAGTAGCGGAGTTCGTCCAGCGGGATGCGCTGGCCGGTGACGGCACAGGTGACATAGGAGCCGGGTGCCAGCACGTCGAAATCCGCGTCGAGATAGCGAAGCCGCGCTTCGCCGCCCATCTGGCTGCCCATCCGGTTCACTGCCCTTTACTCCTTGAAAATCTGCCGCGGCACCTGCCGCGATGAGGTGACCTTACCACGCACGGGGAAGGGTCAAAACAGCTCGCCCTGCCCTTTTCCGCCGGACGCGCCTGTAGCTTGCGTTTTGGGTGCCTGCTTGGAGGCTGCTTTCTGCGCGGGTTTCTTTGCGGACCCCTCAGGCGGCGGGCCATCCACGGTTTTGACGGTCACCCGGTCTGCGCCTGCAAATTCGAGCGCGAAGCGGCCTTCGGCGCGGGCCGCGTCTGCCGAGCGGATCGGGCGGCCGCTGGCATCCAGCGCCAGGGCAAAGCCGCGCTCCAGCACGCTTTTGTGCGACAGGGTTTCAAGCAGCCGGGTTGACTGGTCGAGCCGCCGCCGGGCGCGCACCACCTGATTGGTGAACAGTCGCGGCAGGCGCGCTGCCACGGGGTCCAGCGCACGGCGGGCCGTCTCAGTTGCCGTCGCGCGGCGGCGGCTGAGGCGCTGGGCCAGACCATCCAGCTGGCGGCGGGAGGCTGTGACCTGCGCTGCCGGGCTGCGGGCTGAAAGCCGGGCATCCAGCGTGGTCAGCCGGGCGCGGTGCCGTTCAAACCCGCGCGCCTTGAGGGCCGTGAGCTTTTCGCCTGCCATGTCGAGGCGCTGGCGCTGCATGTCCAGCAGCCGCTCGGGCTTCGGCAGGGCGCGGGCCAGGCTGCGCACATCGCTGCGCGCCTGCTCGATGCGGCGGCTGATTATGCGGTGCTGCCGCGTGCCGAGATCCATGACCTGTGCAAGCAGATCCGCCCGCACGGGCACGGCGTGCTCTGCGGCAGCTGTCGGCGTGGGTGCGCGCAGGTCGGACGCAAAATCGATCAGCGTCGTATCGGTCTCATGGCCGACGGCGGAAATCAGCGGGATGGCGCTGTCGGCTGTCGCCCGCACCACCACTTCTTCGTTGAAGGGCCACAGATCCTCCACGCTGCCGCCGCCGCGGGCGACGATGATGAGGTCGGGCCGGGGGATCGCGCCACCGGGCTCAAGCGCATTGAAGCCGCGAATGCCTGCCGCCACTTCGGCAGCGGCTGTCTCACCTTGGACGCGCGTCGGCCAGATCAGGACGTGGCGCGGGAAGCGGTCGCGCAGCCGGTGCAGGATGTCGCGAATCACAGCGCCTGACGGCGAGGTGACGACGCCAATGACCTTAGGCAGGAAGGGCAGTGGCTTCTTGCGGTCGGCATCGAACAACCCCTCGGCGGCCAGCGCCTTGCGCCGGTCTTCCAGCAGCTTCATCAGCGCGCCGACACCGGCGGGTTCGATCGACTCAATAACGATCTGATATTTCGACTGGCCGGGGAAAGTCGTCAGGCGTCCGGTGGCGATGACCTCGAGCCCCTGCTCGGGCTTGGTCTGCAGCCGGGCGGCATTGCCCTTCCAGATGACGCCGGACAAGACCGCCCGGTCGTCCTTCAGGTCCAGATAGACATGGCCCGAGGCGGGGCGGGACACGCGGCCGATTTCGCCGCGCACGCGCACATGGCCGAACTGGTCCTCCACCATGCGCTTGACCGCCCCGGAGAGTTCCGAGACGGAGAATTCCGGCGTGTTGCCGAGGGCGGGATCCTGATCGGGTATGGGTGCCATGATTGGCCGGAATATAGGGGTTCGGCGGGGGCAAGAGAAGGCCATGCCATGGCGAACCCGGGTGGGTTCTATGGGTGTGAGGCTTCGTGCTAGAACCCATGGCATCGCGCGGCCAGTCCCCGACCGGGTCCGCGCGCCCCCTCACATCCGGATAGCACAAGGCATAAGAAGACATGAAACTATTGGTGGTTGGAGCCGGCGGTCGCGAACACGCCCTGTGCTGGAAGCTGGCGCAAAGCCCCAAGCTCACCAAGCTTTATGCCGCCCCGGGCAATGCGGGCATGGCGTCTGTGGCCGACTGCGTGGATGTGGGTGCCGAAGATGTCGCGGGTCTGGTGGATTTCGCGCGCGACAAGGGCATTGACCTGGTTGTCGTCGGGCCGGAAGCGCCGCTGGTGAAGGGGCTGGCGGATCAGCTCAACGAGGCTGGCATTCCGGTCTTCGGGCCCAGCGCCAAGGCGGCACAGCTGGAAGGCTCCAAGGGGTTCACCAAGGATCTGTGCACGCGCGCCAACATTCCCACCGCCGCCTATGGCCGGTTCACCAATCTCGATGATGCGCTGGCCTATGTGGGCCGCGAGGGGGCGCCCATCGTGGTCAAGGCCGACGGGCTGGCCGCCGGCAAGGGCGTGACCGTGGCGATGACCACGGACGAGGCGCTGGATGCCGTGCGCGAGGCATTTGACGGTCGTTTCGGCGACGCCGGTACGGAAGTGGTGATCGAGGACTTCCTTGAAGGCGAGGAGGCAAGCTTCTTTGCCCTGTGCGACGGCACCACCGCGCTGCCGCTGGCGACCGCGCAGGACCACAAGCGCGTGGGCGACGGAGACACGGGCCCCAATACGGGCGGCATGGGCGCCTACTCCCCCGCCCCGGTGATGACGCCGGAACTGGTGGATCAGGTGATGGCGACCATCATTGAGCCGACGCTGGCGACCATGAAGGCGGACGGCATGCCCTATAAGGGCGTGCTCTATGCCGGGCTGATGATCACCGCCGACGGGCCGGAACTGATTGAATACAATGCGCGCTTCGGCGACCCGGAATGCCAGGTGCTGATGATGCGCATGGAAAGCGACCTGCTGGAGCTGCTGTATGCCGCAGCCAAGGGCGAGCTGAAAGGCAAGCGCGTTGCCTGGCGGGATGACCCGGCGCTCACCGTGGTGATGGCCGCCAAGGGCTATCCAGGCACTTATGACAAGGGCACGGCGATCAACGGGCTGGATGACGCTGCGTCTAATGCCGATGTGGAGATTTTCCATGCGGGCACGGCGCTGCAGGACGGCCAGCTTGTCGCCACCGGCGGCCGCGTGCTCAACGTGACGGCGGTGGCCCCCTCAGTGGCGCAGGCGCAGGCGCTCGCCTATGCTGCCATCGACAAGATTGACTGGCCGGACGGGTTCTGCCGCCGCGACATCGGCTGGCGCGCCATCGAGCGCGAGGACGCCTGACCGGCCCCAGGGACTTTCAAACACGCAATAGCAACAACAGCGGAGCAAACGCATGAGTGAAGCGGCACAGTCCGACGACCGCCAGGAGATGTTCTCCGGCACCAAGGAGGTGGGCGACAACCACCGCTTTGATGAAGCCAAACTGTTCGACTATCTCTCGGACACGGTGGAGGGCTTTGAAGGCCCTCTGGAGGTGCGCGAGTTCAAGGGTGGTCAGTCGAACCCGACCTATCAGCTTGTCACGCCGAAGCAGAAATATGTGCTGCGGCGCAAGCCGCCGGGCAAGCTCCTGCCTTCTGCCCATGCCGTTGACCGCGAATTCCGGGTGATCTCGGCCCTGGCTGACACCAATGTGCCGGTGCCCCGCGCCTACACGCTGTGCGAGGATGAGAGCGTCATCGGCACCATGTTCTACGTCATGGAGATGGTCGATGGCCGCATCCTGTGGGACCCCCTGCTGCCGCAGGAGACCAAGGAGAACCGCGGCAAGATCTATGACGCGATGAACGACACCATTGCCAAGCTGCACATGGTGGACCACGAGAAGGTGGGCCTGGGTGATTTCGGCAAGCCAGGCAATTATTTCGCGCGCCAGATTTCGCGCTGGTCGAAGCAGTATCGCGCCAGCGAAACCGAGACCATTGAAGAGATGGACAAGCTGATGGAGTGGCTGCCGGACAATATTCCGGATGAAGACTCCACCTCCATCGTTCACGGCGATTACCGTCTCGACAACATGGTGCTGCACCCGACCGAGCCGCGCGTGCTGGCGGTGCTGGACTGGGAGCTGTCGACGCTGGGCCACCCGCTGGGTGATTTCACCTATCACACCATGCAGTGGCGGATGCCCGGTCAGGGCACCGGTGGCGGCACGGGCTCGCTGCGCCATGCAGACCTTGCGAGCCTCGGCATTCCGAGCTTCGACGATTATGTGAAGATGTATTGCGACCGGACGGGCCGCGACGGGATCGACAATCTCGACTTCTATTACGCCTACAACTTCATGCGGCTGGCCGGCATTCTGCAGGGCATTGCGGGCCGCGTGCGCGACGGGACGGCGGCAAGCGACCATGCCAAGACCATGGCTGCCAATGTGCGTCCGCTGGCTGAGGAAGGCTGGCTCTACGCGCAGAAGGCCGGCGCCGTCTAGGCATCCGGACCAGGATCAGACACTCAGGGATGCGGGGCGGCGCTGTCGTCCCGCATTTCCTTTATGACATCGCGCATCGTGTCGCGCAGGCCATCGGCTGCCGTTATGTGCAGGTCGCGTTGCGGGAAGGGGAATTCGATTCCCTCCGCGTGGAACTTGTCCCAGATGGCAAGCCGGATATCGCTTGCAACATTCACCACGCCGGCTTCCGGATCATTGACCCAGATGCGCAATTCGAGATCCACGGAATTGTCACCAAAGCCGATGAGCCGGGTGGCGGGTGGCGGGGCCTTCAGTACACGGTCGTTTTCCTGCGCCGCCTCCATCATCAGGTCCAGCGCCTTGCGCACGTCGGACTGATAGCTGACACCGACGCCGATCTTGAGCCGGACGGCACGGTCGGAGAAGGACCAGTTCACCACCTGTTGGGTGATCAGGTCCTCATTGGGGATGAGGTATTCCTTGCCGTCGCGGGTGACGATGGCCGCGTAGCGCGCGCCGAGCTTGGAAATCCAGCCATAGGCTTCGCCGATTTCGATCACGTCGCCCGGCTTGATGGAGCGGTCGAGCAGCAGGATCATGCCGCTGATGAGGTTGGAGACAACCTTCTGCAGGCCGAAGCCGATGCCGACACCGATGGCACCTGAGAACACCGCGACCGCTGTGAAGTCGATGCCAATCGAAGTGAGGCCCACCAGGACGGCAATGGTCAACAGCGCGATGCGCACCACCTTGCCCACCAGCACGCGGGCAGCGGGCGTGACGCCGTCCACACGGCCAAGCTGGGTTTCCAGCACGCGGGCGAGCGTAATGGCAGCCCAGAGCAGGAGGCTGATAAGCAGGATGCCGTTGACGATGGTGAGCAGGGATATGCGCATCCCGCCAGCGGTGAAAGCCGCAGCATCCAGCGCCTGGATGAAGGCTTCCAGCCAGCCGACAATGGCGAGCGCTGCCACCGCCCAGATGACGAGCCCGGCCAGCTGTGTGAGGCCCGTCTGCCTGGTGAGTGCGGTAATCAGCCGGATCAACACCCAGGCGATCAGCAAGCTGCCGGCAATGGTCAGCAAGACCGGGTCCCGCCCGGCAGCGCGCACAGCCGTGCCCGCGCCCCAGGTGAGCACCAGCGCCATGATGGGTCCGGCAAGGGCGCCGATGCGTTCCACACGGGTCCGCAGCCATGACCGGCCTGCCAGACGCATGGCAGCCGAAGCGATGACCGGCGCAAGACGGCGGCCGGCCAGAATGGCGATGACAGCGATCAGCGCGAGCAGGCCGGCCTCGATGGCGACATCAACTGTCAGCACCTCGTCACGCAGCCAGGCGAGCGCTTTTTCCACGAGCGGTTTTGCATCCGCTGCCGCTTCGGCAAGGTCGGGCAGGTCCGGCGCGGCGGGACTCTCGGGGGCGGGTTGGTACATGTTCCATATACGATCACCGGCTCCGCCCGCTGTCGAGGGGTTCGCGCGGCTGGCGGCTGCGTGCTAGGACTTCGCCCGACCCTGATATTTCTCCTGGATAGACCTCATGTCGGAAACAATCGACGTTCTTGACCGCCACCGCTTCGATGAAGCCACCCTTGCCCGCTGGTGCGAGGCCAATGTGGATGGCTTTGAAGGCCCGCTCAGCGTCCGCCAGTTCCAGGGCGGGCAATCCAACCCGACCTTCCAGCTGGTGACGCCGGCGCGCAAATATGTGCTGCGGAAGAAACCCCCGGGCCAGCTTTTGGCCAGCGCCCATCAAGTCGACCGCGAATACAAGGTGATGAAAGCCCTGGCCGACACACCGGTGCCGGTGCCGCACATGTATGCGCTGTGCGAGGACGACGCAGTGATCGGCACGGCCTTCTACGTCATGGAGCACCTGGAGGGCCGTGTGTTCCGTGATCCGACGCTGCCCGAGCAAACACCTGAAGAGCGCGCGGCCATCTATGACGACATGAACCGTGTGCTGGCGGAACTGCACAAGGTGGATTTTGCCGCTGTCGGCCTTGAGGATTTCGGGCGCCCGGGCAATTACTTCGAGCGGCAGATATCACGCTGGATCAAGCAGTACCGCGCAGCTGAGACCGAGACGATTGCCGACATGGAAGAGCTCATTGCCTGGATGCCGGACAACATTCCGGATGAGGACAGTGTCTCGATTGCCCATGGTGATTTCCGGCTCGAGAACACCATGTACCACCCCACCGAGCCGAAGATGATTGCGGTGCTGGACTGGGAGCTTTCGACCATCGGTCATCCGCTGGCGGATCTCGGCTACAATTCGATGCTCTACCACATCGACAGCCCCACCATGGGCACGCTGACGCGCGTTGATTTCACCACGTCCGGCATTCCCGATGAGGATGAGTATGTGGCTGCCTATTGCCGCCGCACGGGACGCGAGGGGATCGAGAACTGGCCGTTCTATGTAGGCTTCTCGATCTTCCGCCTCGCCTCCATTGCCCAGGGCGTCTACAAGCGCGGCCTGGACGGCAATGCCAGTTCCGAGAAGGCCCTGATCTATGGCAACGCGGCCAAGATGCTTGCCGAGGCGGCCCTGGCACAGACGAAAAAGCTTCGTTAACCCTCCGGCACCCGACGCAAAACCGCCGGAAAATCCCGGCTTTATGGCAGGCGACAAATTGCGCCTGCCATGGCCTACGGGTTCTTAACTATTCCGTGCCCAGACTTTGAGCAGTGAACCAACTGCTGTGAAGTCATAACAATATGCCGCAGGGTCCAAAGTCGCGTGGGAGGAAAGCGACCGGCACACCGCTTCTGGATGGAGCGGCGCCGGATGCATTTTTTCGCACCGTGGTCGAGAACGCCGCGGACATGATCTCCGTGATCGACGAGAACGGCCGGGTCATTTATTCCAACCCGGTCGGCAAGCACCTGTTCGAGGTTTTCTCCGGTGCCGTTGATCGTCTTGGCCCGGAGCTTTTCCACCCCGATGATTATCCGCTGGTTGCAACCGAATTCGGCCAACTGGTGGAGCATGGCGGCCGCAGGCAGTTGACCGACCATCGCATGCGAACCGTATCCGGCAATTGGATCTGGGTTCAGACCCACGCCATCAACATGCTGGATGATCCCAACGTCAATGGCGTGGTGATGGTGACCCGTGACATAATTGCCCAGAAACGCCGCGAAGAAGAAATTCAGCGCGCTGAGAAAGCCGTTAATTTCGGCCACTGGCGCTGGGACAAGTACGAGCCGGGCCCCTACTGGTCGGACGGCATGTTCTCCATGGTTGGGCTGCGCCGCGAAGACATGCCCACCGACATGCGGTGGACGCTGGACCTTATGTCGCCGGATGACAGTGAGACCGTATTCACCGAAGTAATGGAGGCGCTGGTTAGCGGTGCCTCGTTCAACCGCATTGTCTCAATGCGTCATTCCGACGGCACCTATCGCCGGACCATGCTGATGGGTCATGTGGAGCGGGACGGCAGCGGCGATGCAGTCTCGATTGTCGGCATCTGCCAGGACGTGACGGAACTGGAATCCGCCAACGAAGCCGTCCGGCAGTCGGAGCAGGAATTCCGTCTGCTGGCGGAGCATTCTACGGATGCCATTGCGCGCTTCACGAAGGACGGACGCATTGCCTACATTTCCCCGTCCATCGAGAGGATCCTGGGACACAAGCCAGAAAACTGCACCGGGTTAATGGCAGCAGAGTTCCTGCACCCTGATGATCTGGTGCCGGTAACGGCAGCGGTCGAAGCCATGCGCTTTGACCGGCAGATGCGGCGCACATCCTTCCGGATGAAGCGGACGGACGGCCATTATGTGTGGCTGGAAGCTGCGCTGGGGCCCCTGTTTGATGCCCATGACAATTTCGAAGGCTTCGTGTCCTGCACCCGCGACATCACTGAGCAGAAGCGGCGTGAGCAGGAGCTGATGGCCGCGCGGGAACGGGCGGAGCAGGCAAGCATGACCAAGTCACGCTTCCTGGCCAATATGAGCCACGAGCTCCGCACGCCGCTGAACGCCATTCTTGGTTTCTCGGAAATGATGACGCGCCAGGTCTTCGGTCCGCTGGGCGCGCAGCAATATGACGAATATGCCGGGCATATCCACGAAAGCGGCAGCCATCTTCTGTCGCTGATCGGCGATATTCTGGACATGTCGAAGATCGAGGCGGGCAAGTACGACCTCACCGTCGAGGACGTGCCGCTGGCGCCGATCCTGCGCAAGGCCGGCCGCATGGTGGAAACCCGGGTTGCCGAAGGTGAGATCGAGCTTCTGATCGACGCGGATGACGTGGACGGCATGGCCGTCTATGCGGATGAGCGGGCGCTGATCCAGGTCATGCTGAATGTGCTGTCCAACGCGGTGAAGTTCACGCCAGCCGGCGGACGCATCACGGTGGCTGCGGCACCCAGCGATGCGGGCGCCATTACAATCAGCGTGACGGATACGGGCGTCGGCATCGAAGAGAAAGACCTTGAGCGCGTGCTGCATCCCTTCGAGCAGGTGGTGAAGCACGCGGAGCTCGCCAGCCAGGGAACGGGTCTCGGCCTGCCGCTGGTAAAGGCGCTTGTTGAGCTTCAGGATGGGCGGTTTGATATCTCAAGCCAGCCCGGCGCCGGCACGACCGTTGCGATCACGCTGCCTGCCGCTGTCGCTGCGCGGGTGCCCGCCGCTCCGGATGTGCGCCAGCAGGCCTGACGCGAACCGGCCGCTCAGCGCATGCCCTTGAGGGCGGCGTCCATTTCCTCATAGATGCGGGCAACGGCGGGCTCCTCGAAGATGCCGCGCCAATAGCCAGTGACGCTGGGGTGATCATCCAGCAGGCACACGGACTTGCCGAACAGCTCCGGAATCTTCCGTACGAAGAACAGGATGGGCACCAGGGCGCAATCGGCGAGGGACATTCGCCCGCCGACGGCATGGGCATCACCATCCAGATAGTAATCGAGCCAGGTAAGCGCCTTTTTCAAATCCTTGAAGGCTGCCACGACCTTGTCGTGGTCACGCACGCTCGGATCGATATTGCCGAACAGGGTGGTCAGCGGCTGCAGCAGGTAAAGATCGCCGATCCGGCCCAGCAACCGGACGCGCGCGCGTTCGCGGGCATCGTCCGGCAGCAAGGACGGCTCGGGGTAGAGCTGTTCAAGATATTCGCAGATGGTCTCTGATTCCGGCAGCACCCAGCCGTCATCGGTTTCAAGCGCGGGCACCTTTCCCAGCGGCGTCAGGGCCAGAAAGGCCTCCGGCTCGAGGGTGGCAAAGGGATCGATCATCTCCACCTCGATGCCCTTGTGATAGAGCATCAGGCGGCAGCGGGCGGAGAAGGGCGACAGATTGTTGTTGTAGAGCTTCATCGGCTGATCCTCCGCTCCCCGTCCGGGCCGGTGCGTTATGCACCTTGCAGCGGGCCGGGAGCCGACAGTTATTTTGCGACAGAAAGACGGCGCTGCAAGGGGCCGTGTTCTGCCGGATTGGACCTTTCAGGCAAGCTGATCGGGGCAGGTCCGTGGTGGCACTTGGCACAAAGACAGACAGCCCGGACACCATATGGTGCCGGGCTGTCCGCTTAACAACTCCTGGTCAGAGCGATCACGAGACTGCTACTCGGCAGCAGCGCGCATCTCGTCCAGGTGCTTCTTGTACTCAAGGCGGGCGATGGTGCGGTTGTGCACTTCGTCCGGACCGTCGGCCAGGCGCAGGGTACGGATACCCGAATAGGCCTTGGCGAGACCGAAGTCGCTGGTCACGCCGCCGCCGCCATGGGCCTGGATGGCATCATCGATGACCTGCAGGGCAATGCGCGGACCGGCCACCTTGATCATGGCGATCTCGGCGCGGGCGACCTTGTTGCCCACCTTGTCCATCATGTCCGCCGCCTTGAGGGTCAGCAGACGGGTCATTTCGATATTGGTGCGGGCTTCGGCCACGCGCTGTTCCCACACTGAGTGCTCGGCGACCTTCTTGCCGAAGGCTTCACGGGTCAGCAGGCGCTTCACCATCTTTTCGAGGCACCGCTCGGCAACGCCGATGGTGCGCATGCAGTGGTGGATACGTCCCGGGCCGAGGCGACCCTGGGCGATCTCGAAGCCACGGCCCTCGCCGAGGATAAGGTTGCCGGCCGGCACCCGCACATCCTTGAGGATGACTTCGGCGTGGCCGTGCGGCGCGTCATCATAACCGAAGACCGGCAGCATACGGACGATCTCGATGCCCGGCGAGTCCAGCGGGACGATGATCTGCGACTGCTGGCGATAGGCATCGGCGCCCGGGTCGGTCTTGCCCATGACGATGGCCACCTTGCAGCGCGGATCACCCACGCCCGACGACCACCACTTGCGGCCGTTGATGACATATTCATCGCCGTCCCGCTCGATGCGGGTCTCGATGTTGGTGGCGTCGGACGACGCAACCGCCGGTTCGGTCATCAGGAAGGCGGAGCGGATTTCACCGGCCAGAAGCGGCTTCAGGTACTTTTCCTTCAGCTCTTCGGAGGCATAGCGCTCGAACACTTCCATGTTGCCGGTGTCGGGTGCGGAGCAGTTGAACACTTCCGACGCCCAGCCGACGCGGCCCATGATCTCGCAGAGCGGTGCGTATTCGAGGTTGGAGGTGCCGCCACCATGCTCGGAATCCGGCAGGAAGAGGTTCCACAGGCCGGCTTCGCGGGCCTTCGGCTTCAGGTCTTCCAGGATCTGCGGCACCTGCCACGGATTGCCTTCCTTGCGGAACGCGTCCATCTGGGCGTTGTAGGTGTCTTCGTTCGGATAGATGTGCTCATCCATGAAGGCTTCGAGCCGGGCAATCAGCTCCTTCACCTTGTCGGTATGTTCGAAATTCATCTTGCCGTTTCCTCTTTGGTTTCGGGTTAGCGAATATCGGTTTCGGGACGGACTCTATCCCCTTGAAAACGCCGCGTCACGTCCCAAAGGGGACGCGGAATGCCGCGCCGGGCAATTCCCGGCTTTTCCCGTTGTGCATGTGCGAAGAGGAACGACGCAGCCGCGCTTTCAGCCGTCACGGCGGCTGCGGAAGAAGCCCTTCAGCAGTGAAGAGGCGCGGGCGGCATCAAGCCCGCCATAGACCTCCGGGGCATGGTGGCAGGTGGGACGTTCGAACACCCGGGCACCATGGGCCACCCCGCCGCCCTTGGGGTCATCCGCGCCATAATAGAGCCGCCGTATGCGGGCGAAGGAGATGGCGCCCGCGCACATGGGGCACGGCTCGAGGGTGACATAGAGGTCGCAGCCGATGAGCCGCTCGGAGCCAAGCGCCGCTGCCGCGTGGCGGATCACCAGCATTTCCGCATGCGCCGTCGGGTCGCGGTCTTCCAGCGTGCGGTTGCCGGCGCGGGCGAGGACCCTGCCGTCCGGGCCGGTGACGACAGCACCCACGGGCACTTCGCCACGGGCCGCGGCGGCTTCCGCCTCGGCAAAGGCGATATCCATGGGGGCTTGATGCATCAAATAGAAGCTTTGTTGCTGCAGTCTTAGTGCCAGGATCCGATTTCGAACATCATCGCCCCATCGCTGCTAGATTTAGCAGCTCTTCGGAGACCACACGAAGATCGCTCTTTACGCGGTCGATGTCATTTCGGCGCGCATTGTACCTGCGGTTGTGGGCGGACAGGTCGCCAAGGCGTTTAAGGTCGTCCAAACCCTTTTCAGCATTTCGACCCAAATTAAACCTAGCGTCACCCTTCAATATGGCAACCAACTCGGCAAGCATACAGAAATGCCCACTACTGCCCTTTATGGCATCTGCAATTCCACCGGCTTCGTACACCTCGATAATTAGGGTCTCGATAAGCCGCCGGCACATTACAGCACAGCAATCGTATAATTGGTTGTCATAGCTGTTGTTAATCTGGACAACTACTTTTTCAATATAGCCTCTTGTTCTCTCAAAAATGCTTGGGTCTAAAACGGACGATGATGATGCACTTGGCAGTGCTGATACGTAGGGTCCAAATTTCTGATCCAGCTCGGCGAGCTTTCTTGCATTCGGTCTATAAGGCCCACTCTTGCCTCCCAGAACCCGCTGGTCTGCTTTCAGTTTTGTGCGAAGCCATACGCCACTCGGCGCCGAGTACCCTGCATCTACAAAGCAGGATTTTATGTCAGCATACGGAACTTTTACACTCTCATCAAAGCGGCAGGCCAACCAAATTACAGCAACAGCCCTTTCATCGTTCGTAAAATCAGCTGTTCGAAGATTTTTTAATAGATCAACTAAGGGTCCATTCGGCATGTCTCTCCCAGCCTCATGCAATCACCGACTCTCCAAGAACAAAAGCCGTTAATATCCTCATCGCTTGGGTTTTTTCGGCTGGGTTTAGTATTATTTTCCCGTTTCTAATCTGCAGCCAAGCACAGTTCTTTAAACTTCTCGCGGGGTTGCTGTATTTTGCTCCAATTTGATTGAGGACGTCGATCGCTAATTTTTGCGTAGGTTCAAACGATCGCTCATGCTGCGCCCAGCCAACCAAAGCGGTTGCAGCCAAAACCAGAGCAGGCACACTACCTGTGCCCCGCTTCGGAGTATTCTTGACGAATGATTCCCACTTCCTAGTGTCCAGGTTTAGGTATGGCGCGTCAGGCTGTGGACCAAGAGCTCCGACTAGTTGTTCTACTGAAACTCCTACATCTCGAGCAAATTTGCTGACTGAATCTCCTTCATCTGCAACAGACGATCCGTTCTTTTCAATCTCATTATTTCCTACAGATTCCTGAAATACGCCGCCGTCCAATCCGCGTATCTGCTTTAGAACTGCCTGCCATAAAGCGACATCATCCGATTCATCGACGATGGTCTCGTCCGCATACAACACTACGCGCAGTTCCGCACTGCTTGCTGTCATCTCATTCTCCTCGAAGCAAACCTGGTCAATGGACCCTAATTACTTCATCACCCACCAACGACGTCAAGGAAGATTGGTTGGTTCGCAAACACAATGGATGTCTAGCAGTGGGGTATTTGGTGTGAATTGAGCATCGTAGTTGACGACAGCTTCTGATAGAGACGCGGAGATGAGCGACACCCCGAAGACAGATCAGCCGGCCACCGGCGGCACGGACGCCCCCGCCGACGGCGAGCGCATTGCCAAATACCTGGCGCGTGCGGGCATCTGCTCGCGCCGGGAAGCCGAGGCGATGATCGAGGCCGGTCGCGTCAAGCTGGACGGGCGCATGCTGACGACCCCGGCCATCAAGGTAACCCGGGCCAACCAGATCATGGTGGATGGCAAGGTGGTGCGGCCGCCGGAACCGACCCGGCTGTGGCGCTATCACAAGCCGGTGGGGCTGGTGACGACGGCGCGCGACCCGCAGGGACGGCCGACCGTCTTTGATGCGCTGCCCAAGGACATGCCGCGGGTGATCTCCGTCGGGCGGCTCGACATTGCGTCCGAAGGCCTGTTGCTGCTGACCAATGACGGCGAGCTGGCCCGCAAGCTGGAACTGCCGGCGACGGGCTGGGTGCGCCGCTACCGGGTGCGCGTGCACGGGCGCATCGAAGACACAGCGCTGGCCCGGCTCGCCCGGGGCATCACGGTCGACGGGATCAAATATGGTCCGATCGACGCGCAACGGCAGGAAGCCTCGTCGCGGGACAAGGCGGGCGGGCGCAACCAGTGGCTCACGGTCTCGCTCAAGGAGGGCAAGAACCGCGAAGTGCGCCGGGTGCTGGCAGCCATCGGCCTTGATGTGAACCGGCTCATCCGCCTCTCCTACGGCCCGTTCCAGCTGGGCGATCTGGCGCGCGGGGCCACCGAGGAAGTGCCCGAGCGGGTGATGGAAGACCAGCTCGGCAACCGGCCGCGCACCCCGCGGCGCGGCGACGGCTGGGCCAAGGCCAAGCCTGCCTCGCGGCCGCATGGCAAGAAAAAGCCCGTGGCGAAGGGCAAGCCCGTGGCGAAGGGCACGCCAAAGAGCCCGTCACAGACAGGACCAAAGACAAAACCCAAGACCGCCCCCAAGGGCAGACCCGTAAGCGGAGCGAAACCCGATGCGCATCGTCGGCGGCCGTAACAAGGGCCGGCCTTTGCAGACGCCGAAGGACAATCGGGTGCGGCCGACGACGGACCGGACGCGCGAAGCCCTGTTCAACGTGCTGGCCCATGGGGATTTCGGCGACTGGACCCTGGAGGATGCGCGCGTGCTGGATCTGTTCGCGGGCACGGGCGCCATGGGACTTGAAGCCCTGTCGCGCGGGGCGTCTTTCGCGCTGTTTGTCGATGACCATCCGCAGAGCCGCGGGCTGATCCGCACCAACGCGGACACGTTGGGCGAGACCGGCCGCATCAAACTCTACCGACGCGATGCCACAAAGCTTGGCCCGCGCGAAGGTTCCAGCGGCCCGCCCTTCAACCTTGTTTTCTGTGACCCGCCCTATGGCAAGGAGCTGGGGGAAAAGGCGCTTGCCGCAGCGCTTGGCGGCGGCTGGCTTGCACTGGGAGCGCTGTGCGTGCTGGAGGAAGCGGCGTCTGCTGATGTGACGTGTCCGGACGGTTTTGAAGAGATCGACCGGCGCGGCTATGGCGACACACAGGTGGTGTTCCTGCAGCCTCAACAATCTGGCTCATAGCGCTCTCCCTCCGCTCAGGCCGGAGGGAGAGCGGGCTGGTCGATATCACCGCCGCCCGAACAGCTTCTCGATATCCGGCAGGGTCAGCTTCACATAGGTGGGGCGGCCATGATTGCATTGGCCGGAATGGGGGGTGACTTCCATTTCGCGCAACAGGGCGTTCATCTCAGCCGCGGTGAGGCGGCGGCCGGCGCGCACGGAGCCGTGGCACGCCATGGTGCCGGACACTTCATCCAGACGCTCTTTCAGGGACAGCGCCTCTCCAAGCTCGGCAACTTCATCGGCGAGGTCGCGGATGAGGCCCTGAATGTCCGTGTCGCCCAACATGGCGGGCGTCTCGCGGACGATGATGGTGCCATCGCCGAAGGGCTCGATGACCAGGCCCAGCTCCGCCAGTTCATCGGAGCGGTCTGCCAGGGCTGCGGCCTCCCCTGCCCCCAGCTCCACCACTTCGGGCACAAGCAGGGCCTGCCGTTTGATCCCGGCTTCGGAGAGGGCCTTCTTCATGCGCTCATGCACCAGCCGCTCATGGGCGGCGTGCTGATCGACCAGGATCAGACCGTCGCGGGTTTCCGACACGATATAGGTGAGGTGAAGCTGGCCGCGCGCCGCGCCGAGGGGGCGGTCCATCAGGTCATCCGTGGACGCTGTATCTTCCACCCGCGCCTCGGCGCGTTCGAAGCCCGCCAGGGCGTCTGCCGGTGTGTGGGCGGATGCCTCGCCGCCGTGGCCGTCTTCCATGCCCGGCACGTGGGTGGCGGGGGCAGAGGGTGCGAAACTGCGGGAGGCCAGCTCCATGAGGTGGCGCTGAGGCGGGGGCCGGTGCAGGGTCTGAGGCTCAGGCCGGAATGCCCCCAGGGCCGCGCCTGCCACGGTGGTGGACGCGCGATGGCCGGCAGCGTCGAGCGCCATGCGCAGGCTCTTGACGATCAGTGCCCGCACATGGCCGGGGTCACGGAAGCGCACTTCCGCCTTGGCGGGGTGGACGTTCACATCGACCTCAGCCGGATCGACCTCGACGAACAGCGCCAGGATGGGGTGGCGGTCACGGGCGAGAAAATCCGCGTAGGCGCCGCGGACAGCCCCTGTCAGGAGCTTGTCGCGCACGGGCCGTCCGTTCACGAACAGATACTGCGCCTGGGCGTTGCCGCGGTTGAAGGTGGGCAGGCCCGCATGGCCGTGGATCGCAATGCCCTCACGCTCAATGGCGACGGGCATGACATTGTCCTGGAAGTCGCGCCCGAGGATGCGCGCCAGCCGCGCCAGATGTGCTTCTTCATCATCGGTGGCGGCTTCCGCATCAAGCCGCAGCATAGTGCGGCCTTCGTGGGTGAGCGAAAACGCCACGCGCGGATGAGCCATGGCGATGCGCTTGACAACGTCACTGACGGCCTGCGCCTCGGCACGATCCGATTTCAGGAATTTGAGCCGGGCGGGGGTTGCGAAGAAGATGTCGCGCACCTCGATACGCGTGCCGGGGGCCGTGCCCGCGGGCCGGGGACCTGACAGCTTGCCCCCTTCCACCTTAAGCGCATGGCCCTCCCCGCCACGCGGACGGCTGATGATGCCAAGCCGTGCCACAGCGCCGATGGAGGGCAATGCCTCACCGCGAAAGCCCAAGCTGTTGATGTGCACGAGGTCTTCGGTGCCTGCGTCATCAACCGCCAGCTTGGAGGTGGCATGACGTTCGATGGCGAGCAGCAGATCGTCCGCCGTCATGCCGCAGCCGTCATCCTCGACGCTGACAAGCGTCTTGCCGCCGCCGGAAATCGCCACGTCGATGCGGCGCGCACCCGCATCAAGGGCGTTCTCCACCAGTTCCTTCACAGCGCTGGCCGGGCGCTCCACCACCTCACCGGCCGCGATGCGGTTGACCGTGCCTTCGCTCAGGCGGCGGATCTGCGGACGGGGGGGCGTTGCTCCATCAGACGGGCGGGCAGAATCAGAGGCGGGCTCAGCCATAAGCGGCTACATCTCTCCGAGATATTTGCGGGCGAGCACTTTACCTTGTTCGACGGCGGGTTGGTCAAACGGATCAACACCCATGAGGTGGGCTGCGATGATCGTCTCGAGCATGAAATGCATGAGGAGCGCGCCCATGGCGGTCTCGTCCAGCACCGGAATGTCGATGGTGCGGACCGGACGCTTGTTGGCCCTCAGGGTCTCAGCCGTGGCGCGGAACTCGGCGTCCAGGAGATCACCCATCGCCTTGCCGTCGAGATAGGCCAGGGCCGGGTCATCGGTCGCGACACGGGGGCCTGCGCCCGCGCAGCCGACGGACATCACGGTATAGGCCTTGTCAGCGGGGCCCGCGAGATAGAGCTGCAGCTGGCTGTGCTGGTCCACCGGGCCGATGCCGGTGGCGGGCAGCGTGCCCTTGCCGTCCTTGCCGAGGCTTTCGGCCCAGAGCTGACGGTACCAGAGGCCGAAACGCTCCAGCCTGTCCGAATAGGCAAGGATGATGCTGGTGGCGATGGCGGCATCCTCCGCCAGCCCGACCTGCATGGCCGCCCCAGCGGCGGGTGCCACGTCATCGGGCGCAGCGCCATCGAGTATTGGTGCCAGCACGCGGGCCGCGCCTTCGCGAATCGCGGTGGCATCGAGCCCCAGCAGCAGCGCGGGCACGAGGCCGACATTTGTGAGGACAGAGAACCGTCCGCCGACGCCGGTTTCGTGGTCGATGACCGGGGCCCCGACGGCCTGGGCGAACCGGCGCACGGCATTGTCGGTGGGCTCGGTGATGGCGGCGAAGTGGCGGCCAAGGTCGTTTCCCGCCCCTGTCGCCGTGAGGGCTGCCTTGGCCGCATAGGCCTGCATCAATGGCTCCGCCGTGCCGCCGGACTTGGAGACGACGAGAAAGCGTGTTGTGCCCAGATCAAGCGCGGCCATCAGGCGCTCGAAGGTGTGGGGGTCGAGATTTTCAAGGAAGTGGACGCGCGGGCTGCCCACAGCGCCAGTTGACGTCCCGGCCGGGGTGGCGTCATAGGCCAGTTGGGCCAGGGCCTTGGCGCCGAGGCTGGAGCCGCCGATGCCGAGCACGACCACGTCGGTCGCGCCCTCGCGCAGATGCGCTGCGATGCGCTCCATGTCCGCCATATCATCACGCCGGTCCGGCATGCGCAGGAGCGGCAGCGACCCATCCTCGTGCTGTTGCCGCAGGCCTGCGAGCGCAGGGGACGTTGCGTCGAGCAGCGCCTCGAAACGATCCGGCGACAGGCCGCCGGGGCCGAGACTGCCGGACAGATCCTGCAGATAGGGAAGCGATCCGGTGCGGGACGTGGACATGGAGTACTCCGGTTTGCGCGAGCTGCGGAACGGGCGGATGCAAAGCGTAGCAACCGCCCGTGACGCCTCAAAGTCAGCCGGAAGAATAACCCGTCATGGCCTATTCGGTTGCCGAAATGCCTTCCGGCTTGCCGACGGCGACAATACGCATGGCATCGGGGGACAGGGCACGTGAGGCGGCCCGCTTGATGTCGTCCAGTGTCACCGCCTCGATGAGCCCGTTGCGCTCATTGATGTAGTCGATGCCGAGATCCTCGAACTGGATGGCTGCGAGCTGGCTGGCGATGGCGCGGCTCGAATCGAAGCGCAGCGCGTAGGACCCGGTGAGGTAGGTCTTGGCGATTTCCAGCTCATCCTCGGTGATGCCGTTGGCTGCCACGTCGGCGATCTGCTGCCGGGCGACAGAAAGCGCTTCGCCCGCGGTTGCATTGCCGGACGCGAAATAGCCCATGGTGAGCCCGCCATGGCGCAGCGGATAAAGCGAGGTATAGGCCGTATAGGCGAGCCCCCGTTCCTCACGCACCTGCTTGAACATGCGGCTGACGAAGCTGCCGCCGCCGAGCACGTAGTTCATTACATAGGCGGGGATGAAGTCTGCGTCGTCGCGCTTGAGGCCGGTCATGCCCATGACCACGACCGTCTGCGGGTTGTCGCGCTCGATAAGTGTCACGCCGGGCACGAGCGGCTCGGTGGCACCGGCATCCGCGCGCTCGGATGTTTCCGGCAGCGTGCTGAAGGTCTTGTCCAGCAGGGGAATGAGGTCCTGAGCAGAGATGTCACCGACGACAGCGATGGACGCGTTGTCGCGGGCGAGGCTGCCTGCAAGATAGGCCCGCATGTCCCCGACCGTGATGGCGGTGATGCTTTCCGGTGAGCCGGATGTGGGGGTGGCATAGGGGTGGGCACCGAAGGCCTCGGCGAAGAAGGTGCGATAGGCGACGGTGTTGGGGTCTTCCTCATCCTGGGCGAGACCGGCAAGAGCCTGGGCGCGCACGCGGGCGACATCTTCCTCGTCGAAACGCGGCTCGGTGAGAGCCAGGCGCATGAGGCCAAAGGCTTCATCCACATTCTCGGTCAGGGTGCGCATCTGCACATGCACCGTGTCGCGGCCGGCTGAGACGGAGAGCGATACATTGAGGTCGCGCAGGCGGGCGGCAAAGGCCTGGCTGTCATAGGGCCCGGCGCCCTGCGTCATCAGGCTCGTGGTGAGTTCCGCCAGCCCCTCCCTGCCCTCAGGATCAAGATGGGAGCCCGCGTGGAACAGCACTTCGACCGCGACGATGGGGACTGTGTCTTCGGAGACCAGCCAGGCTTCAACGCCGCTGTCCCCGCGCACGGGTTCAATGTCGACGGCGTGGGCCGGCAGGGCGAAGGCCAGGACCGGCAGGAGGAAGGCGCATGCCTTGGCGAAACGGAGCATCAGGCATCCTCCTCCGGGCGCTTGAGGACGCCCGTCACGGAGCGCTCCTTTTTGAGATATTTGCGGGCAGCCGCGTTGACCTGTTCCGGCGTCACGGCCAGTACCCGGTCGGGCCAGGTCGCCGCTTCCTCCACCGTGAGACCGGTCGAGAGGGCCACGCCATAGGCGCGGGCCAGGGCTTGCTGGCTGTCCTGGGCGAAGATGGCGTTGGCCACGAGCGTCTTCTGGGCGCGGGCGACTTCTTCCTCAGTCACGCCCTCTGCCAGGAGCTTGTCGATTTCCGCGTCAATGGCAGCTTCCGCTTCAGCCAGCGACACGCCGTCTGCCGGGATCGCGTAAAAGCCGATGCTGCCGTCATCAAGGGATGAGCCGTAATACCAGCCACTGGCCCCGAGCGCGATCTTCTGCTCGACGACAAGAGACTTGTAGATGCGCGCCGTGGCGCCACCGCCGATGATCTCCGACAGCACGTCCAGGGCCTCCGCCTCACCGGGGGCATCATTGGTGTAGGACGGTGCGAGATAGGCGCGGCGCACATAGGGCTGCTCCACGCGCGCATCCTCCAGCACCACCCGGCGGGCCGCGCGCTGCGGCGGGTCCATGGGCCGGTCGCGGGTATAGGTTTCGCCATTGGTGGGGATGACGCCGTAGAATTTTTCCGCCAACGGAAGAAGTTCTTCGGCGTCCACGTCGCCCGCAACGATGAGGATGGCGTTGGCGGGGTCGTAGTGCGCCTTATAGAAGGCGGTTGCGTCCTCATGGGTGAGGCCGCGCATCTCATGCTCCCAGCCGATGATGGGGGTGCCGTAGGGGTGGGCGAGATAGAGAACTGCATTCATCTGCTCGGCAAGCAGCGAGCCGGGGTCGTTGTCGATGCGGGCGGAGCGCTCCTCGAGAATCACGTCGCGCTCCGGCAAGGTGATCTCCTCGGTAAGAGCGAGACCCGTCATCCGGTCGGCTTCAAGCTCCATCACAAGCGGCAGGCGGTCGCGTGCCACGCGCTGGAAGTAGCCGGTATAATCATAGGAGGTGAAGGCGTTTTCCTGGCCGCCATTGCGGGCGACGGTGGCAGAAAACTCGCCATTGGGCACCTTGCCGGTGCCCTTGAACATCAGGTGTTCCAGGTAATGCGCGATGCCTGACTTGCCGCGCGGCTCATCTGCCGAGCCCACCTTGTACCAGACCATATGCGTGACCACGGGGGCGCGGCGGTCTTCGATCACTACCACCTGCATGCCATTGGCGAGCGTGAAGCTCCGGGGGATGGGTTGGCCGGTGGCCTCCACCGTGCCGGGATCGCTGATGATCGGCGTGCGGGCCTTGGCCGCCTCGGCATCTTCCGCGGCCTCGACGGCAGCGGTGGCCTGCGGGGCCTCGGGCGTCTCCACATCCTGGAAGGCTTCGTCGCGTTCATCGCCGCAGGCTGTGAGGCCGGCCACAAGGGCCAGGGCGGCAAATGCCTTCAGGGAAAGATGGGTCCGGGCGCGGGGCGGGCGGATCATTCCGGTCTCCTCACTTGCGGGAAGCAGCTCATGACGTGCAGGCAGGGACGTCCGGACGGACTCCCCTGTCCCATATGACCCGCAGAATATGACGGAAAAGGGCCCGCGCCCATGGAAGCTGCGTGCCACATGGTCACGGCTGGGTGACCTTACGTGGATGCTTGGGCGCGGTCGGGCACGGCCGCTCGGGCCTGCCCCCGCGGCTGTGCCTAGAACAGGCCTTCGAGCAGACCCTGGTTTTCCTTGGGCTCGATGCGCGGGGTTTCGCCTTCGGTCACCGGCTCGCCGAGCGCGTCGTTCTTGCGCAGGCGCTGGGCCTCGGCCTGGGCATCCACCGGATAGGGCTGGGGGCCCCGGTCCTGCCAGAAGATGATGCGGTCGGCGAAGGTCTTGTCGGCATCAATCAGCGACTGGTACTCGCTTTCAATCAGCTTGCGGACTTCCGGGCTGGCGTTGGTGGCCCCGGCATTGGCAAGCAGGGCTGCCTCGCCGGAGGACCCGCCGGGCTGGCCGAGCGCACGGGACGACACATCGCCGCTTTCCCCGTAAAGGGCGGAGGCGGCCAGTTCCTGCGCGCTGCGCGACTGGCGCGGTGACGCGCCGGGCTGCGGCGGACGCAGGGCATAATCCGGGGGAATGGCCAGCGGGGCCTTGGTCACGATGGCAAATTCATCCGGCGGGTTCTTGCCGAGGCCCAGGGCATCGTCCAGCCCGCCACCGCCGCAGCCTGCCAGCAGCAGCGCCCCGGCAGCCAGGCCCGCAAGGGCCTTCAAGCGGGAAATGGTAAACACCGTCTGCGTCATCGCCTGTCCGGTCATGATGCCTTAGGCCTCGCTTCCTCAGTTACGCCCGTCTTTTGCGCCGGGCCCCGCCCGGCACGCCTTGTGCGTCGTTATTGGTCGTTGTCCGTCCCCGGCGACTGGCGCCGGGCGCGTTCTTCCCGGGCCTCGGGTCCGAAGACCGCGTCCCAGATCAGCAATACTACACCAACAACGATGGCCACATCAGCCACGTTGAAAACGTACCAGTAAAAGCCGAAAGCATGAAGGCTGACGAAATCAGCCACCGCGCCATAGACCACCCGGTCATAGGCATTGCCCACCGCCCCGCCGATGACCATGGCGACGCCTGCTGCCAGCAGCCGGTTCTCGATGCGGGCCAGCCAGACCGTCAGCGCAGCCGTTACCACCAACGCAAAGATCACCAGAATGGCGACCGACCAGGTGGAATTGGCGGGCAGCAGGCCGTAGCTGATGCCCGGGTTCCACACCATGGTGAGATCGAAAAACGGCGTGACCGTGATCTTCTGCCGGGCCGGCAGGTCCACCCAATAGAGGATCGCCCATTTGCTGAGCCGGTCAGCGACGGCAATAAGCACGGCCAGCACAAGCCCGTAGCGGAAATGCGCTGCCGGGTCCCTGAGGGATGCCAGGGCGTCGGACGCCTGCCGGGTCAGCCAGTTCATGGGATCGGTATCCTTTGCTCTGCAGCCCTATTCGGCTGCACCGGCACGCGCGCTCACGGCCCCGGCGCAGCGGCCGCAGGTGCCGGGATGGGCGGGCACGGAATTGACGTCGGGCAGGATCTTCCAGCAGCGGGCGCATTTCTCACCCTCGGCGTGGACCGGCACCACCGCGACGCCCGCCACATCATCGAGGCGGAAGGCATCGGCCGGGGCCGTGTCGCCTGCCGGCATGACGGTGAGCTCGGAGGTGATGCAGAGATCATCCAGCGGGACATCACCAAGGGCTGCGCGAATGGCATCGTCTTCCACATAGACATGCGGCGCGCCTTCGAGGCTGGCCCCGATGCGCTTTTCGCGGCGCTCGATCTCAAGCGCGCCGGTGACGACGCGGCGGAACTGGCGCAGGCGCTGCCAGCGGGCGGCGATGTCGTCGTTCTTCCAGTCGGCGGGCACGTCGGGGAAGGTGCGAAGATGCACCGAGCCGTCCTCCTCGGGGAAGCGGCTGAGCCAGGCTTCCTCCATGGTGAAGGACAGGACCGGTGCAAGCCAGGCGGTGAGGCAGGCGAAGACCTGATCCATCACCGTGCGGGCGGCGCGGCGGCGCAGGCTGTCCGGCGCATCGCAATAAAGGGCGTCCTTGCGGATGTCGAAGTAGAACGCCGACAGCTCGGTGACGCAGAAATTGGTCAGCGCGTGGAAGACGCGGGTGAAGTCGTAGGTCTCGTAGCCCTCGCGCACCAGCTGGTCGAGCTCGGCCAGGCGATGCAGTACGAACAGCTCAAGGCCGAGGCCTTCGCTCTCCGGCGCTGCCTTCATGTCCTCAAGGGAGACGCGCTCGCTTTCCTCGAAGCCCGCAAGATTGCCGAGCAGGAAGCGGATCGTGTTGCGCAGCTTGCGGTAACTGTCCGTACACGCCTTGATGATGTTGGGGCCGACAACAAGATCGTTCTGGTAGTCGGAGCTGGCGACCCAGATGCGGAGGATCTCGGCGCCGGACTGCTGGATGATCTTTTCCGGCGACATGGCGTTCTTGCCGGACTTCGACATCTTCTTGCCGGTCTCGTCCAGAATGAAGCCGTGGGTCACCACCTGATCATAAGGCGCGCGTCCACGGGTGCCGCAGCTTTCAAGCAGGGACGACTGGAACCAGCCGCGATGCTGGTCGGAGCCTTCAAGATAGAGTGTTGCGGGCCAGGTCTGGTCCTCGCGGCCTTCCAGCACGAAGGCGTGGGTGGAGCCTGAATCAAACCAGACGTCCAGGATGTCCATCACCTGATCATAGTCATCGGCCTTGTAGTCATTGCCGAGGAAGGACTGAGGGTCGGTGTCGTACCACGCATCGCAGCCGCGCTCGGCCACCGCATCGGTGACGCGCTTGTTGACTTCATCGTCGCGCAGGATCTCGCCGGTTTCCTTATGGACGAAGATGGTCAGCGGCACGCCCCAGGCGCGCTGGCGGGAGACCACCCAGTCAGGCCGGGTTTCCACCATGGAGCGGATGCGGGCCTGGCCGCGGGCCGGGTACCATTTCACCGTGTCGATGGCCGCGAGCGCCTTGTCGCGCAGGCCTTCATGGCTCATGGAGATGAACCATTGCGGGGTATTGCGGAAGATGAGCGGTGCCTTGGAGCGCCATGAATGCGGATAGGAGTGCTGCAGGCGGCCGGATGCCACGAGGTGCCCGGTGGCGCCGAGCGCTTCCATGACCGTCTTGTTGGCGTCGCCGTTCTTGCCGTTGGGCAGCAGTACCTGACGGCCGGCAAACAGCGGCACGTGGTCGTAATAGGTGCCGTCTTCGCCCACCGTGTGCGGCACCTCGATGCCATGCTTCATGCCGAGGATGTAGTCATCCTGGCCGTGGCCGGGGGCGACATGCACGAAGCCCGTGCCCTGTTCGTCGGTGACGAAATCACCCGCCAGTGCCGGCACGTCGAACTCATAGCCCTGTCCGCGCAGCGGATGGGCGCAGACGGTGCCTTCCAGCTCCCTGCCGGAGAAGGTCTGCACGATCTGCGGCTTGTCGAGGCCCGTTTCCTTGAGGAAGGTCTCGAGCAGCGGCTCGGCCACCACATAGGCCTTGCGCTCCATGCCCTGCGGGCCTTCGTGACCTGCTTCGACCAGTACATAGGTCATGTGCTCGGCATAGGCGATGGCGCGGTTGGCGGGGATGGTCCAGGGCGTTGTCGTCCAGATCACCAGATGCGCGCGGCGCTGCTCCATGCTGGGCGACAGGAAGACGTTCTTCGAGCGCTGCACCGGGAATGCGAGATAGATCGTCGGTGAATTGTGGTCGTGATACTCGACCTCGGCTTCGGCCAGGGCCGTCTTTTCAACCGTCGACCACATCACCGGCTTCGAGCCCTGATAGAGCGCGCCCGACATAGCGAACTTCAGGAACTCGGAAACGATGGACGCTTCGGCGTCATTGGACATGGTGGTGTACGGACGTTTCCAGTCCGCCAGCACGCCGAGACGCTGGAACTCCTCGCGCTGCACATCGACCCAGTGGGCAGCGAAGTCGCGGCATTCCTGCCGGAACTCGAGCACCGGCACCTCGTCCTTGTTCTTGCCCGCGTTGCGGTACTTTTCCTCGACCTTCCACTCGATCGGCAGGCCGTGGCAGTCCCAGCCGGGCACGAAGGCGGCGTTCCGGCCCAGGAGCGACTGGGAGCGGCACACCATATCCTTGAGGATCTTGTTGAGCGCGTGGCCCATATGCAGGTTGCCGTTCGCATAGGGCGGGCCGTCGTGATAGCTGAAAACGGGCGCGTCCTTGCGGGCCTCGCGCAGGCGCGCATAGAGGTCCATCTCCGACCAGCGGGCCAGGATTTCCGGCTCACGCTTGGGCAGGCCGGCCTTCATGGGGAAGTCGGTCTGCGGCAGGAACAGGGTCGGACGGTAGTCAGGCGCCTCGGCGCTATCGGTGGTCGTCGTATCGGTAGGGGTGGCCATCAGTTTTATCGGACTCGCATCTGCCCCGCGCCGTCTCGGCCGGCAGGGCAATAATGATTCAGGGAAGAATGAAGGGGGGTCTCACTCCCGGTCCGGCCCCGGCGCCTGACCTGTCTCAGGCTGCCGCGCCCCGAACCGGGCCGCTAATTCGCGTCACGCTGATGGTCCATATCCGCTGCATGGGAAGCTTGTAGCAGGGCCGGTGAGAGGGCGTAAAGCGCTTGGGCACAAGGTTTTTTGCTGATCGCGGCAGCATCCTGCCCGGTCAGGCGGCAGGGTTTGCGAGGATCGAGCGGGCGGTATCAGCGTCCGCTGCAATCTGGGCCTTCAGGGCGTCCAGGCCGTCGAATTTCTGTTCAGCGCGGATGAAGCCCATGAGGGAGACGCGCAGATGGGCGCCATAGATATCGCCTGCGAAGTCGAACAGATTGACCTCCAGCAGCACGTCTTCCTTGTTGAAGGTCGGCCGCTTGCCGAGATTGGCGACCCCCTTGTAGGTGCCCTTGTGGGGGCCGTCCTCGATCTCGACCTCCACCGCGTAGACGCCGAATTTGGGCGGCACCACGCCGTCGAGCTGCACGTTGGCGGTGGGGAAACCGATGGTCCGTCCACGCTTGTCGCCATCCAGCACCCGGCCTTCGATGAACCAGGGGCGGCCGAGCAGGCGGGCTGCGTCTTCCACGCGGCCCTCGCTCAAGGCCTCGCGCACGCGGGTGGAGGAAAAGACTTCGCCGTCTCCCTCGCCCTGAGCTGAAACAACCGTCACGCCGAAGCCCTCCATGTCGCCCATATAGCGCAGGGCCGTAATGTCCCCTGCCCGGCCCTTGCCGAAGCAGAAATCATAACCCACCACCACATGGACCGCACCAAGGCCCTTTACCAGCACGTCAGACACGAATTCCGGCGCGGTGAGGGAGGCCATGTGCTTGTCGAAGGGCAGCGCATAGGTGATATCGACACCGTTTTCCGCCAGCAGCCCCACCTTGGCGCGGAAGGAGGACAGGCGGAAAAACGGGGCATCCGGGGCGAAGTACTGCCGGGGATGGGGTTCGAAAACGAGAACGGCCACGGGCACGCCCATATCAGCTGCCAGAGCCCGGGCCTGGCCGATCACCGCCTGGTGGCCTCGATGCACCCCGTCGAAATTGCCGATGGCGACCACAGCCCCGCGGGCAGCGTCCGGCACGTCTTTATAGTGTCGGATGATCCGCATGATGACGGGCGATGGTCCTTCCAGAATATGCAGGCCGTCCCGGACGGCCATCGGACCGCGGGGAGAGCGGGCCCATAAGGCAGCTCCCCGCCTGGCGCCGGGAGCCCGGGTTCCCCTAAATCTTCAATGGGCTATGCGTCAAGTCCGGCCCCTTTTATGGGGCGTGCAAGGTGGTTTGCCCCAACCGGGCGTCATGTATCACCGGGACAAACTCAACCGCAGATTGGTAATTTGACCTGATCACACCGCTGTTAACGGTTTTTCAAAAGCACAGCCCTACTCTGCCGCCATGTGCAAAGGAATTGCACCCGAAACGAGAACGAGCTGAGGCACTACGATGGCTGTGAACATGTCCATGCCGATCCTGGTGGTCGATGATTACAAGACCATGATCCGTATTATCCGAAACCTGCTGAAACAGCTGGGTTTTTCGGATGTGGATGAAGCTGCAGACGGATCCGAGGCATTCGCCAAGATGAAGGAGCGCAACTACGGGCTCGTCATCTCCGACTGGAACATGGAACCGATGACCGGCTATCAGCTGCTCAAGGAAGTGCGGTCGGACGAGGCATTGAAGCCCACCCCGTTCATCCTGATTACGGCCGAGTCCAAAACCGAGAATGTGATCGCCGCCAAAAAGGCCGGTGTGAACAATTACATCGTGAAGCCGTTCAACGCGGCCACGCTGAAAAGCAAGATCGAAGCGGTTATCGGCGAATTCTAATCGCCCCGCTCAGGTCCAGCTCAAGCGCGAAATGGCGTACCGGGGCGAAAGCTCCCGGTGCGCCAGCGTCGTTTTAAGGGCTGTTTCATCGGGATTATCTGCATCATCGCCGAATTCGGCGGCATGAATGCCGGACGTAATGAACAGGGCATCCATGCCCTGATCCCGGGCCCCGGGGATATCCGTCGGCAGACCGTCCCCCACAAACAGCACCCGCTCCCACTTGCCCGCCTCGCGCCTGACGCCAAGGGTGGCCAGCATTTCGCGGGCCAGACGGTAGATCGGGGCGTGCGGCTTGCCCGCATACAGGGCAGTGCCGCCAAGTTCCTCGTAGAGTTCGGCGAGTGAGCCGGCGCAGGTGATCAGCTTCGGCCCGCGCTCCACCACGAGGTCGGGGTTGGCACAGATCATCGGCATGCCCCTGGGCACCAGCTCTTCAAACAGCTTTCGGTAATCCTCCGCCGTCTCGGTCTCGTCGTCCCACGGGCCGGTGCAGATGATGAAATCCGCCTCAGCCTCAGGGTCGCCTGACCGGACCACATCCATGCCGTCGAACAGGGTGAGGTCACGATCCGGACCCAGATGGAAACAGCGGCGGCCGAAATTGCCTTCCTTCACCATCACGCGGGTGGAATCGCCTGACGTGACGATGGCGTCCCAGGCATCTTCAGGCACGCCGATGCCTGCCAGCTGCGGAGGGATCCCCTCGACCGGCCGGGGCGAGTTGGACACCAGCACCACCGGCCCCCGCGTCTCCCGGAACCGCTTCAGTGCCGCGCAGGCCTTGAGATGCGGCACCTTGCCATTGTGGATCACGCCCCAGACGTCACACAGGATGGCGTCATAGCCGTCGGCGATGTCGCCGAGGCTGGTGATGAGGCTTGTGTCGGGGAGGGTGCGGGATGTGTCTGCCATGGCGGCGGAGGTAGCGGCCGGGCGGGACAGCGTCAAGCGACAGTTTGGCGGTATGAGGCCAGCGGGTGGGTGCCGGTTACTGGACCCGGACCTCGCGCAGTTCGCGCACCGGGTCGGCAAGCGGGTCGGCGGGGGCAGATAGTGCGTCCTCACGCACGGCCCGCGGCTCACCGAACAGGAAGCCCTGGCCGAACTCGATATCCATGTCGAGGACGGCAACGGCGGTGCGCTCGTCCTCGATGCGTTCAGCAACAATATCGATGCCGTTGCGCTCGAACAGGGCCTTGAGGTCTTCGGCCCGTACCAGCGAGCCGGTGCCGCGCATGTCGCCCACCAGCAGATTGGCGGGCACCTTCACATAGCGGAAGCCCATGTCGTAGAGCTCGCTCAGATTCATGTCGAGGCGGCGCACATGGTCCATGGAGAAGCGGAAGCCGAGCGCGTGCAAGGCGTCAAGGCTGGCGCGCTCGATGGGCCCCAGGCCGTCAATGGCCGATTGCGAGAACTCGAAGAACATGGCGCCGGTGAGGTCCGCATTGTGCTCCATGAACTCGACGAATTGCGGGAAGAACTCGGAATCGAGCAGCGAGTGAACGGAGATGTTGCAGAAGACGCCGATGTCGCGGTTGCGCGCCACAAGGCGGCGGACCACCTGCACGCAGCGGAACAGCAGGAGGTTGTCGACCACCGGCATCATGCCGGCGGGTTCTGCCACGCGCATGTAGTCGCCCGGCATGATGATTTCGCCCTCAGGCCCGCGCAGGCGCGACAGGCCTTCATAGAAGCGGGTGCGGCGCTGCGGCAGGGTGACAATAGGCTGGAGATAAAGATCGACCCGGTTCTCCTCCAGCGAATTGCGGATGGTCTCGATCATCTCGCCTTCGGTCACAGGTTCAGCGGCATCGCTGTCGAGCGGCAGGCGGGTCTGGCCGGGTTCAAGCGGGTCCGGACGGTCGCCGGCGCGGCGGGCCTGGTTGCCCCCACGGACGCCGGCCTCAACGCTTTCGGCGAGCCCCTTCACCAGAGTTTCGACGAGGCGCACTTCGCTTGAAATCTGTTCGTTGCGGGCGGCCGTCTGGGTGTCGAGGGCGTCTTCCAGCTCCTCCATGCGGCTGCGCATCTGTTCCATGTCGCGGGTCATGGCGGCGGTGAGGGTGCGCATGCCGCGCAGTTCCGCTTCCGCCGTTGCGCGCTCCTGGATGCGGCCGACAAGGGCATGCACCTGGCCGGCAAACAAAAGCATGACAGCCCCGATAAGTACGGCGGCCTGCACCTCCACCCCGCCGGCACGGTGCAGCGCCAGCGATACCGCCGCGATGAGCAGGGTGTAGGAGGCGAAGATCAGGCCGTTATTGAGCCATGACGGCATCGGCAGGCACTTTCCCAGGACCGGTCGCGCGACCGGCGGCGGAGACGGATGGTCCCCATGGTGAACAGATTCTTGCGGGCAAGTGTCGTCACCAGTCTTTGAGAAAGTGTTAACCAAGCCGGATTCTGAAGGGACACTATACTCCGTCCGCTTGCTGGCTCTCCTCCTCGCGCTTTCGACGAATTTCAGCATAAAACCGGTTACACCTGCGGGAACCGATTTCTTGCCTCAGATCACGGAAATACCCTGTCAAAGCCAACCCGACCATAATTACAAAACCGATTGCTGCGTCAGTGTTGAATTCAAATTCACGGTAGTGAACCCCAACTATCTGTGCGGAGAAGCCTGCCGCGAGGAGCAGTATTCCAAGTTTTGTATCGATACGTTGCAGTATCAGCTCGCGGGCGAAGTACGAGTTTGAGTCGAAGTACGTCCCTGAAAGAGCCTCGATATGCTGATCGGAGGAGAAGCCAATGGCCAATCCAAGGACCAATACCCCGTATATGTCTAAGCACAATCCAACGTCAGTGAATGTCATGTCCCATCTCCCTCGGACACGAGCATATCAGCAATAACAATGCGCCACCGCACGCCCCCAATCGGCCCTGACGGGCTCTGGATCTTCGGCTACGGCTCGCTGATGTGGGAGCCGGGCTTTGCCTATCGGCGGGCCGAGCGGGCGCAGGTGACCGGCTGGCACCGGCGGATGAGCATGATGGGCTCCAAGTCCTATGGCTGGGTCAGCCGCCCGGGGCTGGCAGCGGGCCTGCATCCCGGCGGCGTTGTGGACGGGATTGCGTTCCTGCTGGCGCCGGAGGACTGCCCGGCCACCCTGCCCGTCCTGTCGGCGCGGGAATGGGCCTATCTGGCGGTGATGGCCCCGGCGCGGCTTGCCTCCGGCGAACGGGTGCGGGCCCTCACCTATGTGGCGCATCCGACCAATGGGCGGTTTCATCCGCACCGGCCACGCGGTGATTTTTTGCGGCGGCTCAACCACGGGGTCGGCCGCAAGGGGGCGGCGGCGGACTATCTGCGGCTGTCGGCGGAAGCACTGACGGCCCACGGGGTCTATCTGAGCGACCTGCACGATCTGGTGCCGCTGATCGACCGCGGACGGGCTGCCACCGCAAAGCGCAGGTGACGCTAGGGAATCGACGGCAAAGCGTGATACATGCAGGGCCGTCAGCGACCGCGGGGGCAGTGTAGGCCTCCCCGCGCGCCAGTTCGAGGAGCCCGCCATGAGCACGCCCAAAGCCGCCGGCAAGACCGCCCATGACTTCACCTTCCCCGCCATCACCGGTGGTGAGATCAATCTGGCCGACTACAAGGGCCGGACGCTTCTGGTGGTGAACACGGCGAGCGAATGCGGCTTCACCCCGCAATATGGCGATCTGCAGCGCCTGTGGGAGCGCTACAAGGATCGCGGACTTGTCGTGCTGGGCGTGCCTTCCAATGATTTCGGCGCACAGGAGCCGGGCACGGACGCGGAAATCCATGATTTCTGCACCGCCACCTATCACGTCGATTTTCCGATGACGGCCAAGCAGCGCGTGACCGGCGCGGATGCGCACCCCTTCTATGCCTGGGTGGCATCCGAAGGCGGTGACGCGGCAATCCCGGCGTGGAACTTTCACAAGCTGCTGATCGGCCCGGACGGCACATTCCTGAGGAGCTTCAGCTCCAAGGTGACGCCGATGTCGGATGAGCTGCTGCGTGACCTGCGCCTTGTGGTCGAGGACGCCTAGGCTCCGCCCCGGTGTCCGCGTTTCCATATGCGGCACAGTTTTTAGCGCGGCTTTAACCTGACGCGTGCTTGGCTATCCCGTGACGTGAATTCGCCGGCAACCCGGCGGAGGATGATCGGGGTTCAAGGGTGCGCGACTTTCTGCCTGCCATATCACTTGCGGTTTTCGGACTGGGCGTCCTTGCGGCGCTTACGGTGATGCCTGCTGCCGGGAAACCGGCGGTCCTGGTGTTCGGGTCCGATCTCAGCAGCAATGAACGTTTTGTCCGGACGGCGATGCTGGGAGGCAGGGTCGTGAACCTGCCTGCCGACGGACACCTGATCTACGCCACTTTCGACACCCTGCCCGCTCCGGACGCGTTTCTGCGTCAGGGCGTGGTGGTGATGCTCAATGCGGCCGGCGCGCGTGGCTGCGCCGGGCAGCAAGTCTGACTTGTCTCTTACCTCAGCGGCCGGGCGCTGACCCGGTCCCTCCAAACGGACGTCAAGCACGATGGAACAGATCAAGGAAATCCGGGCGACAGCCAGCAAGGCGCTTATGGCCTTCCTGTGGGTGCAGGTGGGTGTGGCCGCTCTTCTGGGCAGTGTGACCGAGCAGCCGATGCTGGCGCCGGTCCTGATGATGGCGGGCCTTGCCCTCATCAACACGGCCTCCTGGGCAACCGGCCAGGGCAACGCGCAGAACCGGCTGACGACGGGTGTCGCCGTTGCGCTGAGTGTCGCTGTGCTGGTGTACCAGATGGCCGGGCATCCGTGGCAGATCGACCTGCACATGTATTTCTTCGCCAGCCTTGCCATCCTCGTGGCTCTGGCGGATAGCCGGGCGCTGCTGCTGTCGGCAGCCGTGATTGCGGTGCATCACCTGGCGCTCAACTTCCTGCTGCCCATGGCAGTGTTTCCGGACGGTACGGATCTGCTGCGGGTGGTGCTGCATGCGGTGATCGTGGTGCTGGAAACAGCAGCGCTCTACTGGCTCTGCGAACGGCTGGTGGCGGGTTTCACGGCGGCGGAAACCTCGGTTGCCAAGGCCAATGAGGCGCTGGCCCAGGTCGAGAAGCTGACCGAGGAACGCGCCCAGGCTGAAGCCGCACAGCAGGAGGAACGCCGCCGGCAGATGTTGCAGGTGGCAGAAGACCTAGAACGCGAAGTGCGCGGCGTTGTCGAGAGCGTTAACCATGCAGCGGCGCAGGCAAACGCAGCGGCGGCACAGGTGACATCAGCGACGGACGCGGCCACCGGCCGGTGCGAAGCGGTTTCCCACGCATCCGCCGAATCCGCCAGCAGCGTGCAGGTGGTGGCGGCGGCAACCGAAGAGCTTGGGGCCTCCATCGCGCAGATTGCCCAGCGCATCGGTGATTCAAGCCATGCCGCCAAGGCTGCCGTGGGTGAAACCGACACGGCGGTGGAAGCTGCCGGTCGTCTCAACGACGCGACGGACCAGATCGGCAAGGTCATCAGCCTCATCGAGGATATTGCCAGCCAGACCAACCTGCTGGCACTCAACGCCACCATCGAGGCCGCACGCGCCGGTGAGGCCGGCAAGGGCTTTGCCGTGGTGGCCGGCGAGGTGAAGGGGCTTGCAACCCAGACGGCCAAGGCCACCGAGGAGATTGCCCAGACCATTGAAAGCATGCGGGCCAGCGCCAACTCGGTGACCGGTGCCATTGAGGCTATCCGCACACGAATCTCCGACATCGACGAGCGGAGCAGCTCTGTGTCGGTTGCGATCGAGGAACAGACCCAGGCGACGACCGAGATCAGCCGCAACACGGATGCCGCCGCCCAGAGCGCGGGCGCCGTGGACGAGAATATCGGCCAGGTGTTGGAGCAGACGCGGGCATCCTCATCGTCGGCTGCGGAAATCGTCAGCGTCATCGACGAGATGAACAGCCGGACGAGCACGCTTCAGGGCAGCCTTGACGCCCTGCTGGGCCGGCTGCGGGCGGCCTAGGCTGCGCTGCGACCCACGCATGAAAAAACCGCCTGCCGGGAGACCGGCAGGCGGTTTTCTTTTTCTCGGGGCTAAACGTACGCCTTAGGAGGCGGTGTTGCCCTGCTCCACCGACGAGGTGGCGCGCAGCGGGGAAATCTGGATTTCCACGCGGCGGTTGGCGGCGCGGCCGGCCTCGGTGCTGTTGTCGGCAATCGGGCGTTCTTCGCCGAAGCCCTTCACCAGCAGGCGGCGGCCATCAACGCCCTGGCTCACCAGGTACTGGCCGACGGAGCTGGCGCGGCGCAGCGACAGGTCGATGTTGTATTCAGCGGAACCGGTCGAATCCGTGTGGCCCATCACGTCGACGAGGGTCTTGTCGAACTCATCGAGCACGATGGCGACGGAGTTCAGCACCTCATAGAAGTTCGGCCGGATGTCCGACTGGTCGACGCCGAAGGTGATGTTGGACGGCATGTTGAGGATGATGTTGTCGCCCTGACGCGTCACGCTGACGCCGGTGGACTGCAGACGGTCGCGCAACTTGGCTTCCTGGCGGTCCATGTAATAGCCGACACCGGCACCGGCCAGTGCGCCGACGCCTGCGCCGATGAGGACGCGGGTGCGGGTGTCGCCACCACCGATAAGCGCGCCGCCGAGGGCGCCGACAGCGGCACCCACACCGGCACCGATACCTGCCTTGGATGCCTTGCGTTCACCCGTATAGGGGTCGGTCGTGCAGGCGGCGAGCGCAAGAGCGCCGGCCGCGACGAGTGCCACTGACTTTTTCATGAAATGTCCGATCCTTGTGATTTGGCCCCCGCGGGGCACAGGAAAAACCGTGGTGGAAGGGCCTAATCATGAGAGGACGCTGCCATGCAGCTTCCCCAGCCCAGTCCCCTGTCAGCAAGCCTCGGCCCGGGCAGATGAACCCGGGCTGAATGGCCAGCACGAAAGCTGCATCGGGATTGTGGCAACTCTGCTATAAATCGCCCGAACCCGCGAAACAGCCGGTGTGGCCTTTCAAGGCAGCAGCTTATCCGCTTGCCCGTCCGGCCACCAGAAATGCGATCACGCGTTTCACGTTCACCGGCACAACAATACCCGGAGGAATATGTTCCATGACCCTGTTTGACCTGTCCGGAAAGGTGGCGCTGGTCACCGGCTCCACCAAAGGCATCGGCGAAGCCATCGTGAAGCGCATGGCCGAGCATGGCGCCAAGGTGGTGGTGTCGAGCCGCAAGGCGGATGCCTGCGACAAGGTGGCGGCCGAGATCAACGACGCCCATGGTGCCGGTACGGCTGTGGCCATCCCCTGCAACATCTCCCACAAGGAAGAACTCGAAAAGCTGGTCAATGCGACCATGCAGGAGTTCGGGCGCATCGACTCGCTGGTGTGCAATGCGGCTGTGAACCCGTTCTTCGGCTCATCTGCCGACATTCCCGACGAAGCCTTCCAGAAGGTGATGGACGTCAACATCAAGTCCAATCACTGGCTGTGCAATCTGGTGCTGCCGCAAATGCTGGAACGCGGCGACGGGTCGATCACCATCATTTCTTCGATCGGCGGGCTCAAGGGTTCTGCGGTGCTGGGCGCGTACGCCATTTCCAAGGCGGCGGATATGCAGTTGGCGCGCAACCTGGCCGTTGAGTACGGCCCCAAGGGCATCCGCGCCAATGCCATCGCCCCGGGCCTGATCAAGACCTATTTCGCCAAGGCACTGTGGGACAATGACGAGATCCTGAAGGCGTCCACCTCCGGTTCGGCGCTCAAGCGCATCGGCATTCCGGACGAGATCGCGGGCGCTGCCGTGTTCCTTGCGTCTGATGCCGGGGCGTTCATGACCGGTCAAACTATGACCATCGACGGCGGTGCCACCATCACCGGCGGCTGAGCCTCGCACCTGCCAGACAGCTGAAAGAAAAAGGGCCCGGCGGAAAAATCCGCCGGGCCAAGTCCCGGGCCCATGCCCAAGTCGTGGGGGGGAGGGGGATGCCGACCGGCACGGGGGTCATCCGGGTGTGACTGGCATATGGATATGCCCCCCGTCCCCCGCAAGTGCGACAAGCAGGCAGCTGCCGGAACGCTTGCGTGAGCTGCCAAGCCCCTGAAATCACAAAGCTATCAGCAGCCGGTCAGGCGACCTGATCAAACGCCTTGCGGGTCCGCGCCACAATCTCGCCAATTTCCGCCTCGCTGACGATCAGCGGCGGCGACAGGCAGATGGTGTCGGCCGACGCCCGCAGCATGATGTCATGGTCGTGGAAGCCCGCACGCATGGCATCGAAGCCGCGCCTGGCGGGCGTGCCGGGCACCGGGGCGAGGTCGAAGGCCGCGGTAAGACCGAGCTGACGGATGTCTTCCACCAGCGGGTGATCCTTCAAGTCCATGATCGCATCCGCCCACATGGCCTCAAGCCCTGCCACCCGCTCGAACAACCCTTCGTCGCGATACAGATCAAGCGTGGCAAGCCCCGCCGCGCAGGCCAGGGGATGGGCTGAATAGGTGTAGCCGTGGAACAGGTCGATGGCGTGATCCGCCCCGGCCACACTGTCGGCGAAGGTCTTGTAGATGTCCTCGGTGGCAATGACACCGGACAGGGGCACAGACGCGGAGGTGACGCCTTTTGCAAAGGTGATCATGTCCGGCACCACGCCGAAACGCTCTGCCGCAAACGACGCGCCGAGGCGCCCATAGCCTGTGATGACCTCATCGAAGATGAGCAGGATGCCGTGCTTTGAGGTGATCTCGCGCAGGCGCTCGAGATAGCCCTTGGGCGGCGGCAGCACGCCGGTGGAGCCAGCCATGGGCTCAACGATGACGGCGGCGATGGTGGAGGCGTCATGCAGGGCGATCATGCGCTCAAGATCATCCGCCAGATGCGCGCCCCATTCAGGCTGGCCCGTGGTGAAGGCCTGATGTTCGCGGGAATAGGTGTGGGGCAGATGATCCACGCCCGGCAGCATGGCGCCGGAGAACCATTTGCGGTTGAGCACCATGCCGCCGACGGAGATGCCGCCGAAGCCGACGCCGTGATAGGCGCGCTCACGGCCGATCAGGCGGGTGCGGGAGCCCTCGCCGCGGGCGCGGTGATAGGCCAGCGCGATCTTGAGGGCGGTGTCGTCCGCCTCGGACCCGGAATTACCGAAGAAGACGTGGTTGAGATCGCCCGGCGCCAGCGCTGCGATGCGGGACGCCAGCTCGAAGGCCTTGGGGTGGGAGAACTGGAAGGACGGCGCGAAATCAAGCTCGGCGGCCGCCTTCTGGATCGCCTCGACGATGGGCTTGCGGCAATGGCCCGCATTGGCGCACCACAGGCCGGCGGTCGCGTCCAGCACGGCGCGGCCCTCGGGCGTGTAGTAATGCATGCCCTCGGCGCGGGCGACGAGGCGCGGGCGCTGCTTGAACTCGGCATTCGGGGTAAAGGGCACCCAGAAGGCATCAAGATCATTTGGCGTGACGGCGGGGCCGAGATCATCAGGCGGTGTCATGGCGGTAAACTCCTGCGCCGCGTCACATGCGGCGGACATTGGGCAGCGGAAATCGGACTCGCGGGCGAGTGCGCGGGACGGGGCCAGCTTGCAGCCTCGTGCCGAGTGACGCTATCAGAAGCAGAAGGGGCGCAAAATGGTGGCGAACATTGCCACCGGTCAGCAAGACGCCCGCGCTGCCGCCGGCGACCCGGCGCATTGCCAGCATTATCCAGCCGTCATAGCGGCTGCCGGGGAGAGCCAGCCATGTCCAATTCCACCGCCATGACGGGAGCCAAATCCCTGTCGCGCCTGCTCAGGCGCAAGGGCATCATCCAGGCTCCCGGCGCCTATGACGCCCTATCGGCCCGGCTGGCCATGCAGGCCGGCGCCACATGCGTCTATCTCACCGGTTTCGGGGCGGCGGGCTCGACCCTGGGCGTGCCCGATATCGGCCTGATGTCAGCTACGGAAATGGCGGACCGGGTGCGGGCGCTGGCGGGTGCCGCCCTGCCCGCGCCGCTGATCGCCGACGGGGACAACGGCCATGGCGGCCCGCTCAATGCCGCCCGCCTCACCCGGCTCTATGAGCAGGCCGGAGCCGGCTGCATCCAGCTTGAGGACCAGGTCTTTCCCAAGCGCTGCGGGCATATGGAAAACAAGGAGGTGATCCCAAAAGCCGAAGCCGCGGCCAAGATCCGCGCCGCCGTCGACGCACGGTCCTCACGCGATTTCAAGGTGATGGCGCGCACGGATGCCCGCTCGGTTAACGGCATGGCAGACGCGCTGAAGCGCGCGGACGCCTATCTCGATGCGGGGGCCGACATTCTCTTCATCGAAGCACCACGCACGGAGAAGGAGCTTCTCAAGGTGGCGGACACCTTCAAGGGAACGCCGCTGGTGGCCAACATGGTGGAGGACGGCAAGACACCCTACCTCACCGCCACAGCACTGGAAGAGATGGGCTACAAGATCGCCGTCTTTCCCGTGACGGCGCTTCTGGCCGTCACCAAGCGGTTACAGGACGTGTACGGATCACTTCTGGCACAGGGCAGACTGCCGGACGGCGAGGACCGGGTGACCTTCCAGCACTACAACGAGCTGATAGGCCTGCCGGACATGCTGGCGGAAGCAGCCGACCTGGACGGCTGAGGCGACGGGTCGTCAGCGCAGAAACATGGGCAGGCCGGCGATGCCGCGGATGCGGGGACGATAGGCGGTGCTGTCATAGAAGGCGTCTACATCCACGCGGCGCTCGCTGGTGGTGCAAATGTCGGCGGGCACGCTGGTGTAGCTTCCATCACGCACGGCCATCATGAGTCCGGTTTCACCATCGGCGATGTGCTGGATGGCACGGGCACCGAGAGCGCGGCCGACCATGGTGTCCAGCGCGTCCGGCGCGCCGATGCGCATGAGGTAGCCCAGCTTCTGGGAGATCGTGCCGACGCCGGTGAGCCGCTTGAACTCCTCACTCATTGTGTCGCTGATGCCACCGAGACGGCGGTTGCCGTCCTGGTCCACTTCGCCATAGGCCACGTCGTCGTCGCCCTTGAGACGCGCGCCTTCGGACACAACGGCCATGGCATAGGAGGACGGGTTGTCGGTGCGGTCCCTGAGCAGCAATTCAGCGACCGCCTCCATGTCCACCGGCACTTCGGCGATGAGGGTGCGGTCGGTATCGGCGAGGAAGCCCGCCATCAGCGCTGTTTCACCGGAGCGGCGGCCGAACAGCTCAATGATGCCGACGCGCTCATGGCTGCCCGCAGGTGTGCGCAGGGCGTTGACTGCATCAACGGAACGGGTGACGGCGGTGGAAAAGCCGATGCAGTAGTCGGTGCCGAAGACATCATTGTCCATGGTCTTGGGGATGGTGTTCACCTTCACCCCCTCGCGCGCCAGATGCGCCGCATAGGCGAGCGTATGCACGCCGCCGATGGGCACCAGGGCATCGAGCTTCAGGTGCCCGATCACCTTGAGGATATGGGCGGTCCGTTCCTCCAGCGTGCGTCGCTCGGTGCGGGCGGTCTGCAGGATGGTGCTGGTCTCCCGGTCGATGGCACGGACGCTTTGCAGGGTGAGGGGCAGCGTGTGCTCGGCCGCCGCGACGAAGGGATCATCGAGATCGAAATCAAGCAGGCCGCGCCAGCCGCGCCGGATGCCGACCACCTCCCAGCCCTGGTCGATGGCCGCCCGCGTAACCGCCTGAATGGCGGGGTTGAGGCCCGGCACGTCGCCGCCGCCTGTCAGCACGCCGATGCGCATGGGACGTCCTCCTCAGAAACTCAGAGACTGGGCGATGGACGGGCGGGTGATGCGCGGCATGAAAGCCGTACGGTCATAGAAGCTGTCCACATCCACCTGGGCCGCGCCCTTGCCGGTCTCCGAGACATGGACGGAGGTGTACCGGCCGTCCTGCAGCACGGTCATGCGGGCCGCTTCGCCGGCTGCCAGCAGTTCCACCGCAAGAGCACCGAAGGCGCGGGCGATGAGGCTGTCCTGCGAGACGGGCGCCCCGGCACGCATGAGATAGGCGAGCTGCAGGGAGAAGACGGGCACGTCGAGCCGGGCGGAGAGATCCCGCGCGAGGATTTCCCCCACCCCGCCCAGGCGCTTGTTGCCGAACTTGTCAGTCCGCACCGGCAGGTCTGTTTCGTCCACCAAGGTGTTTTCCAGCTTCGCGCCTTCGGAGATCACCATCACGGCGCCGCTCTCGCCACCGGCGCTCATGTCCTTCCGCAGAAGCGGTGCCAGGACCTGTGCATCCACCGGCACTTCGGCGATGGCCGTGCGGTCGGCGGAGCCGAGATGGCCTGCCATCAAGGCCGTTTCACCGGAATTTCGGCCCATCAGCTCGATGACGCCGATGCTCTGCTCGGCGGAGGCGGTGGCGCGGATATCGTGCACCGTGCGGATTGACCGGGTGATGGCTGTCGGGAAGCCGATGCAGACATCCGTCCCCTGAACATCATTGTCCATGGTCTTGGGGATCGCGATAACAGGCACCCCTTCCTTGTGGAGGCGGGCCGCGTAGCTCAGCGTGCCGTCGCCGCCGATGGGAATGATGGCATCAAGCCGCAGATGCGCGATGACGCGCAGGATATGCGGTGTCATATCGGCCCAGCGGCGCTCGTCATACTGTGCCTCTCCCTCAAGGAAGGCGGGCATATCCGCTTCACGCACCGTATCCGGGTGCAGGCGGGCGGTGTGGAGCACCGTGCCGCCGAACCGGTCAATGCCGCGCGTAGTGCGGCGGTTGAGGTCCATGACGTGACGCTCGGCGCTTGTGGGATCATCCGGATTGATGTTGAGCAGGCCGGCCCAGCCATTGCGGATGCCCAGCACCTCCCAGCCCCGGTCCCGCGCTTCCCGCGTCACCTGCTGAATGGCCGGGTTCAACCCCGGCACATCCCCGCCGCCTGTGAGGATACCGATACGCATGGATACTCCCGTCTTGCGTTATCCGGTCAACTTGGCGCGGCTTCATGACCGCATGATGTCACGGCTGCCAGCTTATCACGCACTGCGACCGCGGGTGTCGATGGGCCAGATGTCGACGAGGGTGCCGTTCTGGACCACGTGGTAGCACTCATAGAGATTGACGGTGGGGTCGCAGTGGGGTGTTTCGAGATTGAGGACGGCGCCCGGTTTGAGGCTGTGTTTTTCACCGCCTTCGCTCTCTTTCTTGTCGGAGAAGAGAAGGCCGCCCTGCTCGTCGCCGAACAGGAAATAGGCGGTGCCTTCCGGCGCGCCGGACGCGATGCGGAATTCCTTCTGGTCGGTCGCCATGCTCTTGATGCCGGCGTCGGTGGTGGCGATGCCGGGCGTGTTGGCGCTGACCACGGTCGTCTGGATGGTGAGTGAGGTCTCAAAGGCCTGCGCGGCGCCGTCCTTCTGGCTGACGGCGTTGTACTCCGTATCCATGAACAGATAGCTGCCCGCCTGCAGGTCGGTCAGCACGCCCGCCTCGGGGTCGATGTCCCAGGTGCCGGTGCCGCCGCCGGTGAGCACGTCGCAGGAAATGCTCTGCTCAAGGAGCATGTCTCGCATGTCACCCAGCATCTTCATGGCGGCGAGCGACTTGTCCCGCCGCTCGGCGTAATCGGCCACATGCATGAGATGGCCGGCATAGGCTTGTAGCCCTTTGAACTCGAGGCCGGGGCTTGCGGCGATGAAAGCTGCGAGCTTCGCCGCCCCCTCCCCCGGTGCGATGCCGGTCCGATGGAGACCGACGTCCAGATCAACCAGCACCTTGAGCGCGCGGGCATTGCCCCGTTCGGGAGACGCTGCACGGGCAAGCTCCTCGGCGTTGTCGATATTGTCGACGCAGACCATCAGGTCCGGCATGTCATTGTTGAGCGCGATGAGGCGGCGGATTGCGTCTTCCTTCACCACCGGCGACGTGATCAGCACACTGCCGATGCCGCCGCGGCCCATGACTTCCGCCTCGCCCAGCTTGGCAACGCAGATGCCGACAGCGCCCGCGTCGAGCTGGCGGCGGGCGATCTCAATGGACTTATGGGTCTTGGCGTGGGGCCGCAGGCCGAGGCCCGATGCCTCGCAATGGGCCATCATGCGGGAGAGGTTGCGGTCGAAGAGATCCAGATCCAGCACCAGGGCGGGCGTATTGAGGGCGCGGGCCGAGCCCTGCTGTCCCAGCATGTGGGCATTGGGCGTGAGACGGGCGGCTTCCTCTGCCGGCAGGGTCATGGCGTCGCTTCCTCCTGATGGTCGTGCCCGAAGGCCGTGCGTGCGCGGCTGTCCCGGTTCGGGAGGGCGCAGATTTGTGCCGAGAGTAGTGAAGTGCCGGGCTTTTACAAAGACCCGGCGCGCCGGAATCTCCTCCGGCGCGGACGCCCTGCATGGTTCCATCTCCAACCGGTTCAGCTTTTCTTAACCGCGTTAAGCGGTCAGCAAGGAGGGCTCCTCTAGGGTGCGGCCTGGATTTTGCCGACCGGATCAAGCAGCCGCATCATGAGCAGCGAAACATCGCCCACGACACCGCCCGACGCGGGCACCAAGGAGACACAGGCGCCCGGCGGCTACATGCCGGCGGTGGTGTCGCCGGCGCGCTACTGGCTGCTGATCTCCGTGCTGCTGCTGATGGCCTTTGCGCTTGCAGCGGGGCTGGCATTGCGGACAGTGACGGAAGAGCCCGGGACCAATTCCTATGCGGTGCTGGCCGACAGCTGGCTCAACGGGCAGCTTCACTCGGACACCTGCTTTGACGGGGATTGCGCCACCTTCGAGGGCAAGACCTATGTCATCTTCCCGCCGGCACCGGCCGCCGTCGCCCTGCCCTTCATTGCGGCCAGCGGCGAGGGAGCCGAGTTCCGGCATTTCATGCCCTTGTCACTGGCGCTGCTGCTGGCCATCGCTTTCATCTGGTCGCGGCTGTTCACGGCTGCCGGACCAGATCAGACGCGCACGCTGATCCTGCTGCTGGCGCTGGTATTCGCGACGCCGCTCTACTACGTGGCGCTGCGGGGCGACCGGGTGTGGTTTTTTGCACAGCTTGTCGGCTTCTTCTTCGTCTCGATGGCGCTGTGGGCGACGATCGAACGGCGCAATGCCTGGCTTGCAGGCGCAATGCTGGGCATGGCCTTCCTGTCGCGCCAGATGACCATTCTCTATGCGCCGCTGCTGTTCGTGCTGATGCTCAACGAGGATGAACCCCTGTTCCGCGTCACCAGGCAGCGCATCGCCACCGTTTTCAAGATCGCGGTGCCGGTGCTGGCGGCCATCGCGGTCTATTGCGCATACAACTATGTGCGCTTCGGTGACCCCCTGGATACGGGCTATGCCTATATCGCGGCCGATGTGGCGCCGGGCGAGGACAATGTGATCTCCCTGCGCATCAAGGAGCTGGGGCTCTTCGCGCCGGAATATTTCCTGTTCAATCTGGTCCACATGTTCTTCCAGGGACTGCATGTGGAGTTCGGCGGCACCTTCACGACAAAGATCGTGGGCGTGGATGATTTCGGCACGTCGATCCTGGCGGCCAGCCCGTTCCTGCTGCTGCTGGTGTTCGTGCAGCGGCACCGCATTGCCTTTATCGGCCTGCTGACGGCGGCCGTCATTTGCGGGGTGACGCTGTTCTATCACTCCAACGGATTCAGCCAGTACAATGTGCAGCGCTATGCGCTGGACTGGCTGCCCATCGCCATGCTGCTGCTGGCACCGACCATACGGGCGGAATGGCGGGCGGTGCTGGCGGTGCTGGTGGCCTATGCGATGGCGCTCAACCTGGTGACCATGGTGGCGCTGCGGCTGGCAGGCACGGCCTGAGCTTCGCGCCCGTCCCACTCAAGCTTTCACGATACTCTACGAAGCCTGCTGTACCTGCCTGAAGGTCAGGAGCCTGTGGCCGAGATAGCTGGTGGCCGCGCCGCAGGCGATGGCAACGCCGTGGGCCAGTGCCTCTGCCAAGGGTTCGTGCCCTGTGGCCTGGGCCAGGGGCCCGACAAGCAGCACGGCAATTACCCACACTTCGGCGGCACTTGCCAGATTGACCACGATGAAGCGGCGGATTTGGACGGCAACTGCGAGATCGGATTCAGGAAACACATGGGCGCGGTAGAGAAGGAAGCCGCTGGTCATGCCGATGGCATAGGCGATGACCACCGCCAGCTCGAAGCTGAGCGCGGGGGCGAACAGCCAGGACAGGATAATGCGGGCAACCCAGTTGACCGCGGCGGCAAGGGTGCCGACGATCAGGAATCTCAGTATGCGGTGCGTTTCCGACATGGATGAGATCCGGGTTCAGACCGGGGAGCCGAACAGGGCAACCAGGAAGACGAAGCCGAGCATGAAGCCAAGCAGCAGGCTGGGCGGATCCTTGACCGCGAAGGCCACCGGGTCGTCATCCAGTTCTCCGCGCTGGGCCAGCAGCCAGATGCGGGCGATCCACAGGAACAGGATCGGCGGCACCGCCCACAGCATGACCGGCGCCACATAGGCCCCGGCCCGGTAGGCCTCGTTCATGACATACATCACCAGCACCTGCACAGCGGCCAGGCCGGACGCGGCGCCGATCATCGCGACCATGGGGCCATCGCCCGCCTTGTAGCCGCGCCCGGCCGCCGTGCTGCGGCCTCGGGCTTCCATGCGGGTGACTTCCACATGGCGCTTGGCAAAGGAGAGCGACAGGAACAGGAACATGGAGAAGACAAGCAGCCAGGGAGACAGCACGACACCCGCAAGCGCCACACCGAAACCGAGACGCAGGGTGAAGAGCGACGCCAGCACGGCTGCGTCCAGCAGCTCGATCTTCTTCAGGCTGAAGGAATAGGCGAGCGTTACCGCAAGATAGGCCGTGAGGAAGGCGACGCCGACTGTGCCGATGGCCAGGGCCGCGATGGCATAGGCCACGGCCATGCCCGCGGGGATGAGCACCAGGGCATGGGCAATGGGCAGGGCGCCGGAGGCCAGCGGCCGGGTGCGCTTGGACCAGTGGCGGCGGTCATCGGCCAAGTCGAACAGATCGTTCAGCAGGTAGGTGGCCGAGGCGAGCACCGACAGCGCAAGGAAGCCCGCGGCCGCCTGGCCCCATGCCGCGGCCTCGAACAGCACACCGCCCAGCAGAAGCGGCGCGAAAATGAGGCCGTTCTTGGCCCATTGATGTAGCCGCAGAACCTTGGCCGCAAAGCGCAGGCCCCGGCGCGGCCACGCGATGATTTGGGACGGGGCGCGGATGGCGCGGGCCGCCTTCACCAGGCCGGGGGCCGGGTTGACGATGATGGTCTCGCCCGCGGCCTGCCACACGGCCAGGTCGGCGCGACTGTTGCCTGCATAGGCGAACCCATCGGGGAAGGCTTCGGCGAGCACACGGGCTTTTTCGCGCGACTTGAGATTGATATCGCCATTGCTGGCGAAGACGCGGCTGATGAACGGGAAGCGCTCACGGACACGCTCTGCAACCGACATGTCGGCGGCGGTTGCCAGATGCACGTCGCGGCCATGGGCGGCTTCGCGGGCGGCAAAGCTCACCAGATCCTCCGTGACCGGAAGGCCGGCCACATCGATCTCGGCGGCATGGGCGAGCTTCTGCTTGAGGACCGCACGGCCCATGAAGAGCCAGACAATCACCTGGAACAGGCGCAGCGGGTTGCGGCGCAGATAGGCAATGAAGGTCTCTGCCAGCACGTCCGTGCGGATCAGCGTGCCGTCGAGGTCCAGAACGAGCGGCAGCTGCGTGGCGGTGTCTGCCACGTTGGCCGTCTCATTCCCCGTGGCCTGCTGCGCGCCGAACAGGGCGGCGGCGTGGGATGCGTCCACCGGCACTGCGCGCGGGCTTTCGTGTTTCTGTCTCGCCATGGCCCAATCCTGATCCGGACATGCTGATTTTCTTTAAATCCTGCATGGTCCGCGCCAAGACGGGGTGAGCCTGCCCATGCGCATTTAGTGAAAATTTGAATGATTGCGCGGGCGCGCTGCGGGCTGCCCCGGCGGCTGGACCAGTTCATGCACGGCATCACAACCGGGAGGTGGTTTGTTCCGTATCGGGACAGGCCGCTGATTTTGATTACGCAAAATTAACAACGAGAGGCCGGCGATGCGTACGGACCCGCACTTCATCAAACAGATTCTGCTGGCGGTGACGCTGGCGGTGCTCGCGGCAGGTTTTGCCCGCGAAGCCTTTGTGCTGGAAATCGGCACCCATACGGTCCTGCAGGACTTGAGGCAGTTTCATCTCGACAGCGAAAACAGCGTGCCGGCGTGGTGGAGTTCGTCTCTCATGCTGGTGGCTGCGATGGTGCTCTATCGCCTGGGTGCGGAAGCGAAAGCTGCCCGTGACCGGATGTGGCAGCTCTGGGCGCTGCTTGCCGTTGCCTTCTTCTTCCTCTCGATGGACGAGGCTGCGAGCTTCCATGAAGGCGTGATTGAACCGCTGAAAGCGGCATTCGGGTTCGGCGGGATTTTCTTTTATGCGTGGGTCGTGCCCGCGGTGCTGTGCCTTGGTGGCTTTGGCCTTCTGATCCTGCCGCTGCTGCGGCAGCTGCCGCCGCGCCTGAGCGGACGGCTTGTGCTGAGCGGCATCATTTTCGTGGGCGGTGCGCTGGGGATGGAAATGGTCGGCGGGTGGCTTGATTATTCAGGCCTGCGCGCCAGCACGTTCTATGTGCTGGCGGTTACCGTCGAGGAGACTGCCGAATTTGTCGGCCTGCTGCTGTTCAACTTCGCGCTGCTCGACCAGTTCGACCCGGCCCGCGCCCAGATAGGCCATCGGGCCCGTGGTGTGGCCTCCCCGACGGGAGGTGACACGCGCGCAGCGGCTGCACCTGCCATGGCGGGCACTGGTCAATATCCGGTGGCGGCTGAATAGGGCCCTGCCCTCAGGCGTCGCCTGCAAAGCGCAGGCGATTGCCGAAGGGGTCCGTCACTTCCACCAGCTTGCCGCCCCAGGGGGCATCCTCAAGGCCCGGACGCAGATTGCCGATCCCGTCCCGCTGGCGCAGTTCGGCGTGGAAGGCCGCGATGTCTTCCATCTGCACATAGACGGTTGAGCCGGGGGTCGTATCCCCATGGTGGCCGGTGAGGTGCAGGACGAGGCCCGCGCGCGACATCTGCATGTAGAGCGGCAGGCCGGGCTCGAAGCGGTGCTCCCAATCCACCTCAAGGCCGAGATAGTCGCCATAGAAGCGGCGGGCCAGGTCCTCATCGAAGATGCGCAGGATGGGGATGGCGGCAGTGAAGGCGATGGCCATGGCTCGGCTCCGGGCGCAGGTAAAAAACAGGAGTCTTTTGAGCAGTTTAGCCCATCACGACCTGTTGACAGGCCCCGGCAGACTCCCTATTTCCGACGCGCGTTTGTTAGCACTCACCCTCAGGGAGTGCTAACGGGCGGGTGGACCGGCGCGATCTGGCCACCAAGAACCTGAAATCATTGGATTTTTTCGTCCTGCCCCGTGGCAGGGCATGTCCTTTTAGAGGAGAGAGCTCATGGGTTTTCGTCCCCTGCACGACCGCGTTGTCGTCCGCCGGCTCGAAGAAGATGCGAAGACCGCCGGCGGGATCATCATTCCCGACACTGCCAAGGAAAAGCCGTCCGAAGGCGAAGTTGTGTCTGCTGGTCCGGGTGCCCGTGACGACAGCGGCAAGGTGGTCGCGCTCGACGTGAAGGCCGGCGACCGTGTGCTGTTCGGCAAGTGGTCCGGCACGGAAGTGAAGATCGACGGCGAGGATCTGCTCATCATGAAAGAGAGCGACATTCTCGGCGTGATCGAAGGCAAGAAGGGCAAGAAGTAAGGCTGCGCGAGAGGCTTCCTCTCCGGCGCGGCTTTTTTTCTGACCGCTTTCCATTCACACGAAACCAACCAATGCCGGGTTCGCGCCGCTTTTCACCAAGCGCCGTCCGGCTCAACAGAGGTAAGGGAATACCATGGCTAAAGAAGTCAAATTCGGTACCGACGCCCGCGAAAAGATGCTCAAGGGCGTCGACACGCTGGCCAATGCCGTGAAGGTGACGCTGGGCCCGAAGGGCCGCAACGTCGTGATCGACAAGTCCTTCGGCGCGCCGCGCACCACGAAGGACGGTGTGTCTGTGGCCAAGGAAATCGAACTGGAAGACAAGTTCGAGAACATGGGCGCGCAGATGGTTCGCGAAGTTGCCTCGCGCACCAATGACGAAGCCGGTGACGGCACCACCACCGCCACCGTGCTGGCCCAGGCCATCGTGCGCGAAGGCGCCAAGGCCGTTGCCGCCGGCATGAACCCGATGGACCTGAAGCGCGGCATCGACCTTGCGGCAGCGGCTGCGGTTGCTGACCTCAAGAAGCGCGCCAAGAAGGTGAAGGGCTCCGAGGAAATCGCACAGGTCGGCACCATCTCCGCCAATGGCGAGAAGGAAATCGGCGATCTCATCGCGCAGGCCATGCAGAAGGTCGGCAATGAGGGCGTGATCACGGTCGAGGAAGCCAAGTCTCTCGAGACCGAGCTGGAAGTCGTCGAAGGCATGCAGTTCGACCGCGGCTACCTGTCGCCGTACTTCATCACCAACGCCGACAAGATGATCACGGAACTCGACGATCCGTACATCCTGCTGCACGAGAAGAAGCTCTCCAACCTGCAGTCCATGCTGCCGATCCTGGAAAGCGTCGTGCAGTCGTCGCGTCCGCTGCTGATCATCGCCGAGGACATCGAAGGCGAAGCGCTGGCCACCCTCGTGGTCAACAAGCTGCGTGGCGGCCTGAAGATTGCCGCCGTGAAGGCACCGGGCTTCGGCGACCGCCGCAAGGCGATGCTGGAAGACATCGCCATCCTCACGGGCGGCCAGGTCATCTCCGAAGACCTCGGCATCAAGCTCGAAAACGTCACCCTCGACATGCTGGGCACCGCCAAGCGCGTGCGCATTACCAAGGATGACACGACGATCGTCGATGGCGTTGGCAAGAAGGCCGACATCGAGGCCCGCGTCTCGCAGATCCGCAAGCAGATCGAAGAGACCACCTCTGACTACGACCGTGAGAAGCTCCAGGAGCGTCTCGCCAAGCTTGCCGGCGGTGTTGCCGTGCTGCGCGTTGGCGGTGCCACGGAAGTGGAAGTGAAAGAGCGCAAGGACCGCGTCGATGACGCGCTGAACGCCACCCGCGCTGCCGTTGAAGAAGGCATCGTGCCGGGCGGTGGTACGGCCCTGCTCTCCACGACCAAGGCTGTGAATGCCGTTCTGGAGAACGCCGAGAATGCCGACCAGCAGGCCGGTGTGAAGATCGTTCTGCGTGCCATCCAGGCCCCGATCCGTCAGATCGCGGAGAACTCCGGCGTTGAAGGCTCGATCGTTGTGGGCAAGGTGCTCGAAGGCAAGGGCGTGGGCTTCGGCTTCAACGCGCAGACCGAAGAGTATGGCAATCTCGTCGAGATGGGCGTGATCGACCCGGTGAAGGTCGTGCGCACGGCTCTGCAGGATGCCGCTTCTGTGGCCGGTCTTTTGATCACCACCGAAGCCATGGTTGCCGACAAGCCGGAGAAGAACGGCGGCGGCGCCCCGGCAATGCCGGACATGGGCGGCATGGGCGGTATGGGCGGCATGATGTAATCATCCGCTCGCCCGGGCTTACCCAAGCCCAAGCGACATACGGAAAGGGCGGCTCTTCGCGGAGCCGCCCTTTTTGTTTTGCCTTGCTGTGTTCAGCGCCTAGCCGGCCAGCCTGTCTTCCAGCTCGGTCATCAACGGGTTGCCGCGCTGGAAGATGTAGCGGGGTTCGGTGACGGTGACGGCGTCCTTGCCGTTGGCATAGAGGTGGCTGACCACGTCGTGCACGCGCGGCTCGGGGACATGGAGGATGAGCGCGACGCGGGCGCCATCCTCGTCATAGGGGAACGGCACGCGGGCGCCGAAGCGCTGCGCCAAATCGTCCAGCAGCGCCTTGTCGGACACGTCATGCAGGAAGCGCATCTCGACGACGCCGCGGGCGCGGGAGACGGCTTCGATCATCTCGAGAATCTGTGCGGCCGCGGCGCGGGCCTTCGGTCCCCATTCCGCAGTGCGGGAGGCCACGAGGTTGGCTTCGCTGCGCAGCATCACCCCGTCATCAAGGATCTTGAGATTGTTGGCGCGCAGGGTGGCGCCGGTCGAGGTGATGTCGACGATGGCCTCTGCCGTGCCGCCGGCGGGTGCGCCCTCGGTGGCACCGGCGCTTTCGACGATGCGGTAATCCGCAAGGCCGTGCTCGGCGAAGAAGTTGCGCGTGAGGCGAAGATATTTGGTGGCGATACGCACGCGCTCACCGCGGCGGGCATGATAGGCGATCGCAACGTCATCAAAATCCGCCATGGTGCGGACATCGATCCAGCTCTGCGGCACGGCGACCACCACATCGGCATGACCGAAGCCCAAGGGCTTGATCATGTGGACGACGTTTTCAGGCTCGGGCAGCTTTTCGCGGATCAGATCCTCGCCGGTGATGCCGAGATGGGCACGGCCCGCGCCCAAGGACCCGGCGATCTCGCTAGCGGACAGGAACGCAACTTCCACATCGGCGACGCCGGGCATGCGACCGACATAGCCGCGGGACGAGCCTGCCTGCTTGATGGCACAGCCGGCCTGCTTGAAGAAGGCCAACGCGTCCTCCTGCAGGCGTCCCTTGGAGGGGACGGCAACGATCAGCCGGTCTTCCGTATCCTGACGGGTCATGAGCGGGCCTCCAGGCCAACGGCGGCCAAGAGCCGCTCGGTACGGATGGCGCAGCCGACGGCGGGCACGTTGCGCGGGCTGCCGAGGCTCCTGAGCAGGCCGTCATAGCGGCCGCCGCCTGCGATCTGCCGCGAGGGGCCAAGGGCCTCGACGCGCAGCTCGAAGACAAAGCCCGTGTAATATTCTTCCTTGCGGCCGAAATCGGCGTCGAAAGTGATGTGGCTGCGATCGATGCCCATGCCGCAGATCAGATCGATGCGGCGGGCGATGCGCTCAAGCTCCTCATCAAGCGACACACCTGCCTTGGCGGCGATGTGGGCAAGCTGATCCACGGCCGTGGTGCAGGGGGCGGAGACCGCAAGAAAATCACGGATCGCGTCAGCGGTTTCCGGCGTGAGTGTGGCCTTGGCGCTGTCGGCGGCCTGCTCCAGGAAGCGCTCGGAGATTTCGGCGACGGATCGTCCGCCTACGGTGGAAATCCCAGCAAGCGCCAGGACGTCTTCCACCACGTCGCGGGCGCGGGCGGGTTCCATCACGTCGAGGGCTGCGAGCAGCGCCTGGTTGGTATTGGGGGTGACGCCCTGGGTGCTGCCATCGGTGAGGCGATTGAGCATCTCCTCGAAATAGGCGGGCCGCCAGATGTGACGCTTGAGGCGGTTCTTCCAGCTTTCGGGCAGGTCGAGCTTGTTGACCAGGGCGCCGAACAGGCCAAGGTCCCCCAAAGTGGTATCGAAGGATGTAAGCCCCGCCCCCTTCACGGCGTCCACCGCCACGGAGACGATTTCAGCGTCCGCCTCGGGCGTGCTGGCACCGCCGATATGTTCCACGCCTGCCTGAATGAACTCGACGGGCTTGCCGGCAGAAGGCGGCTGGTAGCGGAAGGCCGGGCCGTTGTAGCAGAGGCGCGCTTCGCTTTTTGCTTCGGGGTCGCGGTCCAGATACATGCGGCAGGCGGGGATTGTGAGGTCCGGGCGCAGGCACCATTCCTGCCCGCCCGGGTCTTCGAACACATAGGTGCGCTGGCGGATGTCCTCACCGGAGCGGTTGAGGAAGATGTCGGCGGGCTGCATGGTCGGCGGCTCGACCGGACGGAACCCCGCCTGGCTGAACACTGCCTTGATCGACTGGGCCTGGGTCTCCAGCGCTTCAAGGGAGCCTGCGTCATAGCCGGATGCCGGACGCTCCGGGTCCGGACTTTCGATTACCGGTGCCTCGCCGGGCAAATCGCCGGTCTTGCGGGCGACGGCGTTGCGTTGGGCGCGCAGCAGGCGCTCGGCATCCACCGGCTTGCCGTCGCGGCGGGCGGCATCAATCACGGCCGGCCACCATTCCTGGGGAATGCTGTCACGCCGGCGCCATTTGCGCGCGAGGTCGCCGCCGTCCTCCTGACCCAGAGCACGGGCGAAATCCGCGGGCTTGCCCCATTCGGCAATGATCGCGGCGAAGCTGAGAGCATCTTCTGTCATGGCGGAGGCAGTACACTGTGTCCTGCTTTTTGGCAAGTCACAATGTAATTGCAGGCTTTTTGTCCTGAAAACAGGACAAAAAGCCGGAACACTCAGCGCAAATCAGCGCGATACCTCGGCAAAACAGGACAATCAGGCTGACATATGCGGCTTGGCCAGCATGTCTTTGACGGCGCTGACAAGATCAGAGGCCGGAGCCGACACCTGGGCGGGCTGGTCCTCGCGCCAGGTGGTGTTGTCTTCGATTTCCTCCGCCAGCCGGGCGCCGAGGACGAGATCCTTGAGGGTGATCTCGCCCTTTTCGAATTCATCGGAGCCCTGGATGACGGCGATGGGCGCGCCGCGCTTGTCCGCATATTTGAGCTGGGCGCGCATGCCGGCACCGCCGAGATAGAGCTCGGCGCGGATGCCCGCATTGCGCAGGTCCCACACCATGCGCTGATAGTCTTCCATGCGGTCCTTATCAAGAGGCAGGACAACGACCGGCGGGCGCAGGCTGTCGGCCTTGCTGCGGCCAAGCGCGTCCAAGGCGGACAGGAGCCGGTCCACACCGATGGAGACGCCGGTGGCGGGGATGGGCGTGCCCTTGAAGCGGCTGACGAGATCGTCATAGCGGCCGCCGCCGCCGATGGAGCCGAAGCGGATGGGACGGCCCTTCTCGTCCTTCACGTCAAAAGTAAGCTCTGCCTCGAAGACGGGGCCGGTGTAATAGCCGAGGCCGCGCACGACCGCCGGGTCAAACAGGATGCGGTCGGGGCCATAGCCGATGGCATCGAGAAGGCCTGCGATCTCTTCGAGTTCGGCAACTCCGGCTAGGCCCGTTTCGCTGCCGCCCACAAGGCCGCGCAGGGTGGTGAGCACCTTGCCGCGATCCTCATCGCCAGCGCCGACAAAGGCCAGGACCGTATCGGCCTGATCGGCCGTAAGACCTGCGCCTTCAGTGAAATCGCCGGACTCGTCCTTGCGGCCTTCGCCCAGCAGGAGCTTGACACCGTCAGCTCCCAGACGATCCAGCTTGTCGATGGCGCGCAGCACGGTCATGCGCTGGGCAGCGCCCGCTTCGCCTGCGGCAACGCCGATGGTTTCCAGCACGCCGTCGAGGATCTTGCGGTTGTTGACGCGCACCACATAATCGCCGCGTCCGATGCCGACGGCTTCCAGCGCATCACTCACCATGGCGCAGAGCTCGGCGTCGGCGGCCATTTCAGGGGCGCCCACCGTATCGGCATCGCATTGGGTGAACTCACGGAAACGGCCGGGGCCGGGCTTCTCGTTGCGCCATACCTGACCGGTCTGGTAGCGGCGGAAAGGCTTGGGCAGGGCGTCGTAATTCTCGGCCACCATGCGGGCCAGGGGCGCTGTCAGGTCATAGCGCAGGGAGAGCCACTGGCCGTCATCGTCCTGCAGGGAAAAGACGCCCTCATTGGGCCGGTCCGCGTCCGGCAGGAACTTGCCCAGCGCATCCGCATATTCAAAGGCGGAGGTCTCCAGCGGGTCGAAGCCATAGGACTCATATACCTGCATGATGGTGGCGAGCATGGCGCGGCGGGCGGCCACATCCTCGGCGCGCAGGTCACGCAGGCCCTTGGGCAGGCGGGCCTTGGGGCGGAAGGGCTTGTCTTTTTTGGCCAAGAGAGGCTCCGGTTTGGCGTGCGCCCGAACTCTGGGGACCGGGCAATGGGCATTGGCTAGGGGCATGGGCGAACTGGGAAAGTGGCGCTTTACCTAGCGCAGGCAACCAATCCCCCGCAAGCAAGGGCAAAAAGCAGGGCGACATCCGCCATTCGGGGCGGTCCGCAGGCGGGAAATGTTAACGGCCCGGTGAGGATGCCTAACCGTGCCTTAATCTTGCCGCCAATCATTTACCCCGTGTTTACCAACAATGTTCATGTTTGATTCACGGATTCGCGCAAATCGGCGAATCCGCCCGTAAAAACATGAATTTGCAGGCGGCTTGATGCGCTCTCAGCACCGATCCATCCCGGTTATCCCCAAGGGCGGACTTCTCTCCGCGCGCAGCGAGGGCGCTGTGCCGGGTGACATGTCTCACCTGACGCTGGCGCCGGTGGACCTTCCCAGCCCGCGCGACACGGTCGCGGTGATGAGCACCGCACCGGAGCTGGGCGCCAAGGTGGCCGAAGCCCTGGACATGCGCCGCAGCCAGAAGGTGGACCTGCTGCATGTGCAGCCGGGGGAAAGCCTGGACCAGTTGTTGGCACCGGGACTGACGGCGGTGATCGCCGAGATTGACCCGGCGGAAGGCGGGCTTGCACGGCTCAAGCGCCTGTGCGCCATCGGGCCCAATGCGCCGGTGGTGGTGCTGATGCGCGGCATGGATGACGACACCATGCTGGCGGCTATCGAGGCCGGGGCCGAGGAAGTTGTGGACATCACCCCGGCGGGCACTTTCAACGGCGCGGACCTTGCCAATGCAGTGGCCCGGGCGCTGGCGCGTCACAGCCAGGACGGCCGCCCGGCCCGATCCGGCGCGGGAGACGCCAAGCTGGCTCCTGCCCCGCTGATGCTGGTGCAGGAAGCCCCGGAAGCCATGGTGGTGCTGGACCGGCACGGGGCGGTGGCCTTCATCAATCCGGCAGCCGAGGAATTGCTGGGTCGGGCGGCAGATACGCTGATGGGCAAGCGGTTCGATCTTGATATCGGCAAGGGCGGCGAGGTGACCATCGTGCAGCCGGGCGGGGAAACCCGCGTGGCGGAAGTGGACGTGGTGGAAACCGAACGCGGCGGGGTGCCCGCACGCATTGCCAGCTTCACCGACATCACGGTGCGGCGGAAGCTCGAAACCGCGCTGAAGACCGCGCAGGGCGGGCGCGACGCGGCCCTGAAGCGCTCCGGGCGGTTCTTCTCACGGGTGAGCCATGACCTGCGCACGCCGCTGACCCACATCGTGGGCTTCGCCGACCTGCTGCAGAGCGACCGGATTACCGATCCACAGCGGCGGCAGGACTATGCGGCTTCCATCTCGGATGCGGGCCGGGCGATGCTGGACATGGTGGAAGACCTTCTGAGCGTGGTGGACGCGCAGGGCGCGGCCATGCCGGAGCCGTGCGACCTAGCGAAGCTGGTGCGCAACACGGCGCATTTCCTGTCGCGGGCCGATGGCGGGCCGGAAGTGGTGGTCGATGCACCGCAGGGGGCGCTGGTGGCGCGGGTGGACCTCGCCAAGCTGCAAAGAGCGCTGTATCGGCTGGTGGCGGGCATTGCGCGCGACGCGGATGCGGGCAGCATTCTCCGCCTGTCGCTGCGGCAGGCAGGCAAGCAGGCGCGGCTGACGGTGCGTATCGACAGCCTGGACGGCCGCCCGGTGGCCCTGCCGGCAAGTCTCGAGGATTCAGATCCGCTGGTGACGCCGGCAGATGCCCGGACCGGGTTTGCGGCAGAACTGCTGCGCGAGGCGCTGGACGCCCATGGCGGCGCCCTGCAGCTGGCGCGCGACGGCGGCAGCGTGGTCGCCGCCGTGATGACACTGCCCCTGAAGGACTGACAGGAAAACAGTCGCCCGCGACTGTGGCGAACAGCCTAGGCGAACAGGGCGTCGATATCGTCCTGGGTGGCGTGGCCGTGGTGGTCTTCGAGAGCGGGACCGTTGAGGAGCGCAGCTTCGTCTTCCTCGTGCGCCTCTTGTTCCGCTGCTTCGGGCGCGAAGGACACAAGGTCCTGCGGACCACCCCAGATTTCCATCATACGGCTGACGCGTTCATCGATGTATTGCAGCGCCGCCACCACCTTGGTGATGCGCTGGCCGGTGATGTCCTGGAAGTTACAGGCCTCAAAGATGTTCACCACCTGCTCGGCGATCTCTTCCGCCTGGTTGCGGCTCATGTCGTCGGGAGCTGATGCGCCCAGATGGGCGGCGGCGGAATCGATACGCTCGGATGCGGTGAGGATGGTGTCGGTCGCGGCCTCGGTCGCTTTCACCACTGCATCCAGCTCGTTGCCGGCTTCCTGGAAGCGGGCGGCAGCGGGGCCGTCATAATGAAGGGCGGACAGCTCCTGCTTGGTGCGCTCGATGGCACCGGAGAGATCGGCCAGCTCCGACTGCAGACGGGTAGCCTCCTCCACGCGGTCGCGCAGGATGGTCAATTCTTCGATGGTGATGTCGGGGCTCACGGCGGCAAGCGGCGACGACGGGGCCTGAGCGGACGGGGCTGGCGCGCCGGAGGCATCCGCGACGGGTGCCGGCGCTTCGGCATCCACCGGCGCTGCTTCAACTGCCGCCACAGGCGTTTCCGCTGCCGCCCTCACAGGCGCAGGCGCGGACAGACCCATCATTTTCTCGATGCGAAAGAGCTTCACCTCAGCCACCAGCGGTTCTCCCCCTCGGCCCAAAAAGTGAGCAAAGCCTAGCCGCGCTCCTGTTAAAAATGCCTTTAATGCCAGACAAGTTGTCACAACAGCGCGGGGACCCCGCCCCATCGCCCACCCCTTCAAGGGCCACACAGGTGAGATGGTCATGGCCCGGTTTTTCGCAGCTTCCTGCGCCCTTGCTGGGGGCGGCGCTGGGTCTGACAGGGCTTGCGGCGGCCTGGCAGCTGGCGATGGAAACGGGCCTTGGGGGACCGCCTGACGGCGGCGGCGGCGTTGTCGTGGATGCCTTGTGCTGGCTGGCCGTAGCCGTGACAGCTCTCATCTGGGCGGGATACGGGCTCAAGATGCTGCGGCACCGGGTGCTGTTTCTGGCGGATCTGCGTGACGCGGGCACGGCGCCCTATCTCGGCACCGTACCGATGACGCTGATGCTGTTGCCTCTTGCCGCGCCGGTCGCGGGCGCTGGCCTGCCAGTGTGGCCTGCGGTGTGGCTGGCCGGGGCCGTGCTCCACCCGGTGGTGGCCGTGGTCATGGGACACTGGCTTGTTCAGCGGATGCCGCGGGCTGTCCCGCTGACGCCTGCCTGGTTCGTGCCCATTGCCGGGATGTTTGCCGCCCCGGCCGCCGGTGTGCCGCTGGGCTACCCCACTCTTTCGGCCATGCTGCTGGCCGTGGGGACGGGTGCGTGGCTGCTGCTGTTGCTGCCTGTCGCCCGGTCGCTTGGACGTTTCAGCCGTCAAGACGGGTCTTCGGGATTTCGACCCGGCACCCTGCCGGTAACGCTGGTGCCGTCGCTCTTCGTGCTGGCGGCCCCGCCGGCGCTGGTGGCGCGGGGACTTTTGGCCTTCGGGGTATGGGTGGAGATGCAGGCCGTACTGACGGTGCTGGCCTGTCTCACGGCACTGGCCGTGCTTGGCTACGTGCTGTGGCGCAGGCAGGACATCGCTGCGGACATGCGCCGCTTCGGTTTCAGCCCGCGCTGGTGGGCGATGAGCTTTCCGCTGGCGGCCAGCGCATCCGCTGCCGTGACGCTGCACAGCATGGGCAGGACGGCGTGGACCGCGCTTGGCGCGCTGGCGATGCTGGCTCTTGCCAGCACCGCCATTGCCGTTTTGGGCGTTGCTACGGCTGCGTGGCTTATTCGGCCGCCGCGCGGGCGCCAGCGGCCATAGAGCCGAACCGCTCGGCCACCTGGAAGAACTGGCTCACCGTTTCGTCGATGATCTGCTTTGCGGGCTTGATCTCGTGGATGAGGCCCGCCGACTGGCCCGCGAGCCCCACGCTGGCTTCCATGTCGCCCCCGAAATAGAGGTCCTGAATGCGCGCGAAGGTGTCGGACGGCATCAGGCCGTCCTCGTGGATGGAGGCGGTGCGCCCGGTCTTGAGGGCGCGGATGCAGGGGCTCGACTTCTTGTTCAGCACATAGGTGCCGTCGGTCGGCGCATTGATGATGGCGTTCTTGTAGTTGGCGTGGACGGGGCTTTCTGCCGCGCTCACAAAGCGGGTGCCCATCTGCACAGCTTCGGCACCCACCGCGAAAGCCGCGGCCATGCCGTACCCGTCACAGATGCCGCCCGCGGCAACGAGGGGAATGTCAGACTGCTGACGAATGGCCTGGAGCAGCACGAGGGTCGAGACTTCCTCGGGGTTCTTGAAGCCGCCGCCCTCGGCGCCCTCGACAACCAGGCCGTCAACACCGGCCTCGATGCATTTGAGCGCCGACTCGAAAGTGGGCACCGCGTGGTAGACGGTGATGCCCGCCTCCTTGAGGGGACCGATGAACTTCTTGGGACTGCCGGCGGACGTGGTCACGAATTTGACGCCCGACTCGCAGATATAGCGAAGCATGGCGTCGTCCTTGAGGAACAGGATCGGCAGGTTGACGCCGAAGGCCCCGTCAGTCAGCGAGGCCATTTTCCCGATCTCGGCCTTGCAATTATCGGTCTCGCCCGACGATGTCTCGATGATGCCGATACCGCCCGCATTTGCGACGGCGGATGCAAGCTGGGAGCGGGCGATCCAGCCCATGGGAGCCTGGATGATCGGGTATTTCGCGCCGGTATGTGCAAGCACCCGGTTGCCTTCGAATGCGGCCATCACAATTCCTCACCTTCAAAATGGTATATTTGCGCGTATCTAAGGCGCGAAGCCGCGCCATTTTCAACTGCTTTGCCGCCACCCAACCATTGCGCCCTTCCTGCCGGAGCCTTTTTCCGTGACCACACCTCCTTCCAAGCCGGCCCGCGGGCAAGGCACCGACAACGCCCTGGCTTGCTTCGACGATATTGCCGCCGCCCTGAAGGGGCGCAGCCCGGCGCTGTTTCTGGATTATGACGGCACGCTGGTGCCGCTGGCGCGCCGCCCGGAACTGGCCGTGGCGACGCCCCGCCTGCGGGACACGGTGGCGCGGCTGTCGACCCTGATGCCGGTGGCCGTGGTGAGCGGGCGCGGACGGGAGGACGTGTCGCAGATGCTGGGGGTGGATGGCATTGCCTATGCAGGCAGCCATGGCTTCGACATCCGCGATGCCTCAGGCGCGGATCTGTCCGGCGATATCGGGGCGCCCTACCGCCCGGCGCTTGAGGCAGCGGCCTCGGCGCTGGCGGACAGGCTGGCGCCCATCGCGGGGGCGTTCCTTGAGGACAAGACCTATTCCATCGCCATCCACTACCGGGAAGCCGCCCCGGATACCCATGATGTCATCCGCGCGGCGGTGGACGAGGAAGTGGCGCGCCGGGACACGCTGAAGCGGACCGGCGGGAAGATGATCCACGAGCTGCGGCCCGATCTTGACTGGGACAAGGGCACGGCGGTGCTGCGGGTCATGGAAACCCTGGGTCTCACGCCGCCGGACGCTGTGCCCGTCTATATCGGCGATGATGAAACCGACGAAGATGCCTTCCGCGCCATCCGTGACAGCGGGATCGGCATAAAGGTGGCGGATGCGGGGGATGATGCGGCGACGCTGGCGCGCTACCGGCTGGGCACACCGGCCGAGGTCACAACCTTCCTCGGCCGGCTTGCGGATTATCTCGAGATGGGCGGGGCTAGCGCCTAGAGGCCTTCGCCGATGACGATCAGCTTGTCGTAGCCGAGGCCCTGGGCGTCGCACATGCTGCGATAGACATTGAGGATGGTGGCGGCATCGAGGATGCCGGTGACCTGGCCGGTCTCATCGGTGTTGACGTTGGGACCATAGATCGCGAACCAGACATCGGTCTCTTCCTCATTGGTGTCGGGCACCATGAGGGTGTGGACGGAGCCTGCGGGCTCGAACAGGTAAGAGCCCGCAGTGTTCACCACGTCCGGATATTCCTTGTAGTACCACTTGCCGGTGAAGGTGACAGCGAAGACGGGGCCGGTGTGATAATGCGTGGCCACCTGGTAGCCCGGCGCGAACTTGGTGCGCAGCACCCACAGCCCCTGGGAGAGATCCACCTGCAACAGCTGGATGCGGGTGCCGTCGCCCAGATCGACGAAGGGCAGATCGTCCTCGCCTACATGCAGGGCCTCGCCGGAGGCGGGCGGGACGACGGGATTGGCCATTTCGGTGATGGCGTCGGGGTTCTTGGTATCCATGGGGGTGATCCTTCCTGCGGTCTTGTTCAGCGTGTCGCGTTGGGCGCAATCCTATCGCAGGCAGGTGGGGTGCGGGCCAGCCCCGTTTTGACTTTTTCGGCACAAAGGCACATCTCATCTGCCATGGCTGAACGGCGTCTCGATCCCCTGCCCGTCCTGCGCGACACCGCGCCGGCTGCCGACATGACGGCGGCGGAGGAGGATGTGTGCGCCCTATGCGGGCGGCCCGGCGGTGGACGGATGGAGAAACACCATCTGGTGCCGCGGCTCAAGGGCGGCAAGGAAACCGTCCCGCTGCATCCGATCTGCCACCGCAAGCTCCATTCCCTGTTCACTGAAAGCGAGCTGGCGACGGCCTACAACACCATCGAGGCGCTACAGGCCCACCCGGATGTCGCTGCCTTCATCAGCTGGGTACGGAAGCGCCCGGCGGGCTTTCACAAGCGCACGCGGACAGCCCAGCGTAACGGCCGGGGCCGGACATGACGGGCGAGGCGCTTTCCTTTTCCAGCAAGGACGCCGCCCGGACCCATGTGTGGGACCGGCTGAAGGAAGAGAAGCTGGCGGCTTTCCCCTTCCCGCCCCATGGACGCATCCCCAATTTCAAGGGCTCGGCGGAGGCAGCGCGGCGGCTGTTTACGCACCCTGTCTTCGCGCAGGCGCGCGCGCTGAAGATCAACCCGGATTCGGCGCAGGCGGCGGTGCGGGCCGAGGCGCTGCGCCGGGGCATTGATGTCTATGTGCCAACGCCGAAGCTGGCGGGCGGGTTCTGGCATATCGAGGCTGTGAATGTGCCGCAGGACGCCGTGCGGGAAGCGGCGGCCATGTCCACCATGGCGCGCTGGGCCAGGGAAGTGCCGCTGTCAGCCCTGCCGCAGATGGACGCGATCGTCTCCGGCTCGGTGGCTGTGACGCCCACGGGCAAGAGATGCGGCAAGGGGGCGGGCTATGCCGACCGGGAATATGCCATTCTGCTGGAGCTTGGCCACCAGCCTGTGCCGGTGGCCACCACGGTGCATGATGTGCAGCTGGTTGATGATTTTCCGCAGACGGGGACGGACGAGCCCCTGAGCCTGATCGTGACGCCGACCCGCAGCATCGGCGTGGAGACGCCGCCGGAACCGCCGCGCGGCATTGACTGGGCATCGCTGACGGACGCTGATTACGCGGACATGCCGGTGCTGGCGGAACTGCGGGACATGCTTGGAAAAAAGCTGTGAGGTGGAAGTGATGGTACCGCCTCTTGGTCTCGAACCAAGGACCTCCGGTTCCACAAACCGGCGCTCTAACCAACTGAGCTAAGGCGGCACAGCGCATCACCTGCGTGGGGTGCAGACCGCATGATCTGGCAGGATATGCCTTCCGGATGCACCCCGACGGGGCCCTCTGGAAAGGTGCGTCCCGTTCAAGGACGCGGAAACTAGCGCCCGCCCCTGTCGATTGCAAGACGGTTCCGCAAAAACCCGCATATTCCCGCCTGGTTCCGGCCAACCGGCGGAATTCATATCAAATTTGACTCTTTCCTTTACCCGGGGCTTGAGACCTTGCGTCCTAGGCTGACCCCAGATGACAGGTGCAGGGTCCCCCGTGTCTTGCGCCGCAGACGATCTGAGGTTGAGCGTATGATGAAGTGGGCAAGCCGGGCCTTGAATGCGATCGCGTCGCTGGCGCTGGTCGCTGTCGTGGTGGCGCAGGGCAGCCTGCCGGCCGCACAGGCGGATGACCTTGCTGACGCGCTGGAAAACCGTCCGCCGCATGTTTCCACCAGCTGGGACGGCACCGGTGCCGCCGGCTACGATGTCGTTGCCTTCTTCACCGAAGGCCGGGCGGTGAAGGGCAAGCGGGCGATCACCGCTGAGTATCTGGGCGCGACATACCAGTTCGCGTCGGAGGAAAACCGCGACCTTTTCCTCAAGGACCCTGCCGCGCTGACGCCGCAATATGGCGGCTTCGATGCTTATGGCGTGCGCACGGGCACCAAGGTGCGGCCGATCAAGGAACTGGCCTGGTATCTGTCGGATGAAAAGCTCTACCTGTTCGGCGCCGACAAGACGCGCGGCGCATGGGTGGAAAACCCGGACGGCAACCGCCGGGTGGCGGATGTCATCTGGGGCGAAATCCGCACCGTGCCGGACAAGATCCTGCGCATGGCGCAGGACAAGGCCGACGCTGCCAACTAGGGCCGCGGGCCTCCCTTCCCCACGCCGTCAGAATTTGGACCAGAGTCCAGTCACAGGCTGCTAGGCTGTGCTGTGGCGATTCATGCCGTGGCGCAGCCATAGGGGCAGAGTGATGGTTCCGGGAACACAGACAAAATTCATTGCCGCCAACGGCCTGACCTTCGAGACGGCTGTTGCCGAACCGACCGGGCCAGAACAGGCGGGGCCTGATGGGGCGGGACCTGACGGGGCGGGCGGCCCGCGCAAGCTGGCGCTGCTGCTGCACGGCTTTCCCGAACTCAATTATTCATGGCGGCACCAGATCCGCACCTTCACGGACCAGGGCTACACGGTGTGGGCGCCCAATCTGCGCGGCTATGGCATGACCACCCGGCCGCTGGGGATGAGCGCCTACAGCCTCGACAGGCTGGTGGAGGACGTGGCGGGGCTGATTGACGAGGCGAAGGCGCAGGGCATTGCGGACGAGGTGTGCCTCGTGGCCCATGACTGGGGCGGCATCATCGCCTGGAGCTTCATGCTGGGCGCGGTGCGGCCGGTTGACCGGTTCATCGTCATGAACCTGCCCCACCCCACCCGGTTTGTTGAGGAATTCCGGACCTGGAAGCAGTTCAAGCGGTCCTGGTACACGCTGTTCTTCCAGATCCCTTGGCTGCCGGAGAAGCTGCTGGGCGCCAACGGGGCCGAGGGCATCGGCAAGGCCTTTGCCAACATGGCGGTGGACAAGTCACGGTTTCCGGATTTCGTGCTCGCCACCTATCGGGAGGCGGCACAGCGTCCCGGCGCGCTGACGGCAATGGTGAACTATTACCGCGCGGCCATGCGGCGGCGGACGCCCTATCATGATCTGTGGGCGGACCCGCCGGTCATCGAGACGCCGACCCTGATGGTGTGGGGCGAGGAAGACACGGCCCTGTGCGTGGAGACGACGGAGCGGACCGAGCCGCTGATGCGCGACTTCACCCTGCGGCGGCTGCCGGGCGTGTCCCACTGGGTGCAGCAGGAGGCACCGGAAGCCGTCAACGCCATGGTGGCGGCCTGGCTCGCCGGCCGGGACGTACCGCAGGCAGGCAACCTTAAGGACCTACCGCGCCTGCCGGAACAATCCGTACACGTCACATCATCTGACGGCCGATAGCGCCCGCCACGAGCCGGGTGACCCAGCGCGGCGCGGCGCGGCCGAGCGACGTGCTCATGGCATAGGCGAGCCCCGGCACGCGCACAACGTCTGCCTTCATGCAGGCGTCATAGCCTTCCTGCGCCACGTCCTGAACATCGGCCACCAGGAAATCCGGCAGGGCGCTGGTCTTCTCGTTGGCATCCTTGATGGTGGTGAACATGCCCGTTTCGGTGATGCCGGGGCACAGGGCGGTGACGCTGACGCCGTGGGGCTTGAGTTCTTCGGCGAGGGACTCGGTCAGCGACAGGACGAAAGCCTTGGTGGCGGCATAGACCGCCAGCGACGGCACGGGCTGGAAGGCTGCAACGGACGCCACATTGAGCACGCGGCCCGAGCGGCGGGCGGCCATCGGCGGCACGAAATGAGAGGCAAGCTCGGTCAGCGCCAGGGTGTTGAGGGTGATCATGCGGGAGAGCGTGGCGGTCTCCTGCGCGATGAAGGCTCCCATGTCGAGCACACCGGCATTGTTGACCAGAACATCCACATCAATGCCGCGGGCGGCTGTCTCGTCGAACAGCGCCCGGGCCGCGCCTGGTTCGGCCAGGTCTGCCGCCACGACTTCCGCCGCGATGCCGTGGCGGGCGGACAGATCGGCGGCGATGCCTGCCAGCTTTGCCTTGCTGCGGGCGACCAGCACCAGATCAAAGCCGCCTTCGGCGAATTTACCCGCCAGCGCCTCGCCGATGCCGGCAGATGCCCCGGTGATGAGTACCCATTCACCGCGAGCACCGCGGGCACCGCGCGGCGGCGGGGCCTTTTTGCGGCGGGTGGACGTTTTGCCCGCAGGTTTGCTTGAGTTCTTGCCTGGTATCTTCGTCGGTTTGCTGCGGCGGTTTGCGGCCATGGCGCCGTCCTCCCTGATCGCGTGGCTGCCATCAGCCTAGGCCCCGCGATGCAGCAAAGCCACAACCAGCCATGGCGTGGACCGATTTGATCCCCAGCCTTGCCAAATGACGCTATAGTTGTTGTCAGCGTGCTTGGGGGAGTACGCGGGCACCGCCTGACAATCCGGCGCGGTTCGGCCATTCGGGGACGGCCGGACATACGGGATGGCACAGCGGCGGTGCGCGCCCCATCTGATCCTGAGCAGCCAACAAAAGGACTTGCCCGGTTCCGCCGGCTCATGCGGGTGCGGGTCAGGGTTCTGACGGGGATCACACGGGGCCCGATGGGGAAAACGGACGAGCAGGACACGGATCGTGAGGCGGCGAGCCGACAGGCTGCGGGCCTGCATGACCGGGACCAGGCAGCCGCCGGCAGCCCGATGGGCGTGGCGCATTTCGTCTGGGACGGCGAGCGGGCCCGCATCGCCGAGGCCGATGAGGCGGCTGCGTCCCTGTTTGGTGAAACCGGAATTCTCGACCTCGTTGAACGGCCCTTTGCGCCCGACGGCGCGCTGGCGCGGGCGCTGGACCGGCTGATGATCTCCGTCGCTACGCAGCCCGACATGGAAGACGGCCTTGAGGGACGGCTGCCGCATCCGATGAATGGCGGCACGCTGACGGTGCGTGCGCGGCAGCACGCGCTGCCGGATGGCCGCATCGGCCTTGCGGTCGAAGTACTCGCCAAGGCGGAGCCGGACAATCGCGGCATCAGGCTGGCGGCACTTGGCGAGGCGATTGCTGCGCCCGGCGCGCTGTTTGCCGCTGACGGGGAATGGCTTGCGGGCAATGACGCTGCGCTGGCCCTGCTGGGCGATGTGAGCCCGCCGCTGGCAACGCTGCTGGGCGACCCGGGTGCGGCCACGCGGCTGATCGGGCAGGCGCTGGCGGACGGGCTGGCATCGGCCATTTTCCGGATCGCCACGCGCTTCGGCGCGAGGCTGGCGCGGGTGACGCTGACCCGCGCGCGGGACCCGAAGACCGGCGGGGCGGCGGTGGCTGCCTATTTCAACGACATCGCTGACCGGGCCCGGCTGCTGGCAGTGCCGCGCCCCGCAGCGCCCCCTGCCGAAGCAGACAGCCGGGTAGCGGAGCCCGCCAGCGCCACCAGGGAAGCCCGGGCCCTGATGTCACGCGTGGGGCATGAGCTGCGGACGCCGCTCAACGCCATTCTCGGCTTTTCCGAGGTGATGGCGCGGGAAGAGTTCGGCCCCATGGGCAACGCCAAATATCTCGAATATGCCCGCGACATTCATACAGGCGGCGAGCACCTGCTGGGGCTGGTGGATGACCTGCTGGAAATGGCGCGCTCGGAGAACGGCCGGCGTGAGCTCAATTTTGAAGCGGTGAATACGGGCGAACTCGTGCAGGCGATGAGCGACCTGCTGCGGGAGGAAGCCGCGGGCCGCGGGCTGACGCTGTTTGCGGAGATCGGCGGCAATTTGCCACCGGTGGTGGCGGATGCGCGCACGCTGCGGCAGGTGCTGATCAACCTCATCGGCAATGCCATCAAGTTCACGCCCTCCGGCGGGACGGTGACCATCGGCACAAGCGGCACTGAAGACGGCGGGGTGACGCTGTTCGTCAACGATACCGGCATCGGCATGAGCGCGGAGGATCTGGCCGCCGCCATGGAGCCGTTCGGCCAGGTGGAGGCTGCGCAGGAGGGCCTTGCGCGGAGCGATTCTGACGGGTCCGAGGCCAGTCATGAAAGAGGCCTGGGACGGGGGCTGGGGCTCGGCCTGCCGCTGGCGCGCGCCCTGACGGAGGCCAACAAGGCCAGTTTCGAGATCGACAGCGCGCCCGGCGAGGGCACACGGGCGCGGGTCATCTTCCCGCCCACGGGCGTGCTTGCGACGTAAGGTCCGCTGGCGTCCGCCTGCGGAATGGGGTGTGATTAATTGACACGCATTCGCATGCTCCTTAAGTCGCGTGCCAGTTCTCCTTCCTGAAAGCCGCTTTCCCCCTATGGGCGCCCTCACCCCGCCATCTCCCGCACCACGCTCCCCCGCCGGCGCAGCCGGCCGGGTGAAGCCGTGGCCGGTGCAGATGTTCTCGACCGGCACTGCCGGGCGGTCGCTGACGCTGGGGGCGCTCGGCATCGCGCTCATTATCGCGCTGCCGGTGCTGGCGGTGGTGGCCACCCTGTTTGACGAGACGAGCGCAAGTCTTGCCGGGCTGGGCCAGTCCGTGATGGCCGAGCTGATCGGCAATTCGGTGATCCTCGCCGTGGGGACGCTCAGCGGGGTGCTGGTGCTTGGGGTGTCGTCGGCATGGCTTGTGACCATGTGCCGGTTTCCCGGCCGGGATATCTTCCACTGGGCCCTGATCCTGCCCATGGCGGTGCCGGCCTATGTGGTGGCCTATGCGTATACGGACTTTCTGCATCATCCGGGCCCGGTACAGAGCCTGCTGCGGGAGGTGACGGGCTGGGGGGCACAGGACTACTGGTTTCCCAATGTCCGCTCCGAAGGCGGGGCGGTGTTCGTGTTCTCCTTCGTGCTCTACCCCTATGTCTATCTGCTGGCGCGGGCATCGTTTCTTGAACAGTCCGTCTGCGCGCTGGAGGCGAGCCGGACGCTGGGCCAATCCGCCTGGGGCGCGTTCTGGAAGACGGCGCTGCCCTTGGCGCGGCCGGCGATCGCAGGTGGGGCGGCGCTGGCGCTGATGGAGACGCTGGCGGATTTCGGCACGGTCGCGCATTTCGGGGTGCGGACCTTCACCACGGCGATTTACCAGAGCTGGTTTTCGCTGGGCGACCGGGTGCTGGCCGGGCAGCTCTCAGCCACACTGCTGGGCATGGTGACTTTGCTGATCCTGGTGGAGCGGGTCAGCCGCTCGGGCAAGGGCTACGCGCAGCCCACCAACCGGGTGCAGCGGCTGCCGGACTATGAGCTCACCGGCTGGCGGGCAGCGGGCGGGTTCCTGATCTGCGCCGTGCCGGTGACGCTGGGCTTCCTGCTGCCCATCGGCATTCTCATCTATCTCAACCATGTGGGCGGGCATGAATTCTTCGGCAGCCGCTATGTGTCGCTGACGCTCAACACCTTCACGCTTGCGGGCATCGCCGCTGTGATCGCGGTGACGCTGGCGCTGGTGATGGCCTATGCGGTGCGGCTGTCGGGCAGCCCGCTGGCGCGGTTTGCCAATCGGCTGGCGGGTATGGGGTATGCCGTGCCGGGCTCCGTCATCGCGGTGGGTGTGCTCATTCCGCTGGCCAATATGGACAATGCGCTGGATGCGTGGATGCGGGCGACTTTCGGCATTTCGACCGGGCTTATTTTGACCGGGTCAATTGCCGGGCTGGTGTTTGCCTATCTGGTGCGGTTCATGGCGGTGGCGATCAACACGGTGGAGGCGAGCCTTGCCAAGGTGACGCCCAATATGGACGCGGCGGCGCGCTCGCTGGGGCACTCCAAATTCGCGACGCTACTTGAGGTGCATGCGCCGATCATGCGCGGCAGCCTGCTGACGGCGGGGTTGATTGTCTTCGTCGATGTGGTGAAGGAATTGCCCGCGACGCTGATCATGCGGCCGTTCAATTTCGACACGCTGGCGATCCAGGCCTATCGGCTGGCCAGCGACGAGCGGCTGGCCGAAGCCTCCACCGCCAGCCTGATGATCGTGGCGACGGGGCTGATCCCCGTGATCCTGCTGTCGCGCACCATCATGGCGTCGCGGCCGGGACACAGGCCCCGCTAGCGTTCTTGTCTCCCCACGCAAAAGAAAGGCCCGGCCGCCGAAGCAGCCGGGCCTTGCGTTCTTGATTCCAGCGGGGCCGGGCTTACTGGTAGCCGACCTCGTTGTAGATGGCCTGAGCCTTTGCCTGGTTCTCACCAAGCTTGATGAGCGGCATGTCATCGGCCTTGAATTCGCCGAGCGCCTCGACGGCTGAGGACGCCTCGACGCCTTCCACCACCGGGTACTCGTTGTTGCCGTCAGCGAAGTATTTCTGCGCTGCGTCGGTTGCGAGATATTCGAGGAACTTGATCGCGTTCTCGCGGTTCGGCGCATTGGCCACCACACCGCCGGCGGAGACATTCACATGGGTGCCGGCGCCGTCCTGGTCCGGGAAGACGATGCCGATGCGGTCGGTGTCATCCGGGTTCGCGAGGCCGCGCACATCCTTGGTGAAGGCACGGGCGAAATAATAGGTGTTGGCCACAGCCACGGCGCACTGGCCGGAGGCAATGCCGCGCAGCTGGTCGGTGTCGCCACCTTCCGGATCGCGGGCGCGGTTGGCCCACAGGCCCTCGGCCCAGGCCTTGGCGTCTTCTTCACCGAGACGCTCCACCATCGCGGCCATCAGGGACAGCATGTAGATGTTGGAGGACGACCGGGTGCAGACGAGGCCTTTCAGCTTCGGGTCGGCCAGGTCCTTGTAGGACTGGATGTCCGCCGGATCGACCTTGGCCTTGTCGTAGAAAATGGCGCGGCCGCGGGTGGAGAAGCCGAACCAGTGGCCGTCCGGGTGGCGGAGATTGGCCGGGATGCGCTCTTCGAGCACATCCGACTGCACCGGCTGGAAGATGCCGGCCTGGTCAGCCACGTAGAGACGGCCCGCATCCACGGTGAGCAGGATGTCGGCGGGCGAGTTGGCGCCCTCGGCCTTGATCCGCTCGATCAGCACATTGGCCTTGTCCTCGATGCGATTGACGGTGATGCCGGTGGCTTCCTCGAAATCGCTGTAGAGACGCTCATCGGTGTCGTAGTGGCGCGAGGAATAGATGTTGACCTCGCCTTCGGCCTGGGCAGCGGCCGGAAGGGCCATCAGCGCCGCGAGGGCGGCGGTGGCAAGACGCATGGGCGCAAAACGCATGAAAGGGGCTCTCCGTTTTGTCGTGAGGGTCCTTGACGAAAGAAACTGCAACTTAGTCGCAGGCATGGCGCGACTGAATATGAGAAGTAGTCGCACGTCAAGCAAAGACCCTGCGTTCTGATGGCGCGGGGTCCTGAAACGGAGCGGATTCTCAGGTCTTGAGGGCGCCGAGGTCGCGGAACAGGTCCAGCGCCTCCGGGTTGGCGAGGGCTTCCCGGTTTTTCACCTCCCGGCCATGCACCACGTCGCGGACGGCCAGCTCGGTGATCTTGCCGGATTTGGTGCGCGGGATATCGGCGACGGCGATGATCCTCGCGGGCACGTGGCGGGGGCTGGCGCCGGTGCGGATCTGCGACCGGAGGCGGGTCTCAAGCGCGTCGTCGAGCGCAGCCCCTTTTGCCAGCACCACGAACAGGACGACGCGGGTGTCGCCCTGCCAGTCCTGGCCGATGACCAGTGCCTCGGTGATTTCGGGCAATTGCTCCACCTGGCGGTAGATTTCCGCCGTACCGATGCGGACGCCGCCGGGGTTGAGGGTGGCATCTGACCGTCCATGGATGATGAACCCGCCTGACCGGGTTTCCTCGGCGAAATCACCATGGTGCCAGACGCCTGGGAAGCGCTCGAAATAGGCCGCCCGGTAGCGGGCGCCATCGTCATCGTTCCAGAACCCGATGGGCATGGCGGGAAAGGCGCGGGCGCAGACGAGTTCGCCCTTGTCGCCGGTCACGCGCCTACCCTGCTCGTCCCAGACCTGGCTGTCCATGCCGAGGCCGGCGGCCTGGATTTCGCCGCGGCGGACGGGCTTGAGCGGGGTGCCGAGCACGAAGCAGGAGACGATGTCGGTGCCGCCGGAGATCGAGGCCAGGTGCACATCCGGCTTGATGGCGTCCATCACGTAGTCGAAGCCTTCCGGCACCAGCGGCGAGCCGGTGGACATGAGCATGCGCAGGGCCGACAGGTCGTGGGTGTCGCGCGGACGCAAACCCTCATTGTTGATGGCGTCGATGAATTTGGCGGAGGTGCCGAAATGGGTGACGCGCTGCTGGGCCACCACGTCGAACAGAATCTCCGGACCCGGATGAAAGGGCGAGCCGTCGAACAGCACAAGCGTTGCGCCCGCCTGCAGGCCGGAGACGAGCCAGTTCCACATCATCCAGCCGCAGGTGGAGAAATAGAACAGGGTGTCATCTGCGGTGAGCCCGCAATGGAGGCGGTGCTCCTTGGCGTGCTGGAGCAGCGTGCCGCCTGCAGAATGGACGATGCATTTGGGTGCACCGGTGGTGCCGGATGAAAACAGCACATAGAGCGGATGGCTGAAGGGCAGCGGCAGGAAGGTGGGCGTCTCCGCCTCCTCCGCGTCCAGCGCATCCTGCCACAGCATGGATTTGGGGATGCCGTCAGTCGCTGTCTCGGCATCGGCCTTGTAGGGCACCACGAGGACGCCGGTCAGGGACGGCAGACCCTCGGCGACCTCCGCCAGCTTGGGGCGGGTGTCGTGGATCTTGCCGCCATAGGCATAGGCGGCGCAGCCGATGAGGACCGTCGGCTCGATCTGGCCGAAGCGGTCGAGCACGCCCTTGACGCCGAAATCGGGCGAGCAGGAGGAAAAGACCGCGCCAAGGCCTGCGGCAGCCAGCATGGCGACGATGGTCTCGGGCATGTTGGGCATCATGGCGGCGACCCGGTCGCCGGGACCGACGCCGAGCCGGGCCAGTGCCTGCTGGGTGCGCGCCACGTCTTCCCGCAGGACGCCCCAGCTCATGCGCCGTGCGTCCCCTGCCTCGGACCGGAAAATCAGCGCCGGCTCATCGTCCTCTCCTGCATGGGCCAGCAGGTTCTCGGCGAAATTGAGCCGGGCCTCGGGGAAGAAGCGGGCGCCGGGCATGGCATCGCCCTGCTCCAGCACCACGCTGCCCATGGTCCCGACAATGCCGCACTGATCCCAGACGCTCTGCCAGAACTCCTCGCGCTCACTGACCGACCAGGCATGCAGCTTGTCCCAGCTGCCCAGGTCGCGCTGCCACCGGTCCCCGGCAATTGCGGCGAAACCGGCCATGGGGGTGTCCGCTCCGTCGTCCACCGGACGCCAGATGACCTTGGCCGGCTCGTTCATGTCTGTCTCCTTTGGCGACTGTCTGAGAGTCGAGAATTTTTCCCGACGGGCTGTGCGCCGTCACGCCCGTGCGGGACGGGTGGCGCCGGACCCCAGATACAGGGAGCCGAGCACCATGCCAATGATGGCGGCGGCAAGGCCGGCCACCTGTGGCGGCACCAGCAGCTCGCCTCCTGAGGCGGCAAGCTGCCAGTTGACGGCTTCCAGCACCACCCATGTGCCGACGCCGCAGATGATGGACGCCAGCGCGCCTGCATTGGTGGCGCGCTTCCAGTAAACGCCGAAGGCCAGCGGCGTGAAGGCCCCGCACAGGGTCACCAGATAGGCGTTTTCCACCATCTCGAAGATGGACAGGCCCGCGGAGGCACTGAGCCAGCCATAGACGAGGACGACAAGGCCGAAGGCCACGACCGACAGGCGCAGCACCAGCAGGAAGCGCCTGTCGTCCATCGCAAAGCGCGGGCGCAGGATGTTTTCAGCAAAGATGGCCGAGGGGGCAATCAGCGTGCCGGCGGCCGTGGACATGATGGCTGACAGGAGCGCCCCGAAGAACAGGACCTGCACGGTCAGCGGCACATAGCCGAGAATGTAGTCCGGCAGGATGCGCTGGCTGTCGCCGCCCTCGGCCATGTGGGCATTGACAATGGCGGGATCGACGAGCAGCACTCCATAGGCGATGAAGATGGGGATGAAGCAGAAGGCGATGTAGAGCAGGCCGCCATAGACGGAGCCGCGGGCGGCCACGGTCTCGTCCTTGGCCGACATCACCCGCTGGAACACGTCCTGCTGGGGGATGGAGCCCAGCGCCAGGGTGATGAAGGCACCGAAGAAGGCGAGGATGGCGGCGGTGTCCCAGGCCGGCCAGAACTCGAACTTGCCGTTTTCAGCCGCGTGGGCAATGACGGCCGCATAGCCGCCCTCCACCTGGCCCGCCACCATGTCGGCGACGATCAGCAGGCCGATGATGATGGCGATCATCTGGATGAAGGCGACAATGGCAACAGACACCATGCCGCCGAACACCGTGTAGGCCATGACGCTGATGAGACCGAGCACCATGCCCAGCTCGAAGCTGACCATGTCCATGGTCACGATGTTGATGACAAGGCCGAGCGCCACGATCTGCGCGGAAATCCAGCCCAGATAGCTGATGCAGATCGCGATGGAGACCATGAGTTCCACCGCCGGGCCGAAGCGCGCCCGGTAGAAATCACCGATGGTGTTGAGCTTCATGCGGTAGATGCGGACGGCGAAGAACAGGCCCACGAAGACGAGGCAGAGGCCCGCGCCGATGGGGTCGGCGACGATGCCACCGAGATTTTCTTCCATGAAGGTGGCGGGAATGCCGAGGACGGCTTCCGAGCCGAAGAACGTGACGAAGACCGTGGCGGTGACGATGTAGAGCGGCAGGGACCGGCCTGCCAGAATGAAATCACCGGAAGTCTGAACCCGGCGCGCGGCATAGATGCCGACGCCGACGGAAACGGCCAGGTAGAGGCCGACGAAAAAGGCCATGGTCACTACGGATGATCCCCCAACGACAGATGACGCGGGGGGAGTATGAGCACAGTCCCTGCCTGCCAGAAAGCGGGTTTTTACGCAGGCTTCAAACCGGCTTCCAGCAAGGCGGACAGGGGTGCGTCAGTCTTCCTCGATGATCTCGTGGCGGACCTGGCCATAGGCCAGAAGGGCGAAGAGGCCGGTGCCGCCGAGGATGTTGCCCAGCAGCGTGGGGAAGACGAACTGGGCGAAAGCCTGGCCGACGCCCATGTCGCCATGCAGGGTCAGCAGCGCGACTTCGGCTGAGCCTGCGACAACGTGGCTGAACTCGCCCAGCGCGATCACATAGGTGACGGCAATGATGAAGAGAAGCCGTCCGCTTTTCATATCGGCCAGCCCCCAGACCAGAGCCGCGAGGAGAAAGCCTGCGGGCACGCCAAGCGCGATATTGGCAGCGGCTGAGCGGTCTGCCAGATGGTGGGACACTTCGAGGAAGGCTGCAATCTGGTCAGGTTTGGCAAGACCCGCATTGTCGACCAGAAAGACCGACGCGCAGACGCCCACGAGATTGGCAATGAACACGATCCCCCACAGCGCCAGCATGGTGCGCAGGCGCCAGAAGGTGGGGGTCACGAAAAGCGGCAGAACCGGCTTGATGGTGTTCTCAGTAAAAAGCTGCAGGCGGCCGACAATGACCAGCAGGAAGCCGAGGCAATAGCCGAAATTGCTGACCAGAGGCCGCCATGCCTCATCAGGCAGGTGGAGATGCAGATAGCCCTTGGTGTAAAGCGAAAAGGTCATCACCAGGCCTGCTGCGATGCCTGACCACCACAGCGACAGGGCGGGCCGCTCAAGCTCCTCGATGCCTTCCTGACGGATGGTCTCGAAGATCACGGGAGACGATGACCGCAGGTTCTTGCGCGCCTGCACCCGTTGCTGGCTGGTGAGCACGACGTCCTCGTCGGTTTCCTGCTCCTGCCCGGCAGATTTTCTCTCGGCCATCCGGTCCATCCCTCGCCTTGATCCGGCGCCCGCCGCCGGTGTCCCGCTGCAGGCAAAACGCCTGTGGAAGCAGAACACCGGACGGCGGGGTCCGGTTCCCCGGGACGCGCGGGGTAATGGCCTAAAAGGCCAGCCCCGCGGCCTGGGTCTCGAGCAGCTTGCGGAACGCGCCCTGGGGGCGTTCCAGAAGCTCCGCGTGGGTGCCCTGCTCGGTGATGCGTCCCTTGTCGAACACGAGGATGCGGTCCACGTCGCGCAGGGTGGAGAGGCGGTGGGCGATGAGGATCGTCGTCCGGCCGCGCATCAGGTCTTCGATCGCATCCTGGATCAGGCTCTCCGTATGCGAATCAAGGCTGGAGGTAGCTTCATCCAGCACGAGGATCGGGGCATCCGCCAAAAAGGCGCGGGCGATGGCGATGCGCTGCCGTTCGCCGCCGGACAGCTTCACCCCCCGCTCACCCACTTCGGTGTCGTAGCCCTGAGGCAGGTCGCGGATGAATTCATCCGCATGGGCCCGCCGGGCGGCCTCCATGATCTCCTCACGGGTGGCGTCCGGCCTTGCATAGGCAATGTTCTCGGCCAGGGACCGGTGGAACAGGGCCGGGTCTTGCGGCACCAGGGCGATGGCCTGGCGCAGGCTGGACTGGGTGACCCGTGCCACGTCCTGACCATCGATCATGACCTGACCGCCCTCCAAATCATGCAGCCGTTGCAGGAGCTTGACGAAGGTGCTCTTGCCGGAGCCTGAGCGGCCGACAAGGCCGACCCGCTCACCGGGCCTGATCTCGAGCGAGAAATCGTCATAGATCGGGTCCGGCTTGTTGGCATAGGCAAAGCGCACCTTGCGGAAGGCAATCGCCCCCCTGCCCGGCTCGAATTCCTCCGCGTCCGGCGCATCGGCCACGCCCAAGGGCAGGCGCTGGAAGATCACGAGGTCTTCCAGCTCGTTGATCGCCTGCTGGGCGTTGCGGATGTGAAAAGCCGCGTGGCGCAGATGGCTGTCGATCACGAAGAAGGTGGTGAGCGCCAGCACGACATCACCCGGCGTGGCCTGGCCTTGCGTCCAGTACCAGGTGGAGAGGCCCAGCAGGGCTGCCATCATGAGGATCTGCATGGCGACCTGGAACATGACGCAGTTCTCAGCCCGCACCCATGAGAATTGGGCTTTGCCCGACCAGTCGCGCACCACGCGTTCGAACAGGCGGTTCTCCCGCGCTTCGGCACCGAAGCTCTTGACCACCGCGTTGCAGCTGATGGCATCGGACATGACGGCCCCGATGCGGCTGTCGGCGGCCATGTGCCGGGCGTTGGCGGGTGCCATGACGGTGGACGCCAGCCAGTAGCCGACACCCAGATGCAGGGCGATGAGCACACCGACCACAAGGCCGAGCAGCGGCCACTGGACGGCGAGCATGATGGTGAGACCGATAAGGGTGAGCACCGCCGTCAGCAGCGCGTGCGCTACCGTGTCGGAATAGGTGTCATAGGCCCACATGCCGCGGGAGATCTTGCGCACGGTGGCGCCGGCGAACTCGTTGGCATGCCATTCCGACGAAAAGCGCTGCACCCGCTCGAAGGCGTCGATCACCAGATGCCGCATGATATTGGCGGCAAAGACGATCCACACCCGGTACATGGTGTAGCGGACGGTGAAATAGAGAGTGGTGATGCCAACCGTGATGGCCATGACCTGCCACACCCGCCGGGGCGTCGCCTCCTGCGAGATGAGGTCGACCAGCCGGCCCGCGGCGACCGGCAGGGCGACATCAAGCAGCGCCATGAAGGCAATGAGGCCGACGCATGTGGCGAACAGGCCGCGATAGAGCATCCAGTAACGCCAGACGAAGCGGGCGGTATCAACGGATGACGGAGACACGCCCGCAGGGGCGCCGTTTGAAGACTGAAGAGACATTTTTTCTGACAGCGTCCCTCCCAAGGTTGGGGAGGCGAGCGCTGCTCCGGGAAGATGAAATCTGGAAGGATTGGCAAAACGGCGCGATGGCGGACCGCGGGAGCGGTGCGCTTTCGGTAGACCACATGGCGCACCGGCTATCGCCGGCGGGCGCTGGTCCGTGCCGCGTTTGCCTCGGTCTTGCGGTTAGACGCGGTGTTTAGCGCCGCAAGACTGAGAAAACGCGATCACGCGAGGGGTATCGAATTTCATCGAGACCATCTTCCCGGATAGGCCGGCCGGGCGGGACTTAAGCGCCCCTGGCGGCTGGCGGTGATCGCAATTCCATGTACGCGGCCGCTTCGGGCAACGCACGTCATGACAATGCCACAGCGGGGCGCGAATGTGGAAGTCACATTTGGGTGCATGATGGCGGGAACCGGGCATCCTGCGGTAGTGTTGCAACAGGTGGACCTTTGCTCGCCCGGACGCTGGTCCTGCCCTCACCTGATTTCACCGGAGACATTTTGATGCGCGGCTTTCTGATTTTCATTCTTGTCCTCGCAATCCTTGTGGTGGGCACGGTGCTGCTCGCGCCGATGTTCATTTCCTCCGACGTGGTGAAGCGCGAAGTGGAAAACGCCGTGGAGACGGCGACGGGCCGCAAGCTGACCATCGCGGGCGACGTGAAGATCACGGCCTGGCCGGCGCTGGGTGCGGAACTGGGCGATGTGACCTTCGCCAACGCCGCAGGCGGCAAGGCAGACAATATGGCCGCGATGAAGCAGCTGCGCGCGGAGCTGGCGCTGCTGCCGCTGCTCTCCGGCGAGGTGCGGGTGGCGGAATTCGTTCTGCAGGAGCCGGTCATCAACCTGGAAGTGGCGCGCAACGGCACGCCCAACTGGCAGTTCGACCTGCCGGAGGGCACCGAACCCGCTTCGGCTCCGGCGCAGGAAGACGGGCCGGCGGACGAAACGGCGGGCGGCGGTTCGGGCAGTGGCTCGGGTGGCGGTGTGACGCCGACCCAGGTGGCGGTTGCCGACATGCGCATCGAGGACGGGCGTATCAGCTACAACAATGCGCAGACCGGCGATTCCTATGTGTTCGAGGATGTGGATGTGGCGGTGTCGCTGCCGAGCCTCGATGACCCGCTGGGCATGGATGGCGCGCTGACCTGGAATGGTGAACGGGTGACCATGGACGCTGTCCTGGCGCGGCCGCGGGTGGCGCTTGAAGGCGGCACGACGGGGGCGGAGATCTCTGTCGGCTCGGCACCGATCAACCTCACCTATAATGGCGACGTGACGCTGGACGGGGCACTGGCCTCGAACGGGGCGGTGACGCTGGACGTGCCGTCGGTGCGGCGGCTGGCGGCGTGGACCGGCAATCCGATGGCCGAAGGCGGCGGTTTCGGCCCGCTGGCCATCAAGGGGCAGCTTGCCAGCGCGGGCAGCCGCTACACCTTCTCCAATGCCACCATGTCGCTGGACGGCATGAATGCGTCCGGTGACCTTGTGGTGCAGACAGCAGGCGCGCGGCCCAAGCTGTCGGGCTCGCTGGCGGTCGATCAGATCGACACCAATGTCTATGGCGGCCAGGGCGACACGGGCTGGAGCACGGACCGGATCGACTTTTCCGGGCTCAAGGCCATTGATACGGACCTCGCCCTGTCGGCCGGCGAAATCATCTTCGGCAATATCGTGATCGGCGAAAGCGCGCTGGGTCTCGACATCACCAATGGCCGCATGGTTGCCAATCTCACCAAGATGGCGCTTTACGGCGGTGCGGGCACCGGCAAGCTGACGATCAATGGCAGCCAGGCGACCCCGTCGCTGGCCGCGGACTTCAACCTGTCCGGCCTGGCGATCGAGCCCTTCCTCAATGCGGCTGCGGGCTTCAAGCGGCTGAAGGGCACGGGCCTGTTCAACATTGCCGTTACCACGCAGGGCGCGTCACAGGCGCAGATGATGCAGGCGCTGAACGGCACCGGGAACATCGATTTCCGCAATGGTGCCATCAAGGGCATCAACCTGGCGCAGATCATTCGCACGGCGCTGACCAACCCGATTTCCGGCTGGAACAACGCCACCACGCAGGACACGGATTTCAGTGAGCTCAATGGCTCCTTCACCATCACCAATGGCGTGCTGTCGAACCAGAACCTGCAGATGCTCGGGCCGCTCATCCGGCTGACGGGTGCGGGCACGACGAGCATTCCCAACCAGACGATCAATTACCGCCTGCAGCCGAAGCTGGTGGCCTCCCTCGAAGGCCAGGGCGGGGCATCGGACAAGGCCGGGCTTAACATCCCGGTGCTGGTGACCGGCACGTGGTCGAACCCGAAATTCGCGCCGGACCTGGCATCGGTGATTTCCAACCCGGCAGAGACGCTGCAGAACCTCGACAACATCAAGAAGCTGCAGCCCAAGGACATCATCCGCGGCCTCCTGGGCGAGGAGGGCGGCGCAGCAAATGACAACTCCTCCGGCGGGTCGTCCGGCGGGGAAGAAAAGAAAAGTGCTCCGAAGCCGGAAGAACTGCTGAAGGGCCTGTTCGGGCGCTGATGCTGCCCCTGTTTGATGATGGACACGGCGGCGCGGTTTGCATCGCGCCGCCGATCCGCCTAGGGTCCACGCGATTTCGAGGACCAGACTGCCTGCCCGCAAAGGAGCCCCATGCCATCCGACATGCCCGCTGACGGACCCGATGCTTCCCCGCTTGTAAGCTTTCGCGGGGTGCAGAAGACCTATGACGGCGACACGCTGGTGGTGAAGGGTCTGGACCTTGATATCGCGCGCGGGGAATTCCTGACGCTGCTGGGCCCATCAGGCTCGGGCAAGACAACCTGCCTGATGATGCTGGCGGGGTTCGAGCAGCCGACCGCCGGCGACATTCTGCTGGATGGCGATCCCATCACCGCCCTGCCGCCGCACAAGCGCGACATCGGCATGGTGTTCCAGAACTACGCGCTGTTTCCCCATATGACGGTGGCCGAGAACCTTGCCTTCCCGCTCAGGGTGCGGGGCATGGACAAGGGTGAGATCGACCGCAAGGTGGCGGACGCGCTTGCCATGGTGGAACTCGACGAATTCGGCGGGCGGCGGCCGGCGCAGCTCTCCGGCGGGCAGCAACAGCGCGTGGCCGTGGCGCGGGCGCTGGTGTTCGAGCCCAAGCTTGTTCTGATGGATGAGCCACTGGGCGCGCTCGACAGGCTGCTGCGCGAGCAGATGCAGGTGGAGATCAAGCATCTGCATGAAACGCTTGGCATCACCATCGTCTATGTGACCCATGACCAGGGCGAGGCGCTGACCATGTCGGACCGGATTGCCGTGTTCAATGACGGGGTGATCCAGCAGGTGGCGCCGCCGACCGAGCTTTATGAGCGGCCGCAGAACAGTTTCGTGGCGTCGTTCATCGGCGACAGCAACCGGCTTGCCGGGCGGATCAAGACAGTGGCCGATGGCCGGGTGACCGTGGCGCTGGACAGCGGCGGCAACGATCTGGTGACGGCGCTGCCGGTGGCGGCAGCCGCGGAGGGCGAGCGCACGCTGCTCTCGATCCGGCCGGAGCGGGTGCATCTGCTGGATGATGCGGATGACGCGGATACGGGCCGGCTCGACAATGTGTTTGAAGGCACTGTCCGGGAACTGATCTATTTCGGTGACCACCGGCAGGTGCGGCTGGCGCTGGCGGGCTGCGATGACTTCATCGTCAAGGTGCCGAACACGGCACCGCGCGGGCTGCTGGCCCGCGGCGACAGGGTGCGCGTGGGCTGGAAGGCCGAGGACGCGCATGCGCTCGACTATATGGACATGGAACCGGGGCTGAACGGGACGGGCTCAGCGCGCAGCGCTGCGTGAGCCAACCCCGCTCCTGCCCCTGCTGTTTGACCAGAAAGGGATCGACAGATGACACGCATTCACCGACTGGCGGCCGCCGCATCCCTCTCGCTTGGCCTTGCTCTTGGCCTTTCAGCGGGTGCCGCTCAGGCCGAAGACGCGATCACCGTGGTGTCATGGGGCGGGGCCTATACGGCCAGCCAGGTGGAGGCCTTCCACAAACCTTTCACCGAGAAGACGGGCATTGTCATTCAGTCCACGGATTATGACGGCAATGTCGCGCCGGTGAAGGCGCAGACGCTGAGCGGCAATGTGACGTGGGACGTGGTGGATGTGGAGCTGCCCGACGCCATCCGCCTGTGCGATGAGGGCGCGCTGGAGCTGATCGACGCGGCGGCGCTCTCCCCTGCCCCGGACGGCACCCCGGCGGAAGAGGATTTCCTCGACGGCACGCTTTATGACTGCGCGGTGGCGAATGTCATCTGGGCGACGGTGACGGCCTACAACAGCACCGCCTTCGACGGCAACGCGCCCACGACCATTGCTGACTTCTTCGATCTGGACGCCTTTCCGGGCAAGCGCGGCATGCGCAAGACGGCGCGCAGCAACCTTGAAATGGCGCTGATGGCTGACGGCGTCGCGCCGGAGGATGTCTATCCGCTGCTGGAAACCAAGGAAGGCCGCGACCGCGCTTTCGCCAAGCTCGACACCATCAAGGACAGTGTCGTGTGGTGGGATGCGGGCGCGCAGCCGCCGCAGCTTCTAGCCGACGGCGAGGTGGTGATGACAACGGCCTTCAACGGCCGCATCTTCAATGCGGTGCATGGTGAGGGGCAGCCCTTCGAGATCGTGTGGGACGGCCAGGTGTGGGACATTGACCTGTGGGTCATTCCGGCGGGCACGCCGAAGAAGGCGCAGGCAATGGAGTTCATCCGCTTTGCCACGGGTACGGAGGCAATGGCCAACCAGCTGTCGCTGATCGCCTACGGCCCGACGCGGGCCTCCGCCCTGCCGCTGATCGGCACCCATCCCGACTATGGCGTGGAAATGCTGCCGAACGTACCGAACGCAGAAGCCAATCTGACCACAGCGCTGAAAACCGATCCGCTGTTCTGGGCGGATTTCAGTGTCGAGCTCGAGCAGCAGTTCAACGCCTGGCTCGTCGACTAGGCCGCGCATCTCAATCGCCAAGGGGGATCAAGCGGGATGAGCAGCCGCTTCTGGGACAAGACCGCGCCGAAATATGCGCTGAGCCCGATCAAGGACATGGAGTCCTACCGCACCACCATGGAGCGGACGAAAGCGCATCTCGGCCAGGGGGACGAGGTGTTGGAAGTGGGCTGCGGCACGGGCTCCACGGCGCTACTGCTGGCACCAAACGTAAAAAGCCTGACGGCCAGTGATTTCTCCGACGGCATGATCAAAATTGCCACGGACAAGCTGACGGCCCCTGGGGCCCCCGGCAATGTGAGCTTCCGCCAGGCGGTGATCGGTGACCATGTGGCTGCCGGTGAGCGTTATGACGCGGTGCTGGCGTTCAACTTCCTGCACCTGGTGAACGACGTGCCCGGCGCCATTGAACAGATCCGTACCCTGCTGAAGCCGGGCGGCCTGTTCATTTCCAAGTCCGTCTGCCTCGGCAGCAAGGCGTGGCTGTTCAAGCCCCTCATCAGCGCGCTGCAGCTCATCGGCAAGGCACCGCATGTGAGCTTTCTGACCATCGAGCAGCTGGACGGCCATATCCGGGACGCGGGATTTAAGATACTGGACGAGGGGTGCTTTCCCGCTTCGCCGCCGTCGCGCTTCGTGGTTGCCAAACGGCTGGACACATGACGGCAGGCACGACCGGAGAGATGCATCCTGCGCCTGACGCGCCGGATACGGATGTGCTGAAACGGCAGTTGCAGCGCGCCAACCGGGTCGCGCGCTGGAAGGCGCTGGGGCTGGTGGCGCCGCTGCTGATCTTCCTGCTTGTCACCTTCGTGGTGCCGATCTTCTCCATGCTGACGCGCAGCGTGCACTCGCCGGTGTTCGGCGACATCTTCGTGGAAACGGCGCAGGTGATCGGCGAATGGGACGGGACCGGCCTGCCGGATGAAACGATCTATGCGGCGCTGGTGGCGGACATGCGCCAGGCGCGTGCTGACCGGACCATCGGCCAGGCGGCAACGCGGCTCAATTATGATGTGCCCGGCACGCGCTCACTGCTGACACGCTCGGCACGGCGGGCGGACCGTCTCGAGGCGCCCTATTCCGTGAGCCTGCCGGCGCTCGATGACCGCTGGGCGGACCGGACCATCTGGGCGGCGATCAAGCGGGTGTCGTCGCCGGTGACGGCGACGTTCTATCTCGCAGCGTTGGACCGGCAGTTTGATGCGGATGGCAGCATCGTGCTGGCACCGGAAGACCAGCGTCTTTATGTGCGGCTGTTCTGGCGCACCCTGTTGGTGTCGGCCCTTGTGACGGTGCTGTGCCTGCTGCTGGGCTTTCCCATTGCCTATCTGATGGCGCATCTGCCCCCGGCGCGGGCCAATCTGCTGATGATCCTGGTGCTGCTGCCGTTCTGGACATCGCTCCTTGTGCGGACGACCGCGTGGATCGCCATCCTGCAGACCGAGGGTGTGCTGAACGACGTGTTCGTCTGGCTGGGGATCGTGTCGGATGATGGGCGGGTGCAGCTGATCTACAACCAGATCGGCACCATCATCGCCATGACCCACATATTGCTGCCGTTCACCGTGCTGCCGCTTTACGCCGTGATGCAGGGCATTCCGCCGTCGCTCACGCGGGCGGCGATCTCGCTGGGGGCGACGCCTGCGCGGGCGTTTACGCGGGTCTATCTGCCGCTGACGACGCCGGGCATCGGCGCGGGCGCTGTCTTCGTGTTCATTCTCGCGGTCGGGTATTACATCACCCCGGCGCTGGTGGGCGGGCGCACCGGGCAGCTGATTTCAAACTTCATCGCCTTCCACATGCAGGAGAGCCTGAACTGGGGCCTCGCGGCAGCGCTGGGTGCCGTGCTGCTGGCGGCCGTGCTGCTGCTCTACTGGCTCTATGACCGGCTGGTGGGCGTCGACAATATGAGGCTCGGCTGACTTATGGCGCTGCCGCTTTACGCAACACCCGCTGAAAAGGCCTGGCATTACGGCTTCCGCATTCTCTGCGGGCTGATCTTCTTTTTCCTGATCGCGCCGCTTCTGGTGATCGTGCCGCTGTCGTTCAACGCGGAACCCTATTTCACCTTTACGCCGGGCATGCTGGCGCTTGAAGCGGAGGCGTTCTCGCTGCGCTGGTATGAGGACATCGTGGCCAATGACCAGTGGCTGCACTCGATCCGCAATTCCTTCACCATCGGCATCGCGGCGACGTTGCTGGCGACGACATTGGGGACGCTTGCAGCACTTGGCCTGACCAGCCCGGCCATGCCCTACCGGCGGGCAATCATGGCGCTGCTGATCTCGCCGATGATCGTGCCGATCATCATCACCGCGACGGGGATGTATTTCTTCTATTCCTGGGCCGGGCTGGCGCAGACGCATCTGGGCATCATCCTGGCGCATACGGCGCTGGGCATCCCCTTCGTCGTGATCACCGTGACGGCCACGCTGTCGGGCTATGACCAGACGCTGACGCGGGCGGCGCTGTCGCTGGGGGCGCCGCCGCATGTGGCGTTCTTCAAAGTCACCATGCCAATCATCCTGCCGGGCATCGTGTCGGGCGGGCTGTTTGCCTTCGTTACCTCGTTTGACGAAGTGGTGGTGGTGCTGTTCATGGCAGGGTTCGAGGAGCGGACCATTCCCCGGCAGATGTGGGCGGGCATCCGCGAGCAGATTTCCCCCACCATCCTGGCCGTGGCGACGGCGCTGGTGCTGGTGTCCATCGCGCTGCTGACCGCCGTTGAAATGCTGCGGCGGCGCGGGGAACGGCTGCGGCAGGGGCGCTGATCCGGGCGCGGACGTATAATGCGCGTCTCGCCATTGGCGGCCAAAGCCGTGTAGGTTAGGGACCAGAATGGCAAGCCGCCCCGGGGGACGAAGGGGCGGCGGTACCGGGGGACCCTACGGGAGCAGCAGGATGCTTTTCGATCTCGTATCCGTGTTGTGGCGGCTGGCGGCCGTCTCAGCGGCCATTGCCGTGATCCTGCACCTGATGGGCACCAGCGCGCATGAGGTGCTGGCAAAGATCGGCGCCACGCCGGAGGAAATCGGCGATCTGATTGCCCGCGGCTGGGAGCTTGCCCTGCCCAATCTCATGCTCGGCATCGTGGTGATCGTGCCGCTGTGGCTCATCGTTTTCATGATGCGCCCGCCGCGTGGCTGAGGGTATGCCGGACCGCACCGATATCTGCGGTTAAGGGGCAGCTTCCTGCCCGTTTCGCGCGTATTTTTCCCGCCTCACAGGGCCTCTTCAAAATGCTGGCATCGGCCGTGAAACGTGGTTAACGTTTTCGCCGCGTGGGCAACACCACGCTATCTAGGGAGGAATTTTATGCGACTTGTGAAAAGTGCAGCGCTGGCTGTTCTGCTTACCGGCGCGGGTGCTTTGGCAGCGCTTGCCAATGTTGGTGCCGGCCTGGTGGGCAACTCCGTCACCCTGACGGGCCCGGACGGCGCCACCGTCACTCTGTATTACCCGGATGCCTCGACAGTCGAGCGCCAGGCGCCGGACGGCTCCACAGCCACCGGCAGCTGGTCGGTGAACGGCCAGGACATCTGCACCACCTTCCCGGGTGAGGAGCAGGCCTGCGTGACCGTTTCCGACACGCCGCCGGCACCGGGTGCATCCGGTGAAGTGGAAGGCGAAGGTGGCGTGACCACCTGGGCCGTGTCCGAAGGCAAGGCTTTCTGAGCCACTGCCTGACAGCTGACACTGAACGGCGGCATGCGCGGGATGCGGATGCCGCCGTTTTTGCGTTCAGGCAGCGCTCGCGCCACGCAAGAGTGACGAACAAGGGTGCCGCAGGGGAACGCTACGTCACCCCCGGCTGACCGAAATCGGCCTTAGACTCACGGGCCGAAATGCTTGGCGATGGCCATGCCGAGCATGGGGCCGGCGACGGCTGCCACGATGATCGGGACCCAGAATTCGCCGAGTCCATAAAGTACGGCAGCGCCGAGCAAAAGGATCAGATTGATAAGGATTGAGCCCATTTGGGTTCCTTTCCTGCAACTTTGCGGGCTGACGTTAGGGCATGCTTGCTCCGCCGGGGGCGGCGTTGTCATCCTAGCCTGAAAACCCGCCCACCACCGGATCAAGAGCGAGGCACCATCGCCATGCCTGCACGGAAGATCAAGAAACTGCTTGTCGCCAATCGCAGCGAAATCGCGATCCGCGTCATGCGCGCGGCCGCCGAGCGCGGCATCGAGACCGTGGCCGTCTATTCTGAACAGGACCGGCTGGCGCTGCACCGCTTCAAGGCGGATGAAAGCTATCTGATCGGCGAAGGGCGCGGGCCGGTGGAGGCCTATCTGTCCATTGACGAAATGATCCGCGTGGCCCGCGAGGCGGGCGCTGATGCCGTGCATCCAGGCTATGGCTTTCTGTCCGAGCGGCCGGACTTTGTAGAGGCTTGCGAGAAGGCCGGGCTGATCTTTGTCGGTCCGCCGGCGGAAGTGATGACGCGGCTGGGAAACAAGGTCTCGGCCCGCAACCTGGCGGAACACGCGGGCGTGCCGGTGGTGCCTGCATCAGGCCCCCTGCCCGAGGACATGGAGGCGGTCAGGAAGATCGCCGATGAAATCGGCTATCCGATGATGCTGAAGGCCAGCTGGGGCGGCGGCGGGCGCGGCATGCGCCGAATCATGGAAGCGAGCGAGCTGGTGTCGCAGGTGCAGGCCGGGCGCAGCGAGGCGAAGGCCGCCTTCGGCAATGACGAGGTCTATCTCGAAAAGCTGGTGGAGCGGGCGCGGCACGTGGAAGTGCAGCTCTTGGGCGACAGCCACGGCAATGTCATCCACCTGTTCGAGCGCGACTGCTCGGTGCAGCGGCGCAACCAGAAAGTGGTGGAGCGGGCCCCTGCCCCCTATCTCGACGAAGCCCAGCGCATGGAGGTGTGCGAGGCGGCGCTGCGGCTGGCGCGGGCGGCTGACTATCAGAACGCAGGCACGGCCGAGTTCCTGATGGATATGGATACGGGGGCGTTTTACTTCATCGAGGTGAACCCGCGCATCCAGGTGGAACACACGGTGACAGAAGAAGTCACCGGCGTTGATGTGGTGAAGGCGCAGCTGGCGATTGCCGAAGGCGCGCGGATCGGCGACGGGCTGATCCCCGCGCAAGGCGAGGTGCGGCTGCACGGGCATGCCATGCAGTGCCGCATCACCACCGAGGACCCGGAGCAGAATTTCATCCCCGACCACGGGCGCATCCAGATCTATCGCGGTGCCAATGGCTTCGGCATCCGGCTTGATGGGGGCACGGCCTATTCGGGCGCGCTCATCACCCGCTATTACGACAGCCTGCTTGAGAAGGTGACGGCCTGGGCGCCGACGCAGGAGGAATGCATCACCCGCATGCGCCGGGCGCTGGGGGAATTCCGCATTCGCGGGGTGCAGACCAATATCGTGTTCCTGGAAAACCTGATCGACCATCCGAAGTTCCGGGCGCTTGATTACTCCACCCGCTTCATCGACGAGACGCCGGAGCTGTTTGCCTTTACCCCGCGCAAGGACCGGGCGACGCGGCTGCTGAGCTTCATCGGCAATGTGACGGTGAACGGCAATCCGGAGACCAAGGACGCTGCCCATACGGTGTCGCGCGCCTTCGTGCATCCGCCGCTGAGCGATGTGGCGACGCCGCCCCAGGGCACCAAGCAGGCGCTGGATGAGATGGGGCCGGAGAAATTCGCCCAGTGGATGCGCGCGCAGACACGGCTGCTGGTGACCGACACCACCATGCGGGACGCGCACCAGTCGCTGCTGGCGACACGCATGCGCACCCATGACCTTGTGGCCATTGCGCCCTACATGGCGCGCGAAATGCCGGAGCTATTGTCGGTGGAATGCTGGGGCGGGGCCACTTTCGATGTGGCCATGCGCTTTTTGCACGAGGACCCGTGGTCGCGCCTGCACCAGCTGCGGCAGGCGATGCCGAATGTGCTGACGCAGATGCTGCTGCGCTCGGCCAATGCGGTGGGCTACACGAATTATCCCGACAATGTGGTCACCTATTTCATCGACCGCGCAGCGGAAGCGGGCATTGACCTGTTCCGCGTGTTCGACTGCCTGAACGTGGCTGAGAACATGATGCCGGCCATCGAGGAAGTGGCAAAGACGGGCAAGCTGTGCGAGGCGGCGATCTGCTATTCGGGCGATCTGACCAATCCCGCTGAAGACAAGTACACGCTCGACTATTACCTGGGGTTGGCGAAGCAGTTCGAGGCGGCGGGGGCGCATATTATCGGCATCAAGGACATGGCCGGGCTGTGCAAGCCGGCGGCTGCGCGTGAGCTGGTGACGGCGCTGCGGAACGAGACCGATCTGCCGATCCACTTCCACACCCATGACACGTCGGGGGCCGCGGCTGCGAGCGTGCTGGCGGCGGCTGAGGCGGGCGTGGACGCGGTGGATGCGGCAATCGATTCCATGTCAGGCGTCACGTCGCAGCCCAATCTTGGCTCCATCGCCGCGGCCTTGCGCAACCAGGAGCGGGATACGGGGCTGGACCCGGACGCGATCATTGCCGTCACCACCTATTGGGAGCAGGTGCGCAAGCATTATGCGCCCTATGAAAGCGACATCCGCGCGGGTACGTCCGACGTTTATCGCCACGAAATCCCCGGTGGTCAGTACACGAATCTTCGCCAGCAGGCGAAGGCCATGGGGCTGGATCATCGCTGGCCGGAAGTGGCAACAGCCTATGCCGCCGTCAACAAGCTGCTGGGCAATATCGTGAAGGTGACCCCCTCCTCCAAGGTGGTGGGTGACCTTGCGCTCTACATGATGTCGTCGGGCCTCACCGTGGAAGATGTGCTGGACCCGGACAAGGAAATCGCCTTTCCCGAAAGCGTGGTGCAGCTGTTGAACGGCGAGCTGGGCACGCCGCCGGGCGGCTTTCCCGATGACATCACGCAGAAGGTGCTGAAGGGCAAGGCGCCGATGACGGGCCGGCCCGGGGCGCATCTGCCGCCGGCGGATCTTGAAGCGACCCGCGCCACGGCGGCGGAGGCTGCGGGAAGGGAGATCAGTGACGAGGACCTTGCGTCCTATCTCATGTATCCGAAGGTGTTCACCGATTTTGCCAGGCATGAGACCGATCATGGCGAGGTGGAAGTGCTGCCGACGCCGGTGTTCTTCACCGGCATGCAGGTGGGCGAGGAAATCTCCGTTCATATCGACAAGGGCAAGACGCTGGTGATCCGCTGCCTGGGCGTGTCGGAGGCCGACCAGGAGGGCTATCGCCGGGTGTTCTTCGAACTCAACGGCCAGCCGCGGCAGGTGAAGGTGCTGGACACCCATCTGGCGGCGCCGGCACCGGAACGGCGCAAGGCGGAATCGGGCAATCCCACCCATGTGGGCGCACCCATGCCGGGACTTGTGGTGCAGATTTCGGTAAAACCGGGCGACTCAGTTAAAGCTGGGGATACGCTCGTTGCGCTTGAAGCCATGAAGATGCAGACATCCGTTACCGCCGAGCGGGACGGGGTGGTTGCGGAGGTTCTGGTGGAGCCGGGCATCACCATTGACGCCAAAGACCTGATATTGACCTTCGCGGATGCCTGACGCCCTTCTTGCCCCACAGCCCGACCTGATGGATGACGCACACACTCTTCTGAAGCAGGTCTGGGGGTTCGACCGTTTCCGGCCGGGGCAGGAAGAGATCGTGGCGGCGATCGTGGAAGGCCGCGACGTGCTGGCAATCATGCCGACGGGCGCGGGCAAGTCCCTGTGCTACCAGCTGCCCGCGCTGATGCGGCCGGGGCTGACGGTGGTGGTCTCCCCGCTTATCGCCCTGATGCGGGACCAGGTGGCAGCCTTGCAGGCCAATGGCGTGGCGGCGGGGGCGCTGACCTCCAACACCGACCCGCATGAGGCCGAAGCGATCTATCAGATGATCGACGCGGGCACTTTGAAGCTCCTGTTCATGGCGCCGGAGCGGCTGTCGGTCGCCGGGGGGCTGCTGCGGCGGGCCGGCATTTCCATGCTGGCGATCGACGAGGCCCATTGCGTTAGCCAGTGGGGGCATGATTTCCGGCCGGATTATCTCCGCATCGGCGAGCTGCGTGACGCGCTGCGGGCGGAGGGTGCCGAGGTGCAGATCACGGCGTTTACGGCGACGGCAGACGAAGAGACGCGCGGGGAGATTGCGTCCAAGCTGTTTTCGGACGCCCCGCAGGTGTTTCTCGGCGGGTTTGACCGGCCGAACCTGTTTCTGGCGTTTGAGCCCAAGGCGCAGGCGAAGACGCAGGTGACGGATTTCGTGCTGCGGCACGAGGGCGAGGCGGGGATCGTCTATTGCTCATCGCGCGCCAAGACCGAACAGTTCGCCGAGCATCTGCAGAAGAAGGGCATTGAAGCGCTGGCCTATCACGCGGGGCTGGACGCGGAGACGCGGCAGGTGCGGCAGGACCGCTTCACCCGAGAGGACGGCATTGTCATCTGCGCGACGGTGGCGTTCGGCATGGGCATCGACAAGCCGGATGTGCGGTTTGTGGTGCATGCGGATCTGCCCAAGAGCATGGAAGCCTATTACCAGGAAGTGGGCCGCGCCGGGCGCGACGGGCTGCCGGCGGACACGCTGACGCTTTATGGCGTTGATGACATCAAGCTGCGGCGGCTGCAGATCGACGACAGCGACGCGCCGGACGCGCGGCGGCGGGCGGACCATCAGCGGCTCAACGCGCTGTTGTCGCTGGCCGAGGCGCCACGATGCCGGCGGCAGGTGCTGCTGGCCTTTTTCGGCGAGCGGGAACATGAGCCCTGCGGCAATTGCGATTTGTGCAAATCACCGGTCGAGACCTTTGACGGCACCGAGGACGCGCAGAAGGCGCTGTCGGCCATGGTGCGGACGGGGGAGCGGTTCGGGCTTGAGCACATCATCTCAATCCTGCGCGGCGAGGACACCGAGCGGGTGCGCACCCTGCGGCACGACCAGCTGCCGACCTATGGCGTGGGGGCGCACTACGACAAGCATCAGTGGCGGGATCTCTGCCGCCAGCTCTATGCGCTGGGATTGACCTCGGTGGACGCGCAATATGGCTCGTGGCTGGTGACGGAGGCCGGCTGGGCGGTGCTGAAGGCCGAGGCGCAGGTGGCGCTGCGGCATCCGCCTGCCAAACAGGCCCGCCGCGCCCGCGGGTCAGGCAGTGCAGGCGGTGCCGGACGGGGCGGCCGCAAGGCACAGCCGCAGGTGGAGCTGTCTGAACGCGACATGGAGCTGCTGCGCGCGCTGAAGGAAAAACGCACCGACCTCGCCCAGGCGCAGAACGTGCCGGCCTATGTCATCTTCCCGGACAAGACGCTGATCGAGATGGCCATGGTGCGGCCCTCCAATCTCGACCAGATGGCCGAGATCGGCGGCGTGGGCGCCCGGAAGCTCGAGAAATACGGGGCAGTGTTTTTGGACGTGGTGCTGAGCCACTAGGCGGCGGGCGCGACGGGCCTGATGGACCTGGCCTTCTTTGCCACGTCACTGGTGGCGGCCACGTCCAGCTCATAAGTCTTTTGCAGGTTGAGCCAGAATTCCGGGGTGGTGCCAAGAGCCTTGCCCAGCAGGATGGCCGTTTCGCCGGTGATGCCACGCTTGCCGGCAATGATTGATGTCAGCCGGTTGGCGGGCACACCAATATGCCTGGCAAGGGATGTGGCTGACAGGCCAAGCTCATCCAGAAAACCTTCCTTCAGCATTTCGCCAGGATGCATCGGTGTGCGTGCCATTGGTCCTATCCCTTGTGATAGTCGACGATCTCGACGTCATACGCGTCGCCTGCGTCCCACCGGAAACAGATGCGCCATTGCCGATCTATGCGGATCGAATGCTGGCCCCTGCGGTCTCCCTTCAGTGCCTCCAAGTGATTGCCCGGAGGAACTCGCAAGTCTTCCAGCACGTGAGCGGCATCAATGCGCCTCAGCTGCAGCATTGCCTTGCGTGACAGGGCGCCAAACTTCCGGCTTCGCTCGCCGAGATAGAGCTTTTCAGTTTCGCGGCTGCTGAAGCTTCTGATCGCCATTAAATCTGCCCGGTCGGTATGATGTACGTATCACGTACCGCTCTGGATTGCAACGCTCACACATGCTGATCGATCAGCACCGGGTTGCCGTCCGGGTCGAGGAGGGTGATGTGGGCGGGGCCTTGGGCTGACGGGTCGGTGTCTTCGGTCAGGGTGAGGCCTTTGGCCTTCAGCGCTTTTTGGATGTCGCGGATGTCGGTGAAGGTGTCGAGGGCGGTGCCGTTGCGGTCCCAGCCGGGGTTGAAGGTGAGGATGTTCTTTTCGAACATGCCCTGGAACAGGCCGATGGTCGCGGTTTCGTTCTGCAGGATGAGCAAGTTGTGGGCCTCATCACCGCCGGTGACGGTGAAGCCGAGGGCCTCGTAAAACGCGCGGGACTTTTGCAAGTCCTTCACGGCGAGGCTGACGGAGAAATTTCCAAGCTGCATGGTGCGGGCTCCGACTAGTGTGTCCGCTGATGAGCCTGACGCCGGCGTGGTGGTGTTGCAAGCGGGCCGGGCGTGCGGTCGGGCGCCCGTTAACACCTTGTTAGCACTAAAATTCTGGACTTCCGGCATATCCCCATGGCACACGCGGGGTGTGCGACTTCGGGCTATTCAGCAAACGGATAGTCCGTATTCAAATTATGAAAAGACATCGGGGGATCAACGATGCGGAGTTCCTTCTCCGGCGCGTGTATTGCGCTATTGGCTTTACCGCTGCTGGCCACAGCACCTTCCCTTGCAGCAGATGCAGACCAGGATGCGGATGACGGCATCACGCTGCTGGGCGACCGCCTTCCCTTCAACACCGAGCTGATGGCTCACCTGACGGACCCGCAGGAAAACGTGGTGGGCGAAGTTCCCTTCATCCTGCGCGCCAAGCAGTCCGGCGAGATCAAGCCGCTGTCGATCACCATTGGCGGCTTCTTCAACGGCACCTATCTGTTCGAGCGCACGGACACGGCGGGGAAGTACCCGATCCTCAGCCGCTTTCCCAATGTGCATGGCTCGGGCAACACCAATACCGAGGCGGTGATCAACTCCGCCGGCGTGGCGGGGCTCATCTCGGTGGGTGACTGGGTGACAGGCTATGCGCAGGCGGAATATTCGGAAACGAATTTCCGCGGCGATCAGGAAGACGTGCAGCTGCGCGAATACTTCGTGGTGGTGGGCAATCTGGACGAGTTCCCCGTCTATGCCGCGATCGGCCGCAAGTCCGTCGATTTCGGTGAGCAGTTCGGCTACAACCCGTTCACCCACACCATCAATCAGCATTTCTTCTGGACGCTGGCCGACGAGCCGGTGATCGAGCTTGGCTATGTGGGCGATGACTGGCGCGTGTCGGGCACCGTGGCCAATGGCGAGCGGATGCTGCGCGTGGGCATGACCAACAAGCGCGATGGCGGGCTCGGCACCAATTTCGCGGTGAAGGCGGAAAAGACCTTCACCTTTGAAGAGGACCGCGCGCTGCGCGTTTCCGCCAGCTACCTGGATGACACGATCTACAACAGCAACTTCACCGCCCATACGGTGCAGGCGCTGAACCGTTTCGGCCCGCCCAACGCGCCGCGCCCGCCGCGCGTGCTGGTGACCGACAATGTGGGCCTGTGGGACGTGGCTGCGGAATACACCACCGACAGCTATGACCTGGCGGTGGAATACACCCGCTCGACAGAGCTGTGGCCGGCCACCTCCTATGACACCAATACGGGCGCGGAGCTGCCCGGTGCCCGGCACCTGTCGGCCGTGAGTGCCATGGGGCGCTACAAGACAGACCTGTTCGGCATCGCGACCGATTTCAGCGCTGTCTATTCCAAGTCGATCATCGGGCCGGACAATACCGAGTTCGACGAGCTGACCCAGCATGTGATCGGCATGGAGATGCACATCAACAAGTACATGGATATCGGCGCCGAGGTTGTGTTCAACAGCGGCTTCCAGCCTTTCGTCGGCATTCAGGATGTGTCGGATTCCGGCGTAGACAGCCAGGTGGGCATTGTCGGCCTGAAGCTGCGGCTGTAGCCGTCCCCCTGCCCCGTCGTTACGGGGTGCATGCTGACATGAAGAAGCCCCGGACCAGATTGCTGGTCCGGGGCTTTGCTTTGAAACCTGTCACATGGGTTGGGTGAGGGTTATGCCAGCGCGCAGCCTTCGATGGTGATGCGGTGCATGACGCGGCGCTGGCCCTGATAGTCGTTAAGCGCCCAGTGCCAGGTGGCCCGGTTGTCCCAGAAAGCGATGGAGCCGGGGTTCCACTGGAAGCGGTGGGTGTATTCGGGCCGGGCGCACTGGGCATAGAGATATTGCAGCAGGGGGTGGCTTTCCTCCTGCGTCCAGCCCTCGATGCGCAGGGTGAAGGCGGGGTTCACGTAAAGCGCCTTCTTGCCGGAGAGCGGATGGGTGACCACCATGGGGTGGATCACATCGGCCATCATGTCGGCCACGTCCGCATTGTTGATGCGGCCGTCGCCCTTGCTTTCATGGTCGCCCGCATCGGTGGCGGTGGCATAGGTCGTGGGCCCGGTGCCGAAGATGTGGGCGGCTGAGTGGACGGCGTTGAGACCTTCGAGGGTCTTCTTCAGGCCGTCGCTGAGGCCGTCATAGGCGCGGTACATGGAGGCGAACATGGTGTCGCCGCCGCTGTCGGGCAGTTCGCGTGCGACGAGGATTGAGCCCATGGCGGGCTCGGCATCGTAGGAATGATCCGTGTGCCAGCCGCCGCCGATATTGTCCTTCTGGTCCACGTCCTTGGCGACCAGCGCGATCTCCGGATAGTCCGGGTGGGCTGCGAAGAACTTGTTGATGTCGATCTCGCCGAAGCGGCGGGCGAGGTCAATATGATCCTGCTCGGAAATGCTCTGATCACGGAAGAAAATGAGGCCGTGCTCGGAAAAGGCTTCGTGAATGGCGTCGAACTGCGCGTTGCTGAGGCCGGCGGCGATGTCCACGCCGGTGATTTCAGCGCCGACGCCCTCCAGCGGGCGGATGTCCAGCTGGCTCATGTCTCGATACTCCCTGACGTCCCTTGCCGCCTTTTTGTTTCTGACCGCGACCGGTCGGGTGTGAATGGCGGATAGTGTTTATTGATGACACACATTAAATCACCGGACGGCGCGCCTGGCCAGCTGGAATTGGCCCGCCGAAGCGGCGGCGCCTGAGCGGCAGCCGATGATTTGGGGAGATGACGCAGGGGCATTGCGCGATTTTCGCGGCGCAGCGCGCGGGCCCGGCCGGGCAAAAAATTTCCGGCCGGGCGGTTTGCGCGAGGTCAGGCGGGCTTTACCACCAGTTCGGTGCCGCGACTTTCCACCACTTCGACACGGGCGCCGGCGGCGAGGTCACTGCCGTCAGCGCTCCGGGCCAGCCACTGGGTATCGCCCAGGCGGACCTTGCCGCGACCGCCGGTGAAGGCTTCAACGACGGTGGCCGTCTGGCCGGTGGCGCGGGCACCGCGCTTGTTGAGCTCCGGGTGCTCGCTTGCGGCATAGGTGCTCTTGAGGTAGCGCGGGCCGATCATCGCCGCGATGACGGTGAAGACCGCGAAGGCCGCAACCTGCCAGGCGGGGAAGGGATCGCCCAGCACCAGGACCAGCATGCCGGTGACCACGGCGCCCGCGGCGGGCCACAGCATGTGGGTGGTGGGCAGCACCACTTCCGCCGCGATGAGCGCGATGGCGAGCACGAACCAGCCCCAGAAGGGAATGCTGTCGATCAGTGTCACGAAGGGTTCCATCTATCGCCCTCCCCTAGCCGTTGCTCTTGGGCACGCTGGTGCCGGCCATGGACGTGCTGCCGCCAGTGCTGCCGCCGGGGCCCGACGTGCCCCCTCCAGTGCCGGGGCCGGCCATGCCCTTGAGCTCAGTGATGCCGGACAGGAGGCCGACAAGGCCCGCGGTCTCGGCCGGGATGATGACGGTCTTCTGGTGCTTGGCTTCGGCGAGCTTGCCGAAGGCTTCCACATAGCTCTGGGCTACGAAGTAGTTGACCGCCTGCACGTCGCCCTTGGCGATGGCCTCGCTCACCATTTCAGTGGCCTTGGCCTCGGCTTCGGCTTCACGCTCACGGGCCTCGGCGTCGCGGAAGGCGGCCTCGCGGCGACCCTCGGCCTCGAGGATGGCGGACTGCTTCTCACCTTCGGCGCGCAGGATGGCGGCGGACTTGTCGCCCTCGGCGGCGAGGATCTCCGCGCGCTTCTCACGCTCGGCCTTCATCTGCTTGGCCATGGCCTCGGTGATGTCGTGCGGCGGGGTGAGGTCCTTGATCTCCACGCGGGTGACCTTCACGCCCCAGGGATTGGTGGCAAGGTCGATGACGCGCAGGAGGCGCTCATTGATGGCGTCGCGATTGGAGAGGATCTCGTCGAGATCCATCGAGCCGAGCACGGTACGCACATTGGTGAGGGCAAGGTTGGAGATGGCGCGATCGAGATTGGCCACCTCATAGGCGGCGCTGGCGGCATCCATCACCTGGATGAAGGCGACGGCGTCGGCAGTTACCTGGGCATTGTCGCGGGTGATGATGTCCTGGGACGGAATGTCGATCACCTGCTCCATCATGTTCATCTTGAGGCCGACACGGTCCATCACCGGCACCAGCAGCCAGAGGCCGGGTGTCAGGGTGCGCGTGTAGCGGCCGAAACGCTCGACCGTGTATTCGAAGCCCTGGGGCACGATCTTGACGGAGTTGTAGACAAGCACGGCTGCGAGGACGAGCAGGACCAATCCGAAAAACAAAGATGCACTGAGCATGATTTCCTCCAGTCCAGACCTGTGATGGGCATCAGGGCCGGAAATATTGTGGGCGCGCGTTTGAGAAGAATCGCGCGGGCGGGAACATGCTGATCAGCATACTGCATATGGGGAGTATCAATATGACGGGCCAGCAAAATCGGGTGCGGGACAACCGATTTCGGCGGCCGGGTCATTTTCTGTCACCGGGGGTGCGTCAGGCGACCAGATTGAGTGCTTTTCCTTCAAGGAACGCATCAATATTGGCGCGGGTGGTGACCAGGATGCGCTGCATGGCCTCGCGGGTGTTGAAGGCCGAATGGGGGGTGATGACCACGTTTCGCAGGTGCAGAAGGACATGATCCGCCAGCAGGGTTTCGAGATTGTGGCGGCGCATATAGACCGAGCGGAGAAGTTCGGCCTCCTCGCGGATGGTGGGTTCCTCCGGCAGTACGTCCAGGCCGGCGCCAGCAAGCTTGCCGGTGGCGAGCGCCTTAAGGAGCGCGTTCACATCGACGAGGTTGCCGCGGGCGGTGTTGATGAGGACGGCGCCGTCTTTCATCTTGCCGAAGGCCGCGTCATCAATCATGCCGTCCGTATCCGGACCACCGGGAACGTGAAGGCTGACCACGTCAGCGCGGGCGAGGAGCTCATCTATCTCCACATAGACGAAGCCCATGCTGCCGGCAGCATCTTCGTCGGGCACGGCGTCATGAGCGATGACATGCATGCCGAACCCCTTGGCGATGCGGATGGTGCACAGGCCGATATGGCCGGTACCGACAATACCGATGGTCTTGCCCATCAGGTCGAAGCCCTGAAGACCCTGCTGGCTGAAATCACCGCGCCGGGTGCGGTCGGTCGCTTCCACCATCTTGTGGGAGACCGCCAGCAGCAGGGCGAAGACATGCTCGGCCACGGTATTTTCGCCATAGGTGGGGACGGTGGCCACCGCGATGCCGCGCTGCTTGCAAACTGAAGTGTCGATATGGTCGAAGCCGGTGGACCGTGTGGCGATGAGCTTGAGGTTGGGCATGGCCGCAAGGGCGTCCGCGTCAACGCGCGAATAGACGAAGGGGGAGATGATGTCCGCATCCGCGTATGTCGCGGCGTTCTCGGCCTTCAGGCGCTCGGGCACGAAGACAAGCTCATGGGGCCCGGCGAGCGACTGGAGCGGCTCCCACTCCCATTCCTCGGTTTCGAAGATGACGATCTTCATTCGGCGGCCGCCTGATCCTGCGAGGTTTCAAGGGCGGCCTCGGCTTCGGCGACCGCGTGCTTGGTGCGGATGAAACTGTCCGGCGTGACGGACATGGAATCAATGTCGCACTCGACCAGGAAGCGGGCGAAGCTGGGCTTGTCGCTGGGTCCCTGCCCGCACAGACCCACCTTGCGGTGATGCTTATGGGCGGTGCCGATGACGCTTTCGATCATCCGCTTCACGGCCGGGTTTTCCTCGTCGAAGAGATGGGCCAGCAGGCTTGAATCCCGGTCGACGCCAAGGGTGAGCTGGGTCAAGTCGTTGGAGCCGATGGAGAAGCCGTCAAAGCGCTCGGAGAACTCATCCGCTAGGATGACGTTGGAGGGCACTTCACACATGACATAGACATCAAGCCCGTCGTCGCCGCGCACGAGGCCATGGGCGGCCATGGTGTCGAGCGTCTGGTCCGCTTCTTCCAGCGTGCGGCAGAAGGGGATCATCACCACGACATTGGTGAAGCCCATCTGTTTGCGGACCTTCGCCAGCGCCTCGCATTCAAGGGCGAAACCGTCCTTGTAGTCATCCGCATAGTAACGGCTCGCACCGCGCCAGCCGATCATCGGGTTTTCCTCATGGGGCTCGAACTGGCGGCCGCCGATCAGCTCGGCGTATTCGTTGGTCTTGAAGTCGCTCATGCGGACGATGACGGGGTTGGGATATTGCGACGCCGCGAGGCGGGCGACGCCATAGGCCAGCGTGTCCACAAAATAGCGGGACTTGTCGGCATAGCCCTGGGTCATCTTCTCGATTTGCCTGCGGGCCTGCTTGTCCTTCACCTCGTCGAAGCGGGTGAGGGCCAGCGGATGGATCTTGATGATGTTGTTGATGATGAATTCCATGCGGGCAAGGCCGATGCCGTCTGCCGGCAGGCGCCACCAGCGCAGGGCGGCGGACGGGGTTGCCATGTTGAGCATCACCCGGGTTTTCGTCTCCGGCAGGTCCTCAAGGCTGAGGGCCTCGGCCTTAACGTCGGCGATGCCCTCATAGATGCGGCCCTCATCGCCCTCGGCGCAGGAGACGGTCACGTCAGTGCCGGTCTTCAGCACCTTGGTGGCGTCATGGGTGCCGACGATGGCGGGCAGGCCAAGCTCGCGGCTGACGATGGCGGCGTGGCTGGTGCGGCCGCCATGGTCGGTCACGATGGCGGCAGCGCGCTTCATGATGGGCACCCAGTCCGGATCAGTGATGGTGGTGACCAGCACCGCGCCATCCTCAAACTTGTCGATGTCGTGGGGTGAGGCAAGATTGATGACCTTGCCGGTGGCAGCCCCTGCACCGACGGCGAGGCCCGTGGTGAGCTGCCTGCCCTTGTTGGTGATGCTGAAGGTCTTGAGGTCGGTCGCCTCGGCGCGGGACTGGACGGTCTCGGGCCGCGCCTGGACGATGGCCAATTCGCCGGTCTTGCCGTCCTTGGCCCATTCGATGTCCATGGGGCGGCCGTAGTGCTGCTCGATGGTGACGGCCCAGCGGGCGAGCGTCAGCACCTCGTCATTGGTAAGGGTGAACCGGGCGCGTTCGTCCGCCTTGGTGCGCAGCCATTTGGTTGGCTTGGTGCCGCCCTCGGCATAGACGAGCTTTTTTTCCTTGGTGCCCAGGGTACGCTCGACGATGGGCGACAGGGTCTCATCGTCCATCAGCGGCTTGAAGACCATGTATTCGTCCGGATCAGCGATGCCCTGCACCACCGCTTCACCCAGGCCCCAGGCACCGGTGATGAGCACCACGTCCGGAAAGCCGGTCTCGGTGTCGATGGAGAACATAACGCCCGCGGCCCCGCGGTCGGACCGCACCATGCGCTGCACGCCGACGGACAGAGCCACCTGGAGATGGTCGAAGCCGTTATTGTTGCGGTAGGTGATGGCGCGGTCGGTGAACAGGGATGCGTAACACTTGCGCACATGGTCGATGAGCGCGTCGCGGCCACGGATGTTGAGATAGCTCTCCTGCTGGCCGGCGAAGCTTGCCTCCGGCAGATCTTCCGCCGTGGCGGAGGAGCGGACAGCGACATCCGGCGTGCGCTTGCCTTCGCGGGCGCCAAGGTCCCGATAGGCGTCGGCAATGAGCTTTGCGAGGGCTGCCGGCATCTTTGCCTTGAGGAAGGCCTTGCGGATGGTCTTGCCGACATCTGCCAGGTCGGAATCGCCTTTCGCGAGCGCATCCGTCTGCTCACGGATGATCGCGTCGAGGCCGTTTTCGGCGACGAAGCGGCGATAGGCATCCGCCGTGGTGGCGAAGCCGCCGGGGACGTCCACGCCCATGGCGGAGAGATTGGCGATCATCTCGCCCAGGGACGCGTTCTTACCGCCGACGCGAGGGACATCCTCCACGCGGGCATCCTCGAGCCAGAGGATCATGTCCCCTTCGGGCAGAGGGGTATCGGCTTTTTTGGCGGCGCGCTTGGGTGCGGGCATGTGCGGCTCCTGAGGCAGGCTGGCTGCGGGATGGTCTCAGGGCACCAAAGTTAGATGTCAGGGCCGTGACACGGCCAGTGGACTGGCCGTTTTTTGATCTGTCTCAAGGAGGACGTGCGGGATTATACCTTGCGGTGTTTCATCGAGATGAGCGTGGCGGGGATGACGCCCACCAGCGCCAGCACGCCGCCGATCACGAAGATCATGTGCAGCTCCAGGACATCACGCGGGATGGTGAGGAGCACGCCGAAGAGCGACAGGCCGAAGGACGAGCCGATCTGCGCCACCAGCCGGCTCATGCCCGACGCCATGCCGAACTGGGTGGGCGGCACGGCGGTGGCGATGATGGAGGCGAGGGGCGGCATGGCGATGCCGTGGCCGACGCCCTGGAGCACAAGCCCCAGCAGCAGGATCGGCACGCTGACCATATAGACCCCGAAGGCCACCAGCAGCACGCCCGCGCCCTGCAGGAGCGCGCCTGAGACCGTTCCGAAGCGCTCGCCATAGTGGGTTGCAACGACGCCGCCGAAGGGAGACGCGACGGTGAGACTGAAGGTGCGGGTGAGCATGAGGACAGAGGCGATGGTGACGCCGTAGCCGAAGAAATCCATCAGCACCAGGGGCGTGGCCATCAGCGCGCCGAGATAGGACATCTGCAGGAAGAAATTGGAGGAGACGGGCGCGTTGAAGTTCCGCTGCAGCAGCAGCGTCGGCGGCACCATGGGATCGGTGATGGTGGCTTCGTAGAGGAAGAAAATGGCGAGGCCGATAAAGCCCGCGATGCCGGTTGAAATCAGCAGCCAGTTGGGCACGCCCGGTTCGGCGAAGGCCCCGATGACAAAGAGCAGGCAGGACAGCGCGATGAGCAGGATGATGTTGCCCACGTGATCAAACCGCGCGGGCTGCTTTTCGGTTTCCGGCAGGACTTTCCACGCAAGGAAGACCGCGCCGAAGCCTGTGGCGGCCTGAAGGACGAAGACCGAGCGCCAGCCGAACAGCTCAACGAAGGGGCCGCCGAGAATGAGGCCGAGGGCGGCTGCCCCGGGCCCGCCCATGGACCACCAGCTGATGGCCTGGGTGCGGTGTTCCGGCGGATAGACATGGAACAGGATCGCCATGGCGGCCGGGCCTGTGCAGCCCGCCAGCACCATGGCGAGGATGCGGAAGGCAATGAGGGACCAGATATCCCAGGCGACGATGCAGAGACCCGCGAAAATGGTAGAGCCGAGCACGCCGTAGATATAGACGCGCCTGTGGCCGAACAGATCACCCAGCTTGCCGATGACCGGCAAGGCGGCGGCGGACACCAGCATGGGGGCCGACACCGTCCAGGCGGCGAAGGCCTCGCTCACATGCATTTCCTCGGCGATGAGGTTGAGCGCCACCGTGACGATGGTGAAGGGAAAGCCGGTGGCGATCATGCCGATCATGCCCGCCCACAGCACCTTGCGGGCCTGGGCCGGGTCAAAGGCCGGCGGGATGTGGATCGTGTCGCTCATGCGCTGACGGTGTCATCCGCCTCCTGCGCCTTGAGAGCCTCGTCCGCCGTGGCTTCCGGATGCTGGATGAAATGCGCTGTCAGTGCCGGGGCCTGCATGGGAATGAAATGGCTGAGGGACGGCAGGGACACGTCGCGGGCATTGGAGAATTCCTCGTGCAGCCGGTCCCATGTGGGCGACAAAGAGAAATCCATCACCTCTTCCTCGCCCGGCGCACGCCCCCTGGCGCGCAGGATGGTGACAGGCGCATCGATGGGCTTGAGAGTGCCGTAGAGGCAGCCATTGATGCTGCCAAGATAGACGGAGGCCTCCATGACCGGCGGGCAGGCGAGCTGATAGCCCTCCCCCTCCTCGGCCGGGCGGATGCCGTGGCGGCAATAGTCTTCCAGCGCCTCAGGCTTCCACAGGGAATAGGGGTGGCGGTCCTTGAAGCGGTCATACATTTCCTGCCAGCCGGTCCACGCATTACGGCGGCGGGCGACGGGATGGACCGCCGGGTCGCCCGGATCGGCCTTGCCGTCGGGTGAATAGCGGGCGGGGTCCATCATCACCGGGTCGATCAGCAGCAGGCGTTCGAACATGCCGGGATGGGCCAGCGCCACCTGGGAAAGACAATGGGCGCCCATGGAATGGCCGACGCCGATCGCGTTTGTGAGGCCGAGATGCGTGACGAGCTCTCCGATGTCCTTTGGCGGGATCGACCAGTCGAGCAGCAGGCCCTTCTTCTCGCTTTGGCCATGGCCGCGCATGTCCACCGCGATGATGCGGTGATGCTGCGGCAGGCGGGCCACCGTCTCGTCCCAGACGCGGGCGTGAAAGCCGGTTGCGTGGATCAGCAGGATTGGCTGGCCGTCGGGGCTACCCCACTCCCAGTAAGAGACGCAGGCATCTGTGCCCTGAAACAGGTGATGGGTCGGGTCGTGCGGCATGGAACTATACGGGGTTTGTGTGGGGAGAGCCGTCCGGGCCGGTGCGCGGGGCTTCTCCGGACGGGAGGAGCAATGGCGCGGCCGGGACCCGGCCAAAGAGAGGGCCGCCAACTGGATGACGGCCCGTCACCTTGATTACCACGTTCGTGGAAGCCGCGGATAGGGCCCCGGGGCGTGAAATGAAAAGGGCGGTGCCGCGCTGGCACCGCCCTTCCCGTTCCGGTCAATGGCCTTGCGGCTGATCGCTGGCTTATTCGTAGACGAAAGCCTCGTCGTCCAGATCGATCAGCGGGAATTCCTTCTGCTCCGCCCAGTAGTCCTGGGTGTGCTGCCAGTCGCGCTTGGTGCCGCGCTTGGGCAGCAGGTGCATGTTGCGCATGATGTAGCCGGGGTTGAAGTCTTCCGGGTCGATCCAGTCGAGGATCGGCATGTCCTTGTCTTCCTCGCGCAGGGCGACAGACACTTTCTTTGCGCCCTTCTGCTGCATGTGTTTGAGCAGGCGGCAGATGAAGTCGCCCACCATGTCCACGCGCAGGGTCCAGCTGGCGCGGAAGTAGCCGAAGATCCACGCCATGTTGGGCACGCTGGTGAACATCATGCCGCGATAGGTGACCGTGTCGTGGAAATCGACCGGCTTGCCGTTCACGGAGAAGGCGATGTCGCCCATGGAGCAGAGATTGAACCCCGTGGCGGTGATGATGAGGTCGGCTTCCAGTTCCTCGCCGGACTTGGTGAGGATGCCCTTTTCGGTGAAGCGGTCGATCTCGTCGGTGACCATGGACGCCTTACCGGACTTGATGCCGGCGAAGAGATCGCCGTCCGGCACGAAGGCGACGCGCTGGCGCCAGGGGCGGTATTTCGGGGTGAAGTGCTTGTCGACGTCATAGCCTTCCGGCAGCAGTTCCTTGACGTTGCCGATCAGTTCCTTGGCCACCACGTCCGGTTCCTCGGCGGAGCGGCGGGTCAGTTCGCCCTGCATGAAGAGCACCGAGCGGCGGGTGATCTCGTGGATCCAGCTCTCATCGATCTCCAGCATACGGAGGAAGTCAGCCACTTCGTTTTCATTGCGGCCGGGCACGAAATAGGTGGGCGAGCGCTGCAGCACGGTGATGTGCTCGCAGTCAGGCGCCATGGCCGGGACAATGGTGGCGGTGGTGGCGCCGGAGCCGATGACAATCACCTTCTTGCCCTTGTAGTCGTAGTCTTCCGGCCAGGTCTGCGGGTGGATGATATCGCCCTTGAACTTGTCCATGTCCGGCCATTCGGGCGTGTAGCCTTCCGAGTGGCGGTAATAGCCCTGGCACATCCACAGGAAGCCGCAGGTGAAGACGAGGTCTTCGTTGGTGTCGGTGCGGGTGGCGTGGATGGTCCACAGCTTGGTCTCATCGGACCATTCCGCTGACAGGATGCGGTGCTTGTAGCGGATGTGGCGGGCGAGATCGTTCTCCTCGATCACTTCGCCCATATAGGTGCGAATCTCTTCCGCCGTGGCGATGGGCTTGCCGGTCCACGGCTTGAAACGGTAGCCGAAGGTATAAAGGTCGCTGTCCGACCGGATGCCGGGATAGCGGTGCATCCACCAGGTGCCGCCGAAATCCTCCATGGCATCGAGCACGACAAAGCTGGTGCCGGGCATCTGGTCCTGCAGGTGATACGCCGCCCCGACGCCGGAAATGCCAGCGCCGACGATCAGCACGTCGAAATGTTCAGCGGCGCCGGATGTGGCTGTGGTTTTGTCCAGTGTGGCTGTATCGGGCATGATCTGTTCCCTCTTCTGGATATGGTTTTTACCTATGCGGACGCTGCGGCTTTTTGGGGTGCCGGGCGCCGTTCTGACGCTCACCCTGACTGATAATGACAAATTGTCAAATGACCTGAATCAAGCATGGCTGCCTTGTTTCCGGCGGCTTGTCGGGGATGCGCGGGGCTGGTAGGCGTTTGCCCCATGGACACGCTGACACTCCGCCGCCCCGACGACTGGCATGTGCATCTGCGCGACGGCGCAATGCTTGAATTTGCCGCTGATTTCACCGCCCGGCAGTTCGCCCGCGCCATTGTGATGCCCAACCTGTCGCCGCCGGTGACGACGGTTGCCGCCGCCCGGGCCTATCGGGACCGCATCCGTGCCGCGGTGCGGCCGCACCATGGCTTCACGCCGCTGATGACCGCCTATCTCACGGACGATATTTCGCCGGACGAGATTGCGGCGGGCTTCGAGGCAGGTGTGTTCACAGCCTGCAAGCTGTACCCGGCGAATGCGACCACCAACTCAGCCGCCGGCGTGACAGATGTGTTCAAGCTCGCCCATGTGTTCGAGCGCATGCAGGCGATCGGCATGCCGCTTTTGATCCACGGGGAAGTCGTGTCGCCGGACATCGACATCTTCGACCGGGAGAAGGTGTTCCTCGAAACGACGCTCGGCCCTGTAATGAAGGACTTCCCGGAGCTGCGGATCGTGCTGGAGCACATCACCACCGAGGACTCCGTCCAGTTCGTGGAAGCGGGCAGCGAGAATATCGCCGCGACGATTACGGCGCATCATTTGCGTATCGACCGCAATGCCATGTTCGACGGCGGGATGCGGCCGCATGCCTATTGCCTGCCGGTGGCCAAGCGACGGCTGCATCGGGAAGCGCTGCGCAAGGCGGCGGTGTCGGGCAATCCGAAATTCTTCCTCGGCACCGATACGGCGCCGCACCAGAAACACGACAAGGAAAGCTCGTGCGGGTGTGCGGGCATTTTCAGCGCGCCGGTGGCGATTGAAAGCTATGCGCAGACCTTCGAGGAGATGGGCGCGCTCGACAGGCTTGAAGGCTTCGCGTCGGAATTCGGCCCGCGCTTTTACAAGCTGCCGCTGAATGAAGGCATGATCACCCTTGAGCGGACGGGGCACGCGGTGCCTGACGTGATGGAAGACGCGGATATCCGCATCGTGCCGTTTCATGCAGGCGAGACGCTGACCTGGCGGCTGATGGACTAGTCCTTACTGGCGGCGGACTAATCCCGCGCCGGGAGACACACCTATTGGCCTTGATAGTTCCGGGACGCGGTCTGTTGGCAGACAATGCGTGACGAACCTGATCGTTTGTCATTTGCAGGCCCGAGCACCATGAACCCTTTCAGGCAAGCGGAAGCCAAAGCCTTTCTGTCACAGGCCGTGCTGTGGACGCGCCGGCAGCCGCCGGGCCTGCTGAGTGCTGCGGAGGTGTGGAACCTGACGCTGCTATGCCACTGCAATCTGGCGCGTTATCAGGACCTCGCCGAGATCCGCGGCATTTCCGAAAACACAATCCGCCGGCAGATGCGGTCCGCGCGTCTGAAGCTGGACGCGCGGACCAATCTGTTCGCCGTGGCCGAGGCGCTGCGGCGCGACCTCATTCCGCGGTTCAGCCGCTGGAAGCCGGGAGAGCGGCAGGCGGAGATCATCCTGTTCCCCGCCGCCTGATCTCAGGCGTGCCAGCGCGGCAAAGGGGTGCCGTTCTTCGCTTCGGCATCCTGCCGCGCCGTATCAATGGTGTGACGCAGCATCTCGGCTGTGGTTGCCATGTCGAACTCCTCCGAAATGCGGATGAACAGGGCAAGCACGTCGCGCATCTGCTCGGCGGCTTCGGTGGCTGATTTGGGCCACACATTGTCCGGGTCTTCGTCGAAGTCGAAGGATTGGGGGAGGTCAGGCGACGGCATCGCGCTTCTCCTTTCCGGTAGCGGCTGCAATGGCGGGGCGGCGTGTGTCGGCGGGTGCCTGATCGGGCAGCGGCACGAAGACCTGGCCGTCGATGCGGTTGAGGTCGCGCAGGCTGGCGGCCAGGCTTTCGGACACCGGGAAATAGCCCGCGATGAAACGCCCGTCCGGGAAGGACATGGTGGGGCCGTAATAGGTGACGTCGAGGCCTGCGCCTTCCAGCGACTTCTCCGCGACGCGCTGATAGGTGACGAAGCTCAGCCGCTCGATGCCATGGCTGACCGCCCATTCGACATTGGCGATCAGCAGCATGGCGAACCAGCGGCGGTAATCAGCGACCGGCAGGGAGACATCAACGCCGGTGCGCGAGCCTTCCGCGTCACGCGCCGAGCGCGGCAGGGGCACGGCCTGGGCAAGCTCCGGCCACAGGCTGGCCAGCATGTAGGGGCGGTCGCAGGTGATCATGCGGCTCTGGGCACGCACCTGGCCGGTATCGTCGATGCCGACCAGGTAACGGGCGGCAAGTGTGTCGAATTCGTCGAACTCCATGTTGTCGAGCTCGGGCAGGGTCCACTTCGCGCCCTGCCGGTACAGCGCATGACGCAGCCGGTGCATGGAGGCGTGGATCTGTTCGTGGGGATAGGGGGCGGCGCAGGGACGCGCCAAGGCAAACTCGTAAATCATAGTCAGGCTCCGCAGTTGGAGCCTGACTATGGTCAACAGGGGCGCATCAGGGAGCTACCAGAACCGGTAGTTTCCCTCGGCAATTCCCGTCTTGTGGGCGACAGAGGCCACTTCGACGCGGCTGGTGAGCTGCAATTTGCGGAAGATGTTCTTCTTGTGGAAGTGCACGCCGCTTTCGCTGATGCCGAGGATGCAGCTGATGGTCCAGTCATCCTTGCCGGCAGCAATCCAGCGCATGACCTCGCGCTCGCGCTTGGTGAGCTTGAAGGCTTTCAATGTATCGCGTGACCAGTTGCGCACGCGCAGGACATGCATGGCGCTGGTCATGGCGTAGACCGCCATCACGTGTTCATCCGTGTCCGGCTTGTTTTCGCAGGCGACCGAGACGGCGCCTTCATAGCCGCCGCCGGTGATCAGCGGGGCGCTGATGCCGTAGCGCATGCCCGCGTCTCCCGCCTCCCCCATGAAGCGTTTCTGGGCGCGGGTTTCGACCGGGCAATCGGACCAGATGAAGGGGAGGTTGTGCACCGTCGAGTGTGCAACCACAGGATCATGGCTGTGCAGGCCGCCATAATAGGCTTCCAGCCAGTCATCATCGTAGCTCGAGCTTTCCACCAGGTGTTCGTTCACCCGGTCCGCATCGCGGGCGCGGACGCCGTACATATGCTTGTCGAAGCCCAGTTCTTCGATCGACCTGGCCCATGTCGCGATCTCACCGCCGGTCTCGGCGGCGGCGCTCAGGTCGTCAAGGTAGTCTGCAAACATGAACAGTCCTTAACCTTGTTGCCGGTGCCAAAGGGTCCGATGAGACAGCGTTCAAGTCAATAACCGCATGAGGTCAAAGGAATTAGGGATGGCGGACGATCTGCACAGAAGTCCGGTGCCTGAGCGATGGGGACGATCGGCAAACTTTCCTAGATAGGCGGGGTCGAACCGAACCACCTGTCCTGACAATCTGGAGGTTTTCCATGGAACAGGCATATCTCTATCTCGTCCTCAGCGGTGCACTGACCATCCTGCTCTGGACCCCGTACATCCTGGCCCGCGTCTTCGTCTGGGGCCTGCCGACCTTTCTGCACAATTACCCGGAGAACTACCCGGCGCAGGAACCCGAGCCGCCGCTGTGGGCGCAGCGTGCCCAGCGGGCGCATCTGAACATGGTCGAGACCATGCCCGCCTTCATCGCCGTCGTGGTGGGTGCCGGCTTCATTGCCGATGCGTCCGCTTACGCCACCATCGGCGCGCTGGCGCAGGTGTTCTTCTTCGCACGCATTGCTCACGCGGTCGTGTACACGCTTGCTATTCCGGGTCTGCGTACGCCGGTTTATCTCGTGTCGTGGGCAGCCGTGCTGGGGATCGCCGCGCAGGCCATCTGACACCGATGCCGTTCACGGATTGCCGGGAGGCGCGGCTGCTGGCCTGCCTCCCGGCGGTCTTCACGATACTTAAGACTTATTCGCGCACCATCCGCATGCGCGGGGGCGCCCATTACTCATCCGGGCGCGGACAGGTGATACATGGATAATCTCAGCGAAATTCTCTCCGTCACCAAGGTGAAGAGCAGCCTGTATTTTCGCACGGCCTTTACCGCGCCCTGGGGTGTGACGGTGCCGTCGTTCAACCATGTGGCGCGGTTTCACTATGTCTCCAAGGGCCAGTGCTGGGTGCGCGTGGACGGGGAAAGTGATCCGCAATGCCTGGAACAGGGCGACCTTGTGGTGGTGCCGCTCGGCCGCGCGCACACCCTTTCCGACACGCCGGACCGCAAGCCCACCGCGCTGGACCGGCTGGTGGAGGAAGCGAAATATGAAGGCGACGGCTGCCTTGTCTATGGCGGGCCGGAAACGCAGGCGCCGACGGCGCTGATCTGCGGACACTTTGAATATGCCGACGAAATCCTCAATCCGCTGCTTCGGCAGCTGCCGCCGGCGATCGTCCTGCGGCGCACCCTGATCGGCGATGTGGAATGGCTGGATGAGGGGCTGCTGTTCCTCTCCAAGGAAATCGACGGCGACCGGCCGGGGCGTGACGCGCTGGTGCAGCGGATTTCGGAAATCCTGCTGATCCAGGTGCTGCGGCAATATCTTGAACATGCGCCTGAAGGCTCGACGCCGGTGAGCGCGCTCAGGGATCCGCGCCTGGCACGGGCGCTGGAAGTGATGCATCACCGGCCGGAGGACCGCTGGACGGTGGCGTCGCTGGCAGCCGAGGCCGGCATGTCGCGCACGGCCTTTGCCGGTCGGTTCCAGCAATTGATGGGGCTTGCGCCGCTTGAATATCTGACCGACTGGCGCCTGCGGAAGGCAACCAAATTGCTGCGCGAGACGGGGTCGCCCGTGCGGGTGATCGCCTATCAGTGCGGCTATGAATCAGAAGCGGCCTTTGCGCGCGCCTTCAAGAAGCGCTTCGGCGTGTCGCCTGGCGAATACCGCCGCACCCACCTGCCCGCCCAGCAGCACTAGCCGGCGGGGGCAGTCCGCCCTTCCCGTCAGGTGCCGATCACCCATTTGATCAGCAGGCCGACGATCGAGATGGTGGCGACGCCTGCCATCCACAGCAGGACGAACCATCCGATTTCACGCCAGCCGGTGCGCTCGACGGGTCTGCCGGGTGGGGTTTCCCTGCGGGCAGGCATCAGTGATAGCCCGCCTCGGGGTCGATCTTGCCGCGGAACACCCAATAGGAATAGGCCGTGTAGCCCAGGATGAGCGGCAGCAGGATAACCGCGCCGACCAGCATGAAGGCGAGGCTCGCATCCGGCGCGGCGGCCTCGTGAATGGTGATGGCGCGCGGCACGATATAGGGCGCGAGCCCGATACCAAGGCCCGCGAAACACAGGCCGAACAGGCTGATGGCCGCCGGGAACGGCACCCGGTCGCGGCGGGTGAGCAGGCCCCAGGCCAGAAGCCCGGCTGCCATGGCCGTGAGTGTGGGCACCGGCAGCACCAGCATGACCTGCGGGAAGGAGAACCAGCGCGCGGCGATCTCCGGCGACAGGAAGGGCGTCCACAGGCTCACCACGGCGACAAAGACGAGGGTGGCGAGACCGGCGGTGCGGGCAAAGCCATAGGCCTTGTCGCGCAGGGGACCATCCGTCTTGAGGATCAGCCATGTGGCGCCGAGCAGCACGTAGCCCGCGCACAGGGCAACGCCGCAGGTGAGCGTGAAGGGGGTGAGCCAATCCCACCAGCCGCCAGCATAGGCACGGCCCTCGACCTCGATGCCCTGCACGAAGGTGCCGAGCACGATGCCCTGCATGAAGGTGGCAAGCAGGGACCCCGTGTGGAAGGAAAGGTCCCAGTATTTCTCGTGGCCGGGATCACGCCAGCGGAACTCGAAGGCGACGCCGCGGAAGACAAGCGCCAGGATCATGACGATGAAGGGCGCATAAAGCGCAGGCATGACCACCGCATAGGCCAGGGGGAAGGCTGCGAACAGTCCGCCGCCGCCGAGCACCAGCCATGTCTCGTTGCCGTCCCAGACGGGGGCGACGGTGTTCATGGCGAGGCTGCGTTCATCGCCCCTGGCGAGAAAGGGAAACAGGAGGCCGATGCCGAGGTCGAAGCCATCGAGGATGATGTAGATGAAGATGGCGAGTGCCAGAAGGCCGGCCCAGATGAGTGGCAAGTCGAGCATGTGCTGGCTCCCTAATCCGCCGGAATGGCATCGGGCCGCAGGGCGGCAGCGGGCGTTGTGCCCGCGGCGCGCTGGGGCTTGCCCTTGTCGGGCCCCTCGCCGCCTGCATCCGCCGGGGCGCGGTTCATCATCTTGAGGATGTAAAGCGTCCCCGCCCCGAAGAGCAGGAAGTAGACGACGATGAAGGCCAGCAGCGAGGCGGCAACCGCGGGCGCATCGATGGGGGCAACGCTTTCAGCCGTGCGGAGCAGGCCATAGACCGTGTAGGGCTGGCGGCCCACCTCGGTGGTGACCCAGCCTGCGAGCACGGCGATGAACCCGGCCGGGCCCATGAGCAGCGCCAGGCGCTGGAACAGGCGCGCGTCATAGAGCGTGCCGCGCCAGCGCAGATAGAGGCTGACCGCGCCGACCAATGCCATCAGCATGCCGATGGCGACCATGATGCGGAAGCTCCAGAAGACAATGGCGACGGGAGGCCGATCGTCCTTCGGCACATCCTTGAGGCCGGGGGTCTCGCCGTCCCATGCATGGGTGAGGATGAGGGCCGACAGGCCTGGGATGCCGATCTCGTAGCGGTTTTCCTCCGCCACCTCGTCGGGCAGGGCGAAGAGAATGAGCGGGGCGCCGGTCTGGCGCTCCCAATGGCCTTCCATGGCGGCGACCTTGACCGGCTGGTGCTCGAGTGTGTTGAGGCCGTGGAAGTCGCCGGCGACGATCTGGATTGGGGCGACGATGGCGGCCATCCACATGGCCATGGAGAACATGCGGCGCGCGTCACGGTTGGTGCGGTCGCGCAGCAGGTGCAGCGCCCCCACCGCCCCCACCACGAAAGCCGTGGTGAGATAGGCGGCGAGCACCATGTGCACCAGCCGGTAGAGGAAGGACGGGTTGAAGACGATGGCCAGCCAATCCACCGGCACGAACTGGCCTACCTCGTTGATGGCGTAGCCGGTGGGCGTCTGCATCCAGGAATTGACCGACAGGATCCAGGTGGCTGACAGGAGTGTGCCGAAGGCCACCATGGCCGTGGCGACCAGATGCAGGCTTTTCGAGACCCGGCCCATGCCGAACAGCATGACGCCGAGGAAGCCCGCTTCAAGAAAGAAGGCGGTAAGCACCTCATAGGCCATGAGCGGGCCGATGACCGGACCGGCCTTGTCGGAGAAGACACTCCAGTTGGTGCCGAACTGGTAGGACATGACGATGCCCGAGACCACGCCCATACCGAAGGCGACGGCGAAGATCTTCATCCAGTATTTAAACAGGCGCAGATAGCTGTCATCGCCGGTGCGCAGCCACAGGGCTTCGAGCACCAGCAGGTAGCTGGCGAGCCCGATGGAAAAAGCCGGGAAGATGATGTGGAAGGACACGGTGAAGGCAAACTGTGCCCGCGCCAGTGTGAGGGCGTCCAGGAACTCGGGCATAGGGGCCGGCCTCCGGTTCTGACGGATCAGCGTCTGGTGATGATCTCACCATCTGTCGTGATCACATACAACCGGCGGGCTATCGGGCGCGAGGCCGCGGGATGTCACATGTGCGCTTCGACCGCAGAGGGGCTGGCGCGGAACAATAAGGGCTCAGGCGGCTTACCCCTTGAATGCATCACCATCAGATGGAGGTTGCCATGCGTATTCTCGTGGCCGGCGCCAATGGCGCCATTGGACAATTGCTGCTCGACCGGCTGGTGCTGAACGGGCACGACGTGGCGGGCGGGGTGCGTACGCCGGAGCAATTTTCCGCCGTCAATGCGCGCAACGCCAAGGCGGTGAAGCTGGACCTGACCTGCCCGGAGGATTTCGCGCCGGCGCTTGAAGGCCGGGACGCTGTGATTTTCGTTGCCGGGTCAGGCGGCAAGGCCGTTGAGGACGTGGACCGGGACGGGGCAATCCGCCTGATCGACGCCACCAAGGCGGCCGGTATTCCCCGCGTCATTCTGCTGAGCTCGGTCTATGCGGACCGGCCCGAGGAAGGGCCGGAGAAAATCCGCCCCTATCTGCGCGCCAAACATGCCGCAGACCTGCACATGCAGGACAGCGGGCTTGATTTCACCATCGTGCGGCCGGGCACGCTCACCAATGAGCAGCCGCAGGACCATATCGAGCTGGGCACCCATCTGGCTGACGACGGCGGCAGCATTCCGCGCGCCGACGTGGCCAGCACGCTGGCATGCGTGCTGGAGACGCCGGGCTCGGTGGGCGCGACGTTTGAGATCATCAGCGGCCCGAAGCTCGTGTCGGACGCGCTGGCGGATGCCTTCGAGGACCCGGCAAAGCTGGGGCGCACTTCAAAAGGGTAATGCCCCCTCGCCTTACATGCCGTAGCGCTCAATCACCATCTTGCCGAGGGTCATCAGGTGGACCTGATCGGGGCCGTCTGCCTGGCGGCACCAGCGGGCGTAATTGTAGTGCTCCGCCATCGGATAATCCTCGGTGAGGCCGCCGGCGCCGTGCATCTGCATGCAGCGGTCGATGACCGTCTGGATCATGATGGGCACCTGGGTCTTGGTGGCGGCGATGAGGTCGCGACTCTCCTGGGCACCCTTCTCGTCCATGGACTGGGCGGTGCGGTGCACCAGCAGGCGCGCCATCTCGATCTCGGAAAATGACTTGGCGATCTCTTCGCGCACCGATTGATGCTTGGCGAGGGGGCGGCCGAAGGTCTGGCGGTTGAGGACGCGCTTGCAGGCAAGCTCCAGCGCGCGCTGGCCTGCCCCGATGAGGCGCATGCAATGATGCATCCGGCCCGGGCCGAGGCGGCCCTGGGCGATCTCGAAGCCGCGCCCCTCCCCCAGCAGCACATTGTCGAGCGGCACACGGACATCGTCGAAGACGATCTCCGCGTGGCCGAGGGGGGCATCGTCATAGCCCAGCGTCGTCAGCGGACGGATGAGGGTGATGCCCGGGGTGTCCTTGGGCACCAGCACCTGGGTCTGCTGCTTGTGGCGGTTGGCGTTGTCCGGGTCGGACTTGCCCATGACGATGAAGATCTTGGTGCGCTCATACATGGCGTTGGTGATGAACCATTTGCGCCCGTTGAGAACCCACTCATCCCCTTCCTTTCGGATCGAGAACTGGATGTTGGTGGCGTCGCTCGACGCCACGTCCGGCTCGGTCATCGCGTAGGACGAGCGGATCTCACCGGCGAGCAGCGGTTTGAGCCACTGCTCCTGCTGCGCCGGCGTGGCGTATTTCATAAAGACTTCCATGTTGCCGGTATCCGGCGCGTTGCAGTTGAAGACCTCCGGTGCCCAGATGACGCGGCCCATGATCTCGGCCAGCGGGGCGTAATCGAAATTGCTGATGCCGCCATGGTCTGAATATTGGGCGAAGTCCGGCGGCACGAAGAGGTTCCACAGGCCTTCGGCGCGGGCCCTGGTCTTCAATTCGTCCATCAGCGGCACGGGGGCGAAACGGTTATCTGCCTCCGCCAGCGCCTGCGCGTAGGCATGCTCGTTGGGATAGACATGCGCGTCCATGAAGGCGCGCAGGCGGTCCTGCAATTCGAGGGATTTGGCGCTGTAGCTGTACATGATGGGCGGCCCGTCATTTGGAGGATGGGGAGAGGTGTTTCACCCCCATTTGTCTCAATCGCCGGGCCGCCGTCAATCGTGCGGCGTAAGGCAGTGCCAAAAGCTCGCGCCCTGCGGGCTCAGGCCAGCCAGTCTTCGGCACGATGATCCGTTATCAGGTCCACGCCGCCATTCAGCATACGGAAGAACATGTTATCGCCGCGCTCGGTCTGGGTGACCATGACGGCGGCGAAATAGGCGGTGAGGAACAGCTGATAGGCGCCGATGACATAGTGCTTCTGAAGCATGTCGTCGGCATAGTCAGCGACGCCCTGCCGGGCCAGCTCGGCCTTGTAGAGAGAGATGATCCCGTCGCCATGGGTGCGGCGTTCTTCCGCTGTCAGCGCGCCGGCGACGAAGTAGCCGAGGTCGGCGGCGGGTGGGCCGTAGGCGAAGCACTGCCAGTCCACCACGGTGATGGGGGCGCCGCCCTTGTCGCTGGCGAACATCATGTTGTCGGGGCGGAAATCCGCGTGGATGAGGGCGCGCGGACCGCCATGGCGCAGCTCGCCATAGGCTTCCATGCTGGTGCTGAGATGCTTGCCGATATGGCGGGCAGCGTCGCTGACACGGTCGCCATAGCGCTCGACGAACTGATCCCACACCACGGGGAACATCTCCGGCGGCACGGATTGCGGCGCGTTTTCCGTTTCCATTACCCAGGGGCGCTCGTTGAGGCTGTCGTCGTTCCAATAGGCGGCGTTGAGCTTGGCAGATTCCGCGGCGACGAGTTTTGCCTGATCGAGCGTGACGCCGGCCAGCTGGTCCCCCTGCTCGGCGGGCGACAGATCGCCCATGATGAGGACGAAGTCGTGGCTTTCCTCGTTCACGTCGGCAAAGTAGCAGGTGGGCGTGGCGATGCGGGCTGTGGCCTGGAGCTCGTTGTAGAACTTCACCTCGCGATAGTAGTTCCACAGGGCAACGCCGGTGGCGCGGCTCGCTTCGCCATCCGCTGGAAACTTGCCGACAAGCGTGGTGGGTGCATCAGCCGGGGCACTGTCATAGGTCAGCGTAAAGCGGACGCAGTCCCCGATCTGACCGGTGCCGACCGGCCTGGTGGTGAAGTCCTTCACCTTGGCGTCAATGCCGCGGCGGGCGAGTGCCGCGCTGAGCCAGGGCGCATCGATCTTGCGCCAGTCGCGGATATCGAGGGTCATCACTTGCCCTCCGCCGGCGGTGCCAGCAGGTCGCCGAGACCCGTTGCGTCGTGGCGGCCGAGCAGCAATTGCTCGACGATGCCCGCACCCTTGACGGTGGTGCCGCCGATATCGAGTTCGACCGATGACAGGCCCTGCTGGTGCATCCACAGGGGGTTTCCTTCGTCTGCGTCGGTGGAGGCGAATTGCTCGTGCTCCACTTTCAGCTCGCCGAGATCACGCCCATGGCCCCAGACCGGGTGGGTGTAGCCGAGGCCGGACATGAAGAAGCGGCTCTTGATCTCATACCGCAGCTGCGCGTCGCCGCCCTCGCCTTTCAGGTGCACGGTCAGCGCATTGATGCGGCGGGTGCCGGGGGCGAAGGTGATATCGAACTCGACGTCTTCGTAATGGTGCCGTTCACCGCCGATGCCTTCGATCACCGCGCTGCGGTTCCACGGGCGGCCATATTCATCATCATTGGTGTGGGCGAAGACGACGTGGTTCTGGAAATTGGCGGGCGACCAGACCCAGAAGAACTGGGTGAAGTTGCCGTCGGCCGGTGGCTGGCTGTCCGGCGCGCCAACCGGGCGGATGCCCCAGCTGCGGTCGCGGGTGCCCCACCAGCTGTCCGGCGACAGCTCGAGGCGCTCGCCTGCCACCGTGAGATGACCGGACCAGCCGACATTCTGGGTGAGGCGGGTGTAATCCATGAAGGCGCGCGAGCCGAGGCGCTTGATGAAGCGGGGTTCCTCGATGGGGGCGTGGCGGACGTGGAAGGTGACGTCACCGGAAATGCTGCCGTCGTTCTCGGCAATGGTGATGCGCACCTGTTCGAGCGGCTTGATGATCTCAAGGGCAATCGGCCCGACCTCAAGCACGGCGCGGTCGTGCTTCATGTGGCGGGAGGCGCGCAGCACATGCTGGACGCCATCCTTCACCACGCTGACCGAGGCATCCATGATGTCGAGCTGCGGGTAGAGGCCGAAGGCGATGGCGAAGAAGATGGAGCCATCGGCGGTGTAGCCGTTGAAGAAATAGCGGTCATAGAAATTGCGGTCCGTGCCGGCGAACGCCATCGGCTCCGGTGTCTGGTGAAACGGATACTCGTCTGCTCCGGTGAGCATGGTGGATCTCCCTGTCGTGTTTTTATGCAGGCGTGGCGCTGGGGCCTAGAGGCCGAAGCGCTGTGGGTTGTCGCGGATCAGGCGTTCGAGCTTGGGCAGGCCCTTGCGGATGCCCTTGCGCAGCTGGGTGCCGAGCAGCCAGCCGATGGGAAAGACGCCATCGACCCGGCCGCGCCACTCGAAGGTGCAGTGCTCGCCCCGGTCGATGACCCGGTAATCTTCCACCGCGGCGCGCACGGGGAAGGAGGAGCGGTCGAAGCGGAAGGCCATGCGGCGGCCCTCGTCCCAGGCGAAGAAGGTCTCCTGCACTTCCATGCGGTCGATCTCGACGGTGCGGGTGGTGCCGATGCCGAAGGGCTGCGGGCTCGTCCAGGTGACGCGGCTGATGGGCAGCCACTCGCTCCAGGCGGGACCATCCACCATGGCGGCCCAGACCGCGCGGGCGGGCACGTTCAGATCATAGGTCAGCGGCGCTGCGGCGCCTGCCAGAAATTCCTCGCCGACGGGGCGGTGCTCCTTGAGCTTTTGGGCCATCCTGTTTTCTCCTGCCTGTTGCCGCCCCGTTTGCCTTTGTGGCTTTCGCCTGACCGGTTCTCGCCGGTGTTGCGCGGGCGGTCTTGTTGTCCGTGGACTGATTTTTTGAAATGTCTTGCCCGGATGCAGCGCTGACGCGCGCGAAGACGGGCTTCAACGGGATCTTCATGCGGTAGACGCTTTGCAGCATGGGCTGCAGCATGCATTCCGCCGAGGCTTCACCGGTCAGGTGGCCTGCATCCTCCAGCATGACGACACCGTGGATACCGGCCCAGCCGAGATTGCACAGCATGGCGGGGTCATCGTCCCGGCCCGCCTCTGCCAGATAGGCGGAGATGACCTCGATGCAGGTTTCGCCCAGGCGCTGGCGGGCGGCATCGAAATCCGGGGCCGTGGCGACCGGGTCATGCTCCACCATGAACATCAGGCGGTAATCGGCGAGGTTGGACAGGGTCCAGGCGACGTCAGCCTGAATGAGGGCGACGAGCTTTGCTTCCGCATTGCCTCTTGTGGCGGTGACGGCGTCGCAGATCGTCTCACGCAGGGCGTCGAAGCACAGGGCGCGGGCTGAGGCGAGCAGGCCGCTCTTGCTGCTGAAATAGCGGTAGACCAGCGTGTGGCTGACCGACAGGCGATCAGCCACCGCGCGCATGGTGACGGCGCGCACACCGCCCTCGCGATACAGCGCCAGTGCTGCCGCCGCGTAGTCGCGGCGGGTTTCCACAAGCTCTTGATCTGACAGGGTCGGCATCGGCATGGCGATCATTTAACGCTGGTAAATGATCGCCGTCAATCACCCGCCCCCCGCTGGCGCAGGGCGCGGCGGGGCCGGGCGGTGAAGATGCGTAAGTGCCGAGGGCTCTAGCCGAGGCTCATGCCGCCATCGACGGCAAGGGTCTGGCCGTTGACATAGGCGGCAAGGGGGGACGCGAGGAACAGGGCGGCACCGGCCATGTCTTCCGGCGTGCCCATGCGGCGGGCGGGAATGGCGCGCAGCGCGCCCTCGCGGCGCTTTTCGTTTTCCGTCGTCACCTTGGTGAGCTTGGTATCCACAAGACCCGGCGCGATGCCGTTGACGCGGATGCCTTCTCCCGCCCAGGCCGCGCCGAGGGTGCGGCACAGGCCGACGGCGCCGGTCTTGGACGCCGCATAGGCCGGATTGCCAATGGCGGTGCCGAAAGCAACGATGGAGCTGACAATGATGAGCGAACCCTTGCTCCTGGCCAGCAGCGGATGGAACTTGGTGGAGGCGTGCATCACCGAATTGATGTTCACATCCATCACGTGGTTCCAGCCGTCGCGCTCAAACTCCTTGCGGCCGTACTGGACCGTGCCCTGGCACAGGACCAGTACATCAAGCGAGGCGAAGGGCGGCACATAGGCGTCGAGCGCATCGAAATCGGTCATGTCCATGCAGGCATAGTGCAGACCGTCGAGATCAGAGCCCTCCTCGCCCGCATAATCGGCGGCGCTGGGGCGGGTGCCCCACACATGCACCTCGGCGCCCCGGTCCCGGAAGGCATGGGCGATGCCATTGCCGATGCCGCTTGATCCGCCGACCACCAGCACCGTCTTGCCGCTGAAATCCAGGTCGCTCATTGCATCCTCCCCTGCCCGCTCAGTGGCGGGCATTCACTTTGTTGCTGTCACTTTTTTGATCCGGCACCGCGTCTGCGCTGTCAACGGCGAAGAGGGCACACGCAGAACAGGTGGTGAAAATGACCGGGGCCTGACGAAATTTGCGCAGCGGAAACGGGACTCTCTACCCATGGTTGTTTGTTCGACGTCACATCAATCTTCCGGGAATTTAAACAATTCTTGAGGCTCCGGCCCGATAGTGAACAGCAAGGCGGGGGCGCTTTACCACGACGGATCGATCTGGAATCGCGTGCCCGCAGCTTTGTGACCGCCACAGGCCCAGCTGAAGGTGACTGCAATGACCGACCGTATTCATTCCTGGCTCGTGCCCGGGCTCTTCGCAGCCGGCGCTGCCCTTGCCATGCCGCCTGCCATTGCCCAGGAAGCCGCCACCGACCCCGCCGCCCTGACAGATGGGGAACTGGCCGAGGGAGATGAGGCCCTGGAACTCGAACTGGCGGCCGTTGAGCCGGCAGCTCCCCTGCCGCCGACGGTGCAGGACGTGACGCCGGACGTGATCGCCAGCCTGCGCGACTTCATCAACACGGAGATCGTGCGCGCGTCGATCGTCAACCAGAACCGCAAATATGCGGGCATGACGGAAAGCCGGATCATCGAGCTGGACGACAAGTGGCGCGCGGAACGCAAGTCCGACGACCAGCCGCTGATCTCCGCCACGCTGACCAACCCGCTGTCGTCCTATCTCACGCGCGTGCAGGCCCATAATGTCGGTCTGTATACGGAGATGTTCGTGATGGATGCCAACGGCCTGAATGTCGGCCAGAGCAACATTACCTCCGACTACTGGCAGGGTGATGAGGCGAAGTTCCAGAAGACTTATCCGGCGGGTCCGGATGCGGTGTTCGTGGATGAGCCGGAATTCGACGACGAGATGGGCATCTGGCGCATCCAGGTCAACATGGCGATCGCGGACGAGACCGGGTCGCAGGCGATTGGTGCCGTCACTGTCGAGCTCAATCTTTCCGAGCTCCAGCGCCGGCAGCAGATGGGCACACTTTAGGGACGGGGCCTGATCAACATGTCTTTCAATGCACTCATGCAGAAGTTCAACGACACCTCAATCAAGCTGAAGCTGCTTTCGGCGCTGGGTGTCATCGTTGCCATCAACCTGGTGATCGGTGCCGTCATCCTGAGCGCTGTGACCGGCGCCCGCTCGACGCTGGAAGCGTTCGAGGAGATGTCGGAAACGACGACGGCCATCATCCGGCTGGAGGAAAAGGCCGTTGAGGCCCATGGCCACATGGCCGCCTTCCTCAATTCGGGTGACCTGGAAAGCCGCGCGCATTATCAGCAAGCCGTTGAAGAAACGGGTGCGCTGGTGAGCGCGCTCGAAGCCCAGATCGCAGGGTCCGCGGATGACGGGATCGAAGGCATTACCGGCCATGTGGACAGCTTCAAGGCCGCCTTCAACGAGTGGGTGACGGTGATTGCCGCAAGCCAGCTCGAGAACATGAAGTCACCCGGCACGGTGGACATGGCCCGCCTGATCGAGGCATCGGAACAGAATGCCGCCATCCGTGGCCGCATGACCGAGGCGCTGCAGACTGCCTCGCAGCTGTTGGGTGACCGGACCATGGCCGAATCCAACGCGCTCAACGGCGTGCTGGGCACGGCCAACGCGGTGTCGGCCATCGGCATCGTCCTGATGCTGATCACCACGGTGGCAGCCGGTGCCTTCATCATCCTCATGGTGTCGCGGCCGCTTCAGGCGCTCGTGACCTCCACAAATGCGCTGGTGCGCAAGGAGTGGGGCACGGACATCACCGGCACGGAACGCGGCGATGAAATCGGCCAGATGGCCTCAGCGCTGGTGCTGTTCCGCGACAACGGCATCGAGAACGACAAGCTGATGGAAGCGCAGAAGGCCGAGGACGAAAAGCGCCTGGCCCGCGCGCGCCAGATCGAGGAACTGGTGGCATCGTTCCGCCAGGAATCGGAAGCCGTTACCGCGGCGCTGGAAGACGCGACCCGCAAGATGAGCCAGACCTCGGAGACGATGAACAGTGTCGCCAACGAGACGACCAAGCTGTCGGAGGATGTCTCCACCGCAGCGCAGAGCGCTGGCACCAATGTCAACAGCGTGTCGGCTGCGACCGAGGAGCTGACGGCATCGATCCGCGAGATCTCGCAGCAGCTTTCGGGCACCAACAAGATGGCGGGCGACGCGCAGGACGTGTCGCGCAGCACGGTGGAAAAGATGGCGGTGCTGGAAAGCTCCGCCGGCGAGATCAACTCGGTCATCGAGATCATCTCGGACATCGCCGAGCAGACCAACCTGCTGGCGCTGAACGCCACCATCGAGGCGGCGCGCGCGGGCGAAGCGGGCAAGGGCTTTGCCGTCGTGGCCTCGGAAGTGAAGACCCTGGCCAACCAGACCGCCAAGGCCACCGAGCAGGTGCGCGAACAAGTGAACCGCATCCAGGGCGATACGTCGGAAGCGTCCGACTTCATCAACCGGATCACCGAAGCGATCTCAGGCCTGTCGGAAAACATGACGGTGATTGCCGCCGCCATGGAAGAGCAGAGCGCCGCGACCCAGGAAATCAGCCGCAACGTGATGGAAGCATCAAACGGCACGAGCCAGGTGGTGGACAATATCGGCGAGGTGAGCCAGGCGACCCGCAAGACGCAGGACTCGTCGGCCACAGTGAACCAGATCGCCGAAGAACTGGCCCAGCGCTCGGATCACCTCAAGGGCAGCATCCACGCCTTCATCTCGAAGATCCAGGCGGCGTAGGGCGCAAGCCCACAGCGCAGAACGACAGAAAGGCGGTGCCCACGGGTGCCGCCTTTGTTGTTTTGCGGTGGTGTGGTGCATGCGGGAGAGGAAAGTGGTGCCCAGGGGCGGAATCGAACCACCGACACTGCGATTTTCAGTCGCATGCTCTACCAACTGAGCTACCTGGGCAGGATGGCTGCTTTTGAATTTCCGGTTGGTGGCGGAAAGCCGGCGGGCGCCGGGAGCCAAGGCCGCGGTTTATAGGCAAAACTGGCGGGTAAGTCCAGCCCGTGGCGGGGGGTTCGGGCTTCTTTTTGCGGCAGCGCCCGGACGGCTGCGGGGGCATGCCGCGTGACGGTCAGTGGCGGTCAGTGCCGGTCAATGGAGCTTGCCCGGGTCGGTGTCCTGCTCGCGGATGGCTGCGGCCATGTCCCATTCATCGGGGGGTTCTACGGCGGGGATCGCGTAGCTGCCGCCGAGCCAGCGGGACAGGTCCACATCGGCGCAGCGCTTGGAGCAGAAGGGGCGGTAGGCCTGCACGACGGGCTTGCCGCAAGTGGTGCATTTGGCTTTGGCGCGGGGCATGGGCTGAGGGGCCTTGCTGGTGATGCCGGGTGCCGGGCCGACGTCAGGCGCCGGCGGCGATGTCGATATGGTGGCGGCGGGCGCCGTCGACCGGGTGCAGGGTCACGTCCACGCCGAGGCGGGCGCGCAGCTGGGGCATGAGGCCCGATTCTTCGAGCCATTCCGCCACCGGCGGGCACACATGCAGGGTCAGCGCGCGGCCGGGCTGGTCGGCGGCTGCGGCCTCGGTGGCGCGCAGGGCCTCGTAGGCAACGGTGGCGCGGGTCTTGTTGGCGTCGCGGCGGATCGGTTCCAGCAGCAGGCGGTCCAGCGGCTCGCGCACGCGCTTGCGGGTCATCTCCACCGTCGAGAACTCGCTCATGGGCAGGATCTGGGTGGGGGTGCGGTCGCCCTCAAAGCCGGCCTCAAGCCGGGCCACCACTTCCTGCCGGTGCTCTTCCTCGGCCAGGTGGATGAAATCGATGATGACGAGGCCGCCGACGCCGCGCACGCGGACCTGGCGGGCGATGGCATCCGCCGCCTCCAGATTGATGCGGCGGCTGGTCTGCTCAAGATCGGTGGCGGCGGTGAAGCTGCCGGAATTGACGTCGATGGCGGTGAGCGCCTCGGTGCGTTCAACGGTGATCCAGCCGCCGGACGGCAGCTCGACCCGCGACGAGAGCGCAGCCTCGATCTCGTCTTCCACTCCATAGGCGGCAAAGAGCGGGGTGCGGGCCGCGTGATGCTTGAGCCGCCCCGCATAGCCCGGCATGACCGCATCGCAATAGGCGCGCGCCTTCACATAGGCGTCGGCGTCATCGATCAGTACACTGCCGGTTTCTTCGTTCAGGTGATCGCGCAGCACGCGCTGCACCGGGCCCAGTTCCTTGAAGACGGTGGCGGGGCCGTTCATGCCCTTGGCGCGCTCGCGTACCTCGCGCCAGGTCTCCAGCACATGGCGGGCGTCGCGCTCAAGCGCATCCTCATCGGCCTGAAGGGCGGCGGTACGGACGATCCAGCCGGCGCGGGCGAGATCATCGCCTTCTTCCTTTTCGGCGACGTCGGCACAGACGCGCTGCACCAGCTCGGTCAGGCGGGCGCGGTCGTCTTCATCCTCGATGCGGCGCGACAGGGCGACGCCGGGCTGATGCGGCACCAGCACCAGTAGGCGGCCGGGAATGGTGACATTGGCGGACAGGCGCGGGCCCTTGTCGCCGATGGGGTCCTTCAGGACCTGCACCAGCACCTTCTCGCCCTCTCGGACGCAGTCATTGATGCGCGGCATGCGGCCCTGATTGCGGGCATTGTCGAGCCCCATGAGCTCACACAGGCACTGTGCCTCGCGCACGCCGAGGAAGCCCGAGCGCGGCAGGCCGATATCGACGAAGGCTGCCTGCATGCCGGGGAGCACGCGTTCGACGCGGCCGATCATCAGATTGCCGACGAGGCTGGCGCCGGTGGTGCCTGCCGAACAGGGGCCGTGGGCGCTGTCGTCCACGCTGCGTTCGATCACCAGATCGCGCAACACGCCTTCATCAACGAGCGCAATACGCGTTTCGCCGACACCGACATTGATGAGAATTTCGTCGCTCATGGAAGGACTGGTGACTCGAATTGTGGGTTCGCCACAAGTTTAGGCTGCAAAAGGCGGAAAAAGCCAGCCGCACCCCGGGTCCCTTGGCCCCGGGTGCCTGCTAGTGTGTTGATTCTGCGACGTATCCCGCCCCGCGCAGCAAGTCGAGGGTTTCCGCCAGCGGCAGACCGACAACCCCGCTATAGGAGCCGGTGATGGCCGGGATGAAGGCGGCGGCGCGGCCCTGGATGGCATAGCCGCCCGCCTTGCCGTGCCATTCACCGCTTTTGATGTAGGCGTCGGTCTCCGCCTGCGACAGCCGCTTCATCCGCACGCGGGCCTCGATAACCCGGGCTGAGACTGTGCCGCCGGGGGCGGACAGGGCAATGCCGGTGAAGACCCGGTGATTGCGGCCCGCCAGCAGGGCAAGGCAGCGCCGCGCGGTCGCTTCGTCCTCCGCCTTGGGCAGGATGCGGCGGCCGGCGGCGACCACCGTGTCGGCGGCCAGCACGAACGCATCGGGATGGCTGGCGGCGACGGCCCGGCATTTGTCCTGCGCCAGGCGCTGGGCATGGGGCCGGGGCAGTTCACCCCGGGCCGGGGTCTCGTCGATGTCGGCGGGCACCACCTCGTCCGGGGTGATGCCGATCTGCGCAAGCAGATCCAGGCGGCGCGGCGAAGCGCTTGCCAGGATCAGGGGGGGACGCGTCCTCACCCGGCCAGCACCTACTTGTAGCGGTAGGTGATGCGGCCCTTGGTGAGGTCGTAGGGCGTCATCTCGACCAGCACCTTGTCGCCGGCCAGCACGCGGATGCGGTTCTTGCGCATCTTGCCGGCGGTGTGGGCGATGATCTCGTGATCGTTTTCAAGCTGGACCCGGAAAGTGGCGTTGGGGAGCAGTTCCACAACGGTTCCCGGGAACTCGAGCATTTCTTCTTTTGCCATTGAGGCCTTTCTCGCGTCTTTGATTTTGGCCGGACGCGTCCGTCCGACTGAACCGGACATGCGCCTGTCGGCGCCTCGAGGGGCGGACTGGGCATGCAATGTCCGTGAATTGAGCGGGAGAATGGGCATTCAGGCCCATAAAATCAAGTTTCACGGGCGCGGGACGCCAATGAAGCCGTGCAGCCCCTACCCGCCGGGGGTGGCCTGCCAGCCGAAGCGCTCCTTGATGCGGTCCATCAGCGTGTCGCGCACCTCGCGATAGGCGGCCAGGCGGGTCTCGCGGGCGCCTTCCACGAGGGTGGGATCGTGGGTGGGCCAGTATTCCACATCCGCCGCCATGGCGCGGGTCAGGTCCACCGCCTTGTGCTGGGCTTCAGGCGTGAGGGAGATGATGAGGTCGAAGCTCGTATCCTCCAGCTCATCGAAGCTGCGGGGCTTGTGCTTGGTTACATCGACGCCGAGTTCGTCCATCACCGAGATGACGAAGGGGTCCAGATCCCCTGCCCTCACGCCGACCGAATCCACATAGACATATTTGCCGTAGAGCAGCTTCATGATGCCGGCGGCCATGGGTGAGCGCACGGCATTCTGCCCACAGGCAAACAGGATCGCGTCCGGCAGGTCTTCTCCATGGGGGCCGCGCATGGAGGCCTAGCCTTTCATGTGCAGGACGCAGATGAGCGTGAAGAGGCGGCGGGCGGTATCGTGGTCGATGGCGATCTTGCCGTCGAGCCTTTCGGCCAGCAGCGTTGCGCCTTCATTGTGCAGGCCGCGGCGGCCCATATCGATGGACTCGATCTTGGAGGGCGAGGCCGAGCGGATGGCCTCGTAATAGCTTTCGCAGATCAGGAAATAGTCCTTGATGATGCGGCGGAAGGGCGACAGGGACAGGATGACCTTGCCGTGCGGCTCCTCGGCCTCATCGCGGATATCAAAGACGAGGCGGTTTTCCTCGATCGACAGGTGCAGATTGTAGGGGCCCGCATCGCTGCCGACGGGGGCGAAGCTGTTTTCCTCCAGCAGATCGAAGATCGCGACCTTGCGCTCGTGGTCCACTTCCGGCGTGCGGCGGACCACGGCCGACTCGTCCAGCACGATCGACGCGATGCGCTTTTTCGGGTTGGCATCCTGGGGGGAAGACGGGGTGTCGGTCATGAAGGGGTCCGGCGGTGGACAATGCGCGCCCAGTCTATGCGTTCGGGCGGCGCAAACATAGCTCTTGCGGCCTCAGCGATTGAGCCGCACGGAGACGGAGCGGCCATGAGCCTCAAGCCCCTCGGCATCCGCGAGCGCCACCGCGGCGGGGCCGATGCGGCCGAGGCTGTCGGCGTCACAGCGCACAAGCGAAGTGCGCTTCATGAAATCAAGCACTGACAGGCCGGACGAGAACCGCGCCGAGCGGGCCGTGGGCAGCACGTGGTTGGTGCCGGCCACATAATCCCCCACCGCCTCGGGCGTGTAGCGGCCAAGGAAGATGGCGCCTGCGTGGCGGATCCTGTCGGCCAGGGCGTCCGGGTCTGTGACGGCAAGCTCCAGATGTTCCGGGGCCAGACGATCAACGAGCGGCACGGCGTCAGCGAGCGACGGGACGGTGATGATGGCCCCGAAATCATGCCAGCTTGCGGTCGCGGTGTCTTGGCGGCTCAGCTGCTGCAGCTGGGACGCGACGGCCCTGGCCACTTCGTCGGCGAAGGCTGCATCATCGGTGATGAGGATCGACTGGGAGGACGGGTCGTGCTCGGCCTGACTCAACAGGTCAGCGGCGATCCAGGCAGGGTCGTTCTCGCCATCGGCCACGACGAGGATTTCGGACGGGCCGGCGATCATGTCGATGCCGACGGTGCCGAAGACCTGGCGCTTGGCGGCGGCCACATAGGCGTTGCCGGGGCCAACGATCTTGTCGACGGGCGCGATGGTATCGGTCCCGTGGGCCAGGGCTGCCACCGCCTGGGCGCCGCCGATGCGGTAGACCTCGGTGACGCCTGCCAGCCTGGCGGCGGCGAGCACCAGCGGGTTTTCAACCCCATCCGGCGTCGGCACCACCATGACCACGCGCTCCACCCCTGCCACGCGGGCGGGGATTGCGTTCATCAGCACGGACGACGGATAGGCCGCCGTGCCGCCGGGCACATAAAGACCCGCGGCATCCACCGCCGACCAGCGGTGGCCCAGCTCGACGCCCGCCTCATCCGTGAAGCTCATGGACTGGGGCATCTGGCGGGCGTGGAACGCCTCGATGCGCTCGGCTGCAAGCTTCAGGGCCTCAAGCGTTTCGGACGGCACCTGGGCGGCAGCGGCATCAAGCCGCGCCTGGGGGATGCGTAGATCCTCCGGGCCTTCGAGGTTGAGGCGGTCGAACTTGTTGGTGCAGGCGATGACCGCGTCGTCGCCCTTTGCCTGCACCTCGGCGATGATGGCAGCCACGTCATTGTTGACGTCCACCGCGGTCTCGCGCTTGGCGGTCAGCAATTCGGCGAAGGATGCTTCAAAATCTTCAGCGCGCGCGTCGAGGCGGCGGGGGGCTGTGCGGGCGGTCATGGCGGTCTGCTTCAAAAAGGGGCCTGGACGGATGACGGTCAGGGGCCGGGAGCTACGGACGGCTGGGGACGGCTGAGGTCAGGCGTCCAGATCATGTGCCGGCTTATGCCGGGTTTCCCACGGACCGGTGATATCGGTCAAATGGCCCTCAAGGCACTCCACGTCCAGCGCAATCGTGCCGCCGCCGGCAAAATCCAGGGTAATCGTGCCCGCGGGGTCTTCCGGTGTGGCGGAGGGCTCGAAGCGGACCGCCAGCAGGGAGACGATCGCGTCCTTGGCATCCTGGCGGATGTTCTGGCTGCGGACAGCCAGCACATCATCGAAATGCAGCCCCGCGCGGACGCGGAAATGACGGCGGGGGCCGAGACGGGCCGTGCCTTCCGCCTCCCAGGCGAAACGGTTGACCACGCAGGCGAAGCGGCGGCGCTTTGGCTCGAAGGCGAAGTCGCCCACCGCGGTCACCGCATCCTGAAGATGGGCGGATACCACGTTGAGATCGTCCTGATCCTCGATGCGCAGGCGCAAAGGCTTCATGAGCTGACCCTAGCCGGGAAGGCGTGAAATGTCGGCACCGCAGGCGGACAGCTTGTCCTCAAGCCGCTCGAAGCCACGGTCCAGATGATAGACGCGAGAGATAACGGTTTCGCCTTCCGCCGCCAAGCCCGCGATGACGAGGCTGACGGAGGCGCGCAGATCCGTCGCCATGACGGGGGCCCCGCGCAGGGATTTAACGCCCGAGACGATGGCGCGGTCGCCATGCAGGGAAATGAGCGCGCCGAGGCGGGCAAGCTCCTGCACATGCATGAAGCGGTTCTCGAAAATCGTCTCGGTCATCTGGGCGTTGCCGTCGGCCATGGTCATGAGCGCCATGAACTGGGCCTGCAGGTCTGTCGGGAAGGCCGGGTAAGGCTGGGTGACGATGTCGACGGGCGACAGGGCCGTGCCGTTGCGGCGGATACGGATGGTGTTGTCAGCCGGGGTGACATCCACATCGACGCCAGCGGCGGTCAGTGCCTGGAGGGCAGCTTCGAACAGGCTGGCGTCAACGCCTGAGAGCGTCACGTCCCCGCCGGTCATGGCGGCGGCCATGGCATAGGTGCCGGCCTCGATGCGGTCGCACACGACGGCGACTTCGGCGCCATGCAGGCGCTCGACGCCGGTGACCGTGAGGGTGGAGGTGCCGAGACCTTCGATCTTCGCGCCCATGGCGTTGAGACAGTCGGCCAGATTGGTGATCTCAGGCTCGCGGGCGGCATTTTCGATGCGGGTGACGCCGTCGGCCAGCACGGCGGCCATCAGCACATTGTGGGTGGCCCCGACCGACGGCATGGAGAAGCGCACTTCGGCGCCCTTGAGGCCGTCCTTCGCTGCGGCGATCACATAGCCCTTGTCGAGCTCAATGGTGGCACCGAGCTTTTCCATGCCCTGCAGGTGCAGATCGACCGGGCGCGTGCCGATGGCGCAGCCGCCAGGCAGCGACACATCGGCGTGGCCGCAGCGGGCCAGCAGCGGGCCGAGCACCCAGAAGCTGGCGCGCATCTTGGAGACGAGATCATAGTCCGCGTGCGTGCTGGCGATGGTCCTGGCGGTGAGGCGCAGGGTGCGCCCGCCGGGCTTGTAGGTGGCGTCCGGCCCGAAGCCCGCAAGCCGCCTGGCCTGCTCATTGGCCAGGGTGAGGCGGCCCTCGATGGGGGTGGTCAGGGTTTCCCACGCACCGCTGGAATTGAGCACCTCGATCTCGACGCCGAGTTCCGCCAGCAGGCGGGCCAGGGTGGCGATGTCGGTGAGGCGCGGGACGTTGGTGAGGACCAGCGGCTCGTCGGTCAGGAGGCTCGCGATCATCAGCGGCAGGGCGGCGTTCTTGGCGCCGGAAATGGGAATTTCCCCGTTAAGCGGGTTGCCGCCGGTAAGCCTGATCCTGTCCATTGAGGTGTCCCCGGAATGCGTGGTCGTGAAAATCGTGGCGGCGGGGCAGCGGCTGCCCGCCCATCCTGTCTGCGGTCAGGCCTGCACGGCCCGAGCGGCTGCTTATAGCGGATGTGCCCTGCCAATAGGGCATGAGAGAGGCGAAAGTCTTAACGGCCGGGAGGGGTTCTGTCCGGGGGCAAGTTATTGTCAGCCTGCGGCCCGGCCTCCCCTGCCCCATCTGCCGCGCCCATTTCTTCCGTATCGGCTGACGACGAGCGGCGGGCGCGGGCCTGCTGCTTGCGGCGCTGGAGATTGGCCTTGAGGGCTGCGGCCTGGCGCGCCTGACGGCCGGACGGCTGGGTCCGGCCCGCGGGCTTTCCGCTCTGGGCTTTGCGGGACGGCGGGGATGTGTCGGCGGGCATCGGGCTGGCAGGGTCGCTGAACTGGAGGCATAAACAGGCGGTGCGGGGCGATCCTGCAAAGGGACCCGGCGGGCGTCAAGCGGGGCCCGCAAGGCGCGGGTTTCCGGGCAGAACGACGCCGCCGCACACAGGTCCGGAGGCGGAGCCGGGAGGGATTGCATGAAAGCGAAAACCCCTATTGCAGCCGATGACCGCTTATGGCAGTTTCCGGCCTCCTTCGCCGGGCGCGTTAACCCAATTGTTGCGGTTTTGGCGCATTTTGCACCGGCTTGAAGCTTTCGCCGCGGTAGCTCAGTGGTAGAGCGCACCCTTGGTAAGGGTGAGGCCGAGAGTTCAATTCTCTCTCGCGGCACCATTTATTCCCTCACGGCATTATTCCCTCACGGCATTATTCCCTCACGCCAGCTCGCTTCGCTCGGGGCTCCGGGTGGGCGGCCTGACCGGCCGACGCCCTGTCGGGCGCGTTGTGTGTTTGATCTCTTTCGTTAGCTCGTTTTGTGCTTCTTGCATCACGCCAGCTCGCTTCCCTTGGGACTCTGGGTGTGCGGCCTGACTAGTCGGCAGCGCTTTGAACCATTGCGCTCGATAACTGGCCCGGCTCGTAACGATCGAAATGCTCCTCGATTCAATTTTGTGGAATTGCCGTGCAAATCTTCTGGCATGATTGCTGATATCGTGTGCCTTAATGCCCCCAACAATACAGTTGTGGAATCATCAATGCTTGATCATCTCGACTTCGATTCAGTCACTGAATCTGACATTAAGCAACTGATTGAAAACTCGGTGCCGGAAGGACACCGATTAGATTTCAAGAGAGAAATCTACGGGAGCGAGCCTGCTGAGAAGCGGGAATTCCTGAAAGACATCTCCGCACTGGCTAACACCTCGGGCGGCCATCTTATTATAGGGATGGATGAAGAAGAGGGCGTTGCGACATCCATTTACCCTCAGAAAGTGGACCCAGATGAAGAAGTACTAAGAATGAATAATCTAGCTCGAGATGGTATATCCCCACCAATCCAAGGGTTGTTGATCAGGGCTGTAAAAGTCGATGAAGGCCACTGCTTTTTCGTTCGAGTTCCTGAAAGCTGGAATGCGCCACATAAAGTCATTCACAAAGGTGACCATCGCTTTTATGCACGCAACTCGTCTGGAGTCGATTATTTGAGCACCGAGTCAATCAGAACGCTCGTGACTAGAGGGGCCGAATTACAAACCCTTATAGAGAGCTTTGTCGAGAACAGAATTGAAAAGATTCGTAAGAATCACGGTCCCGCGACTTTGTCCGACAAGCGCGGAAAACTTTCGGTACACCTTGTACCTCTTCGAAGTTTCTCAAAGCCCGCCGAGACAATCGACATGAGAAGCGCACACACCGATTGCAAGAGCCTCCGCACCCTTGAAGGCGTCTGCTTTACCGGAAGATTCAATATAGACGGATACTTGGGTTCGGAACGGCATGGAACTTTGGGCGATTCTTACATTCAGTTATATCGTTCCGGAGTAATGGAATCTGTGGAAAATGGGTTTGTCCAAACACTTAAAGACCAAGGCTATGTAGCAGCACACCATATTGAAGAGCGCGTACTGGGTTCTTTACTACCATGGATGCATATACTTTCTCGCTTAAATATCAATCCACCTCACCTTGTCTTTGTAACCCTTCAAGAGGTTCACGGTGCTAAGTTGGCAATCTCTGAAAGTATGTTGGACAACAATAGAAGCGATCCATTTGATCGACCTGTCCTCGCTTTGCCGACGACATTCTTCGAAAGCATCCCTGACAGAGACGAACTCCACAGGTTAATGCGACCGGCTTTCGACGCCTTATGGAATGCCTCCGGTCGAGCTTTCGCCTGGAGTTTTGATGACAACGATGTATGGAGCGGCGGCGTCTAACGAAAACCCCCCGGCGGATGGATCCGCCGGGGGGGTCTTGTCTTAGAGGGGGGTCGCGTCGGGTTACGCGGCCTGGTAGCCGAGCATGGCTTTGGTTTCGAGGAATTCCTCGAAGCCGTGCTCGCCCCATTCGCGGCCGTTGCCGGACTGCTTGTAGCCGCCGAAGGGGGCGTTGAAGTCCGGGCCCGCGCCGTTGAGGTGCACGTCACCGGCGCGGATCTTCGAGGCCACCTTGCGGGCGTGCTCGATGTCGCCGGACTGGACGTAGGACGACAGGCCGTATTCGGTGTCGTTGGCCATCTCGATAGCCTGTTCCTCGGTCTCGTAAGAGAGGATCGACAGCACCGGGCCGAAGATCTCCTCGCGGGAGATCGTCATGTCCGGGGTCACGTCGGCGAAGACGGTCGGGCGGACATAGTAGCCCTTGTTGAGGCCGTCCGGACGGCCGACGCCGCCGGTGAGGAGCGTTGCGCCCTCGTCGATGCCCTTCTGGATGAGGTCCTGGATCTTGTTGTACTGAACTTCAGACACAACCGGACCGATGGTGGTTCCGTCCGTGAACGGATCACCAACCTTGACCTGCTCGGCAGCCGCCTTGGCGATGGCCTTGGCTTCGTCGTTCTTGGAGGCGGGGACGAACATGCGGGTCGGCGCGTTGCACGACTGGCCCGAATTCATCATCACGCCCTGGATGCCGCCGGCGACGGCCTTTTCGAGGTCGGCGTCTTCGAGGATGATGTTCGGCGACTTGCCGCCGAGTTCCTGGGTCACGCGCTTCACCGTGTCGGCTGCGGCCTTGGCGACCAGAATGCCGGCGCGGGTGGAGCCGGTGAAGGACACCATGTCCACGTCCTTGTGGGCGGACAGCGGCGCACCGACGGACGGGCCGTCACCATTCACCAGGTTGAAGACACCGGCGGGCACGCCGGCTTCGTGGAGGATTTCCGCCAGGATGATGGCGTTCATCGGCGCCACTTCAGACGGCTTCAGCACCATGGTGCAGCCGGCGGCCAGGGCCGGGGCGACCTTGCAGACGATCTGGTTGACCGGCCAGTTCCACGGCGTGATGAAGCCGCACACACCGATCGGCTCCTTGACGATCTGCGTGGTGCCGCGGGTTTCCTCGAAGGCGTAGTTCTTCAGCACTTCCATGTTGGTCTGGAAGTGGGCCAGGCCCGTGGCGGCCTGGGCGGCCTTGGCGAGCCAGATGGGGGCGCCCATCTCGGTGGAGATCGTCTCGGCGATCTCGTCATAGCGGGTCTGGTAGACCTCGATGATCTTCTCGAAGATCTTCACGCGGTCTTCGCGCGAGGTGGCGGACCAGGCCGGGAAGGCGGCCTTGGCGGCGGCGACAGCCTTGTCGAGATCAGCCTCGGAGCCCATGGAAATGGTGGCGCAGGGCTCTTCCGTCGCCGGGTTGACGACCTCGAGGGTCTTCGGCGTGGCGGGGTCAACCCACTGGCCATTGATGTAGAACTGGAGGGCTTCCTTCACGTCTTTACTCCCGTGTTGATGCCGGTGACGCCCGAAACGGGCGGCGGCGGATCGTAAATTCTCGTCCGGACAGGCCCGGTTGGCCGACTCACGGTCATTTCCGCGTGCGGCCGGGGCCCATCTCCCCTGCGAGACCCCTGAAAACCGGCGGATTTCCGCTCTTTTGGGGCAGGGCTCTCACATCCCGGCGTGGACTCTTGCACGAAGACAAGCCGCGTCGCTAGTCCTGCGCACCCCTCAGATTCGGTCATTTTGGCGCTCACGGCGCGCAGCGCCTCCGCGGGGCGGCGCGAAAGCGCCGGCGCCCGGTCGGGCGGGTGGGTGGGAGACATTGGGGGTGGGCGTCGGGGTCGGTCCTGCCCCATCTCCTCCAACCGTATCCCTCCGGCTTGACCGGAGGGTCTACTCTCGGTGCCGCTTGCCGCAGTGCATGGGGACGGGTGAGCGCCCTTGCTTCCGGCGCTGCGCCAATCAGCCGAGGCGAGTGGGCCCTCCGGTCAAGACGGAGGGATGCGGGAATTTGTGTGGGCGTGGGAAAAAACACCTCTCCCCTCGCGGGAGAGGTCGGTGCGGCAGCACCGGGTGAGGGGGTGGGCCTGTCCGCAATTACATAGGCGGAGAATGGTCGTCACCGCTGCTGCCCCCTCACCCTCCCACGCGCTGACGCGCGCGGGCCCCTCCCTCTCCCGCAAGGGGAGAGGGAATTGTGGTGTGGGTCCTGCCTAAAGCGTCTTCAGCCAGGGGATCATCTTTGCCGCGATGTCTTCTCCCTTGTCGTCCTGGAGGAAGTGGCCGGCGTTGGCGATGGTGGCGTGGGGCTGGCCTTTGGTGCCTTTGAGGCGCTTGGCGAAGACCTTGTCCTGGCCTGCAGTGACGGGGTCGCTGTCGGAGAACAGGAGCAGGACGGGGAGGTCGAGTTTTTCGAGCGTCTTCCAGGCGGCATGGCCCTGGGCCAGTTCGCTGGGGACGAGCCAGGGCATGGCGCGGGGGCCCATCATGTAGGGTTCGTCCGGGAAGGGGGCCTGGTAGGCGGCGACCTCATCATCCGTCAGCTCACGGATGGTTGCGGCCTGCACCGTGGCGCCGGGGTTGAACTCGCGGGCGTAGCGGGCATGGGCAATCCAATCCGGGAAGCCTGCGATCTTGTCCATTGAGGTGATGCTGTCGCCCTTGCGCCAGGCCTTGTAGCGCATCAGCCAGCGGCCGATCAGCGACATGGGGAACGGGGCTGCGGGCAGGCCCGTATTGCCTGCGGTGAGGGACGCAAAGCGCTGCGGCACCTCCGCCAGCACACGCAGGCCGATGAGGCCGCCCCAGTCCTGCACGAAGACATGGATGCCGGTGAGGTCGAGCTTTTCGATGAAGCTGCGCATCCACGCCACATGGCCCGCATAGGTGTGGGCGGATTTGGTGATGGGCTTGTCGGACTTGCCGAAGCCGATCAGGTCCGGCGCGATGACGCGGAAGCCGGCCTCGGCCAGCGGCGGGATCATCTTGCGGTAGAGATAGCTCCAGCTCGGCTGGCCGTGCAGCAGCAGGACAACGGGGCCGTCGCGCGGGCCTTCGTCCACATAGTGCATCTCAAGGCCCGGCGCGACCGCCACATAATGCGGCGCGAAGGGATAATCCGGCAGATCGGTGAAACGTGCGTCCGGTGTGCGGATGGCGGTGACGCCGTGCCCGCCCTGCGCTCCAATGTCATGCGTACCGACCATGGATGGCCCCCTTCCCTGCTGCATGTGGTTTTCAGGAAAGGTGGCCATCCGGCGCGGGGAACGCAAGTCACCTGCTGTTGACTGCCGGTTTACAAGCGTTCCGCCGGTGTCAGGCGGCGATGCGGGCCACGGCCTCTTCCGCGCGGGCCACGGCCTCATCGTCCGCCAGCACGCGGCCGGCGCCGATCAGTTCCACATCATGGATGCCGATGAAGCCCAGCGCGTGGCGCAGCCAGGTGGAGGCGAAGTCGATCTCCGAGCCAAGCCGGGTGCCGCCGGAGGCCATGGCGACATAGGCCTTCTTGCCTTCAAGCAGGCCGACGGGGCCGTTTTCGGTGTAGCGGAACGTGATGCCAACGCGGGCCACCTGGTCGAACCAGGCCTTGAAGACGGCGGGGACGCCGAAATTGTAGATCGGGGTGCCGATGACCACGATGTCGGCGGCCTGAAGATCGGCCACCAGCGCGTCGGAAGTGGCGAGGGCCGCCACCTGCTCGGACGTGCGCTGATCTTCCGGTGTGTTGATGGCAGCGGTGAAGGCCTCGGTGATGAAGGGCACGCCTCCGGCGAGGTCGCGGCGGATGACATGCACATCGCCATGGCGCGCGGTCAGCTGATCAACAATGCGGGCACTGAGGCCGCGGGTGACGGAGCCTGCGCTGCGGGCGCTGGCGTCGATATGCAGGACGGTGATCGGCGTTTCTGTCTGCTGCTTGGGATGGGCCATCAGAGATCTCCGGTTTGCGCGTGATCCGGGTGCGGCCGGACACTGAATTGCGATAACCGGAAGATGGGCCAATCCCCTGCGCGCATTAACCGCTCAAACAGGGAATTATTTTTTCGCTGGCAGCAACAATAGATCTCATTCGGGCAGCGGGCCGGTCAGCGAGGCACGCTGGGACAATTCGATCCAGTTGCCAAACGGGTCGCGGATGAAGGCAATGCGCGCCGTCTTGCCGAGTGTTTTTGGTTCCTGCGCACCGTAGGCCGGGTCATGGCCGACAATGCGGGCATATTCCGCATCCACATCAAACACCTGAATTGTCGAATAGCGCAGGCCGGGGCGCATCATCACATCATTGTCGGCGCGGTCCGGGACATCGGATGTGATGCGGCCAACAATGCGGCTTTGGCCACAGGCCACCGCACAGGGCATGGTCTCATCAACCGGCAAGCCCACAGCGTCGCGGTAAAACGCCATGAAGGCGTCGACCGACAAGGTGGCCAGTTCCAGCGCCCAGTGATTGATGCCGTCACGTCCCGCGGGCCAGCGGACAAGTTCATTGCCGTCGGGGTCCGTCATGGTCTCAGGCTCTGCGGCATCCGGACAGGCAACCAGCAGCCGGAGATAGCCCGCGGTGCCGCGTGGTGGCAGCGGGTCTTTGGCGTGGTTGATCTTCAGTACCGCGCCGTCAAGCGTGTGGCGGTGCTGCCGGACCTGACGGGATACCGGCAGGACATGGTCGAACTGCACATGGGCGTGCTCACACCAGAATGCCGACACCTCCTCCGGTGCATTGGTGAAGAGCCCGACATCAAGCGAATTCTTGGCGAGTTGCATGGAAAGGCTGGCCTTTTTCTAGCGTGAGAGCACGCACCTAGTAGCCACGGGGCAGGCGGAAGCGCAAGGCCACCATCACCGTTCCGCCGGTGCGATATCCCCGTACGGGCTGTGGTTGAAGTGGCGGCAACGGCAGGCCAAACTTGCCCCATAAAACAAAATTCAGGAGGACCCCCCGATGCATGATCTCGTGATCAGGAACGGGCTTGTCTATGACGGGCTGGGCGGCAAGCCCTATGAGGCCGGTATCGCCATTGACGGGGCGACCATCACCGCCGTCGGCACGGTGACAGGCGCAGGCCGCGAGGAGATCGACGCCAAGGGGCAGATCGTCACGCCGGGCTTTGTTGATCCGCATACGCATTATGACGGGCAGGTGACCTGGGACCCCTATCTGCAGCCTTCCACCTTCCATGGCGTCACCACCGCCGTGATGGGCAATTGCGGCGTGGGGTTTGCGCCTTGCGCGCCGGACCGGCACCAGTGGCTGATCGGGCTGATGGAAGGCGTGGAGGACATTCCGGGTACGGCGCTTTTTGAGGGCATCAAGTGGGGCTGGGAAAGCTTCCCGGACTATATGGACACGGTCGAGAAATCGCCGCTGGCGCTGGATGTGGGCCTGCAACTGCCGCACGGGGCGTTGCGCGCCTATGTGATGGGCGAGCGCGGGGCGCGGCTGGAGCCTGCGACCGAGGACGACACGGCGAAGATGGCGCAGCTTGTGGAAGACGCGCTCAATGCCGGCGCGCTGGGCGTCTCCACCTCGCGGACGGAAAAGCACCGCGACAAGGATGGCGAGCACACGCCGACCTACAAGTCCGAAGCGATGGAACTGAACGGCATCGCCGAGGCGATGAAGCGGGCCAATAAGGGGGTGTTTCAGTTGATCGCCGATTTCCGGGACGTGGACTGGGAATTCGACATGCTGCGCAAGGTGGTCGAGATTTCAGGCCGCCCGCTGTCGCTCACCATCGAGCAGGATGACCGGCACCCGGACATCTGGCGGACGGTGCTGGACAAGATCGCCCAGGCCAACAAGGACGGCCTGCCGATGCGCGGCCAGGTGCCGGCCCGGCCCACCGGCGTGGTGATGGGGCTGACGGCATCGCTCAATCCGTTCCTGCTCTACAAGACCTGGCACGAGATCATGCCGCGCACGCTGGACGCGCAGGTTGCAGCGCTCCGCGACCCGGACTTCCGCGCCCGGCTGCTGGCGGAGAAGGTGGAGTTCAAGGAAGGCGAGATTTCCACGCAGCTGTTCTCCTGGTTCCACAAGATGTTCAAGCTGGGCAGCCCGCCCAATTATGAACCCTCGCCTGATGACAGCGTGGAGGCCCATGCCAAGCGCGAGGGCCGTGACCCGCGCGAGGTGCTGCTGGACTGGATGGCGGAAGATGACGGCAAAGCGCTGATCTATTACCCGCTGATGAACTATCTGCCGGGCGACCTCTCCTATGTGGAAGAAATGCTGAAGCACCCGAACACGGCGTTTGGTCTGTCCGACGGCGGAGCGCATGTGGGCATCATCTGCGACGCCAGCTTCCCGACGACGCTTCTGACCCATTGGGGCCGTGACCGGACGCGCGGCGACAGGCTGCCGCTGGAGTGGCTGATCAGCGGGCAGACGAAAAAGACGGCGGAGCTCGTGGGGCTTTATGACCGCGGCGTGCTGGCGCCGGGCATGAAGGCGGATGTGAATGTCATCGACTTCGACAACCTCACCATGGACCGGCCGGAGATCGTCTATGACCTGCCGGCTGGCGGCAAACGCTTCATCCAGAAGACGCGCGGCTATACGGCCAGCATCGTTTCCGGCGTGGTGGCGTTCCGCGAGGGTGAGCCGACCGGCGCGCTCAACGGCAAGCTCATTCGCGGTGCCCAGGCACGGCCTCACGGCGCGCGGCTGCCTGCTGCGGCAGAGTGACCGCCTGCGCGGCCCACTGAAACTGATCTATCTCATTGGCCCCGTCCTGCATCTGCGCAGGATGGGGCCAGTTACTTGACCCCACGGAAGGACATGAGCGATGAGCGACAAGATCCTGCACGAACTCTCCCCCGCCGAGGTGAAGGCGAAGATGGATGCCCATGAGGTGGTGGTGATCGATGTGCGCGAGCCGCGCGAATTTGGCGCCGAGCGCATTCCCGGCGCGCTCAACTTTCCGCTGTCGACCTTTGACGCCACCGCGCTGCCGACCGGCGGACGGCCGGTGATCCTGCATTGCGGCGTCGGCAAGCGCTCGGCCATGGCGGCGCAGAAATGCTTTGAGGGCGGTGCGGGCGAAGCCACGCACATGGCCGGCGGGCTGGGGGCGTGGAAGGACGCAGGGCTGCCGCTGATCGTGACGGACCCTGCGACCGGGCAGCCGTCGCTGCAGGGCTAGACGGGGGTGCCCTGCCCTGCGTTGTTCTCCGCGCTATCCCTGCGCCATTCTGCCTTGAGCTGGGCGCTGGTCATGCGGGAGCCGTCGGGGCTCCAGCCGGGCGGGCCGAAGGTATAGCCCCACCATTCCCGCGCGGAGCGGACGCCGAACCAGTCGCGGAAGATCGCTGCCCATTCGTGGAAGGCGATGACGAGCGGGTTGTGGCTCTTCAGGTTCTTGATGATGCCATAGGTACACGGATCATCATCGCGCTCGGCCACAAAGGTGCCGAACAGGCGGTCCCAGATGATGAAGACGCCCGCGTAATTGGCATCGATGTAGCGCGGGTTGGTGGCGTGGTGGACGCGGTGATGGCTGGGGGTGTTGAACACGGCCTCGAACCAGCGCGGCATGCGGCGGATCATCTCCGTGTGGATCCAGAACTGGTAGACGAGGTTGAGCCCGCCCACGAAGGCAATGAGCAGCGGGTGGAAGCCGAGCCACACCATGGGCACCCAGAGGAACAGGAGGCCCGTGAAGGTGCTGGTCCAGGGCTGGCGCAGGGCGGTGGAGAGATTGTAGTGCCGGCTTGAGTGGTGGCCCACATGGTTGGCCCAGAACCAGCGCACTTCGTGGCTCCACCGGTGCCACCAGTAATAGAGAAAATCATCGAGCAGGAAGGCTGCCGGGAACGCCCACCAGGCGAAGCCGAAATCAAACAGGCGATGCTCATAGGTGAGCGCGTAGACCGTGCCGAAGACGCCCGCCAGCAGGGTGGCGATGATGACATAGCCGAGGCCCATGGTAAGGCTGGCTGAGGCGTCCTTCAGGGTGTAGCGCGCGCGGCCGGTTCTGCGGCCTGCGATGATCTCGACAGCGAGCAACAGGATGAAGACGGGGATCGCATAGGCGACGGGATTGGGGAGATCCATGGCGTTGGCTCGGGTGCTTTAGTTGTCTCAAGTGTCGCGGGCGTCGAGGAGCGGTGCGTGGTCGATGCGCGGCAGGACGAGGCGGGAGAAATAGTCCGCCTCCTGCGCATGCGGGTAGCCCGACAGGATGAAGGCGGAGAAGCCCATCTCGCGATACATCTCGAGCTTGGCGGCCACCTGATCCGGATTACCGACAATTGCCGCGCCGCAGCCTGAGCGGGCGCGGCCGATGCCGGTCCACAGATTGTCCTCGACGAAGCCGTCATCATCGGCGGCATCGCGCATCATGGCCTGGCGGCGCACGCCTTCGGACGCGGCATCCAGCGCACGGGCGCGGAGCTTCTCCCCTTCCGCCGCATCAAGCTTCGACATGATGTGGCGGGCATGGGCCCGTGCCTCGTCTTCCGTCTCGCGGACGATGACGTGGACGCGGTAGCCGAATTTGAGCGTGCGGCCATGGGCTGCGGCGCGCTTTGTCATGTCGTCCACAAGCGCCTGCACCTTATCCTTGGTGTCCGGCCACATGAGGAAGACGTCAGCGGCCTTTGCGGCCACCTCGCGGGCGGCGGGGGACATGCCGCCGAAATAAAAGGGCGGGCATTTGCCGGAAACGGTGCCGACGCGCATGGGGTCGAGCTGCATCTGGTAGTGCTCGCCGTCGATGTCCACGGGCTTGCCGTCCAGCAGGGTACGGACGATCTCCATGGCTTCCAGCGTGCGCTGGTAGCGCGGGGCGGACTCCATGGTCTGGCCGGGCATGTCGGACGAGATGATGTTGACCGTCAGGCGGCCGCCGAGCATCTGGTCGAGCGTTGCGATCTGCCGGGCGAGCTGGGGCGGCCACATCTCACCGCAGCGGACGGCCAGCAGCAGGCGCATCTTCTTCACATTGGGCGCAACGCCCGCGGCAAAGGCCACGGGGTCGATGCCGAGGGAATAGCCCGAGGGCAGCAGGATATTGTCAAAGCCGCCCGCCTCCGCGGCATCGACGATTGTCTTGCAGTGCTCGAAGGACGACAGGAAGGCCGGGTCCTGGGTGCCGAGAAACTCGGCGTCGTCATCGCACAGGGCGGAGAACCAGGAGATTTCGACAGGCGTGGTCATGACCGTTCCTTGCGGCTGTCATCGCGGAATGCCTGGACGACCTGAGCAATTGGCGATGCACCCCCATCGTCCATGCTGTCTATCGTCCGTGGACGGAAGACTGCCCGAAGGACGTGATCTCTGTCCTCAACGTGCATGTCTCCTCCAGCCAGCATGGCGATGTACGTTTCCAACATCGTCTGCCGTTCGAGTGCATCATCGTACATCGCAGCTTCATTCCGATAGACCCGCGCGACAATGCGAATTGCCCACAAGACAACCGCGGTTGGAACACCAAGAACTAGCGCCAGGATCGGTAAAGACGCTGGGTCCAGTGTGGTTATCGATGCCCAGGTTGATGCTATGATTATTGCACCAGCTATCACAAATAGCGTGAGCAATACGATGAGACCGCAAAACCAGTTACCTCTCGCTTTTAGGTGTGCCCCTGCGCGGCTTTTCCAAAATGAGATGGGTTGGTTAAGTGCTAATTTTTCTCGGAAGCTGTCCTCTATTTGATTAACTCCGCTTTCTATTCGTTCCTCCATCTGATTTGACTGCGATTGGAGCTCTTCTAGTTTGAGCCGCGTATCAGCCAGTAGGTCGCCCACATTGATCGCGGAACTCAGCGCATCTTTCAGCTCTAGTGCTGTATTGATCATCCCAGCGAGACGAATTTCGCTTGCCGAGTCGAGGCTACCTGCTGCGCTTAATTCGTCTGGGAATGGGATATGCGGCGATATCAGTGGGACTAGGTTCTGCACATAATTAGCCGCTGACTCTATATCGCCACGCGCGAGTAGCTCGTTCAACTCGGACCGATGTTGAGCGATGGGAACTGATCTTCTTTCGTCGTACTCGGCAAGCCCTTGGAGGATTTGCGATTTAGCCAGGGACGGATTTGACTCCTCAAGGATTACTCCGTTTGCAATCAGTCGGGCCCCTCTCCATAGACTGTCGGCCAGATCGAACTTGTGGCTGCTGAGCACTTCTTGCAGGTTCTTTGCGGCCTCGACCTCACTCTTGGAGAATTTTGCTAGGTTGCCGAGGCCAACCTCTCCTGTAAGAAGTGCAGGAATTGAACCTTGGCGTTCAAGTCTCCAGGTCCAGTCACCAATTTGCTGTACCATGATGTATCCTCTCAACTTCAGCAGAAAATCCTGGATGCCGTGGTCAAGCCACGGCATGACAGGTGCGGGTCAAGGCAGCGGCTGGCCGGTGGCGGCTTCGTAGACGGCGTACCAGTCGGCGCGGGTGAGGGTTACGTCCAGCGCGCTCATGGCGTCGGCGATGCGCACGGGGGTCTGGCTGCCGATGATGGGGATGGGGGCTGACGGATGCGCCAGCACGAAGGCAAGCGCGATGGCCGTGCGGCTGACGCCGCGCTCCTTTGCCAGCCGGTCCAGCGTGATGATGACATCGGCGAGTTCGGGGGTGGCCGCCTCGTTGGCCTCGAGCATCAGGCGGCCGCCGGCCAGCGGGCTCCAGGCAAGCGGCGTCATGCCGGTTTCCATGCACAGATCAAGCACGCCATTGGTGACCGGCTCGACAGCGATGGCGGAGAATTCCGGCTGCTGGGTGGCGAGCGGCACATCCAGATGGGCCTGCAGGGCGCGGATCTGGGCGCTTGTGTGATTTGAGAGGCCGATCTCGCGGATCTTGCCTTCCGTGCGCAGGGCGGTGAGTGTTTCGGCCACCTCAGCCGGGTGGCTCAGCATGTCCGGCCGGTGGATCTGGTAGAGGTCGATCACGTCGATCTTCAGGCGGCGGAGGGACGCTTCGCACGCCTTCCGCAGATAGGTTGCGCTGCTGTCATAGGGGGTGCCGGGGATGATGCCGCCCTTGCTGGCGATCACCATGCGGTCGCGCAAGGCGGGGCGTGCGGCCAGCACCTCGCCGAACAGCTCCTCGGCAGCGCCGAAATGCATGTCGGAATCAAGGCCGTAGACGTCCGCCGTGTCGAACAGGGTCATGCCCGCATCCAGCGCGATCTCGACCTTGCGCGTGGCATCGGCCACATCGGTGCCCGCATAGCGCCACATGCCATAGGCGATGGGGGCGACCGTGAGGCCGCTCTGGCCGAGGCGCCGGTTTGACCTGGCGATCACGAGATCGGACATGTATTTCCCCTGCCGTCCTGCATATTGTCTGGGTCCCGGTTGCACCGGCCCCTTCGCCTCCGCCCCATAGCACAGACCGAAGAGCACGCGAATGTCGAGCCCCTCCCCCGCCGATCACAGCCGCACGAGCATCCGTTACGCCATTATCGGCGCGGGCATGATGGGCAATGAGCATATCCGCAATATCGCGATTACCGAGGGGGCGGAGACCGTGGCCGCGGCGGACCCGCATGAGGGCTCCCGCGACTGGGCGAAGCTGACGATGGACGGCGCGCCGATTGCCCTGTTCGAAGATTATCGTGACCTACTGAACGAGGCCGACAGCTTTGACGCGGTGATTGTCGCGACGCCCAACCACACCCACCGGGCGGTGCTGGAGGATGTGTTTGCGACGGGCAAGCACGTGCTGATTGAAAAGCCCCTGTGCACCACTATCGAGGATTGCCGCTGGGTCGCCGATCAGACGGCGGACTACCCCGGGGTCGTGTGGATGGGGCTTGAATATCGCTGGATGCCTCCGGTGACGCGGTTTGTGGACGAGGTGCGGGCGGGGGCTGCGGGGGACGTGAAGATGCTGACGATCCGCGAGCACCGGTTTCCATTCCTGCGCAAGATCGGCGACTGGAACCGGTTCAACCGCAATTCGGGCGGCACGCTGGTGGAGAAGAGCTGCCATTTCTTCGACCTGATGCGGCATGTCATCGGTGCCGAGCCTGTCCGCGTGATGGCCTCCGGCGGGCAGGACGTGAACCATCTCGACGAGGCCTATGACGGCGAGGTGCCGGACATCATGGACAATGCGTTTGTCATCGTGGAGTTCGACAACGGCGTGCGGGCCTGCCACGAGCTGTGCATGTTCGTGACCCAGCTCGAACAGCGGGAGCACCTGACGGTGACCGGCACGAAAGGCGCGCTGGAAGTGACGATCCCGCAGGGCGAGCTGGCACATACGCTCAACACCGGCAATGACACCGTCCGCACACGGATCGAGGTGGAGGCCCGCGTGCTGGAGGCGGGGCACCATCACGGGGCGTCCTATTATCAGCATCTCGCCTTCCAGGAGGCGATCCGCAATGGCACGCCGCCGCTTGTGACCGTGGAGGACGGCTTGCGGTCGGTCGCCATGGGGCTGGCGGCGCAGCGCTCCATCGCGGAGGGGCGGATTGTCGACATGGCAGAATTCGGGCTCTGAATTGCGGAAATCGTGGGGTCGGGCCGGATTGACATGACTCGCGCCGGCGCCCATTGTCGGCAACGTAATTTCAATTGACCCGGATGGCCGGTCCCATGACCTGCGTCTCTTTCATGTCCGACTGCGTGACGCGCGTATTTCTCGCGCCGGCCTGCACGCGCGCGGCCATGACAGACTGACGCAAAGCCTTCCATCTCATTTGATGCGCGCCCGGCTTTGCCGGGCTTTTTTATGGAATGCGCCCGGCAGCCGACTGACGGCCCATCTGACCGGACCATTCGACATGCCTTTTGACAAACCCATTGACCGCCCCGACGCTTCCGCCCCCGATACGCCCGCGATTGCCCGCGTGACGGAAGCGCGGCGGCTTCTCATCATCTCGTCCATTGTCGCGGTGAACATGCTGTCGCTGGCAGCGACCGACCTCTATCTGCCGTCGATCCCCGAGCTGCCGCGCATCCTGGGTGCCAGCGTGGAGAGCGTGCAGTTCACGCTGGTGACGTTTTCGCTGGGCTTTGCCTTTGCGCAGATTCTCATCGGGGCGCTGGGTGACGTGTTCAGCCGCCGGGCGGTGCTGGTGACCTCCATGCTGCTGTTCATCCCGGCCACTGTGGCCTGCGCCCTGGCGCCGGGGGTGGAAATGCTGATCACGGCGCGGCTGGTGCAGGGCGCGTCGGCAGCGGCGGGCGCTGCGCTGACGGCGCCGCTGATCCGCGATCTGTTCAGCGAGGAGCGCGCGGTGCAGGCGATGTCGGTCATCGGCGGCATTGACGCCGTGATCCCCGCCTTTGCGCCGATCGTGGGGGCGTGGGTGTTCACGCAGTTCGGCTGGGAAGCGAATTTCTGGCTGGTGGCGCTGCTGGCTCTGCCCGCCACGGTGGTGGCGTTCATCGCCATGCCGTCGGAGCGGCAATCGGCGCATGTGGATATTGTCGGGGCGCTGACGGGCTATTCGGTGCTCCTGAGGAGCCCGGCCTATCTCGGCTATGCCCTGTCGCACGCCATTGCCATTGCGGGCCTGCTGACGCTGGTCTTCAGCCTGCCGGTGCTGCTCGACACCTATATGGAGGGCGGCCCGCGTGAATTCATCCTGACGCAGATCCTGTGGGTGGGGTCGTTTCTCGGCTTTACCTGGATCACCGGAATCGTGTCCCGCCGCATCGGCGTCGACCCGATGATCCGGCTCGGCTCGCTTCTGCAGATCGGCAGCAGCTTTGCGGTGCTGGCCTATGTGCTGCTGGCCGGAACGCCGCTCTGGTGGATGGTGGCGCTTCTGGCGACGCCCGTCTGCATAGGCTTTGGCTTGCGGGCCGGGGCGGGTTTTGCGCAAGCCATGCGGCTGTTCCCCAGCCATGCGGCGCGGGCCAGCTCGTTTATCCTGTTCGTGTCGATGCTGGCGGCGGCCGCGGGCACCGGTGCCGTCGCCCCGTTCCTTGAATGGGGATTGTGGTCAGCGCCGGTGGCGATGACGGTGTCAGGCCTTGCGGGGCATGCATTGCTGCGGCTGACGCGGCACGGGCAAAGCTAAAGGAAAGATCAGGCGGCCTCGGGCGGGATGCCATATCCGGTGTACCAGTCCTGGAACGGCATCACGACCGCGGGCCGCCCGTTCACCCGGAACCAGCTATCCACCACATAGCGCTCCTCGCTGGCGGTCTCTTCCACCACGGCGGTGTAATGCTGCCAGCGGCCGTCAATGAAGGCGCCGCGGATCGACGGGCTGTCCACATCGTGGAAACGGAACAGGCCGTCCTGTTTCATCAGCACAAGGAGCATGGTGGTGTTGGCCGCTTCGTCGATGCAGTCCTGATAGGCGGGGTTACCGGACCAGGCTGAGTTGAGCACGCCGCCGGGGTCGTCCGCCGTGCCGAGCACGGGGCCGACGGCTGTTTCAACAAGGCCCACGGCCTGCGCCATGGCGTAGCGCTCCTGCGCCGGGGTCTGAACAGTGGCGAATTCCGCGCGCACGGCGGGCCAGACCTGCCTGAGATCCACCTGCGAGCGCGTCTGGCAGCTATAGGCGTGGCAGAAGGTGGCGTCGGCCAACTGCGGCTGCTGCGGCAGATCGTAATGGGCGAAAAAATCTTCCGGCTCGAACCAGCCCCAGGAGACGCAGCCCGCAAGCGCCAATGCCGCGACGGAAACCGGAAGCATGGAAAGATATCTGCGCATTTAAAGGCCCCTGGGTGGCGGATGACGGGTCTGGACTTGGCGCAGGTTAGCGCGCATGAGGGGCGAAAGACAGGTGCCGCCCCACGAAGATGCGGCACAGGACCGGGAGAGATTTGCCATGAAAGCTGCCGTCGTCGAGACATTCGGCCCGCCGGAAACACTCACCTTCAAGGAGGTGCCTGATCCCGTGCCGGGGCCGGGGGAGGTGGTGGTGGATGTCACCGCCGCAGGCGTCGGCTATGTGGACGGGCTGTTGGTGCAGGGGCTCTACCAGGTGAAGCCGCCCTTGCCCTATGTGCCGGGCAATGAATTTGCCGGGGTCATCTCGGCAGTCGGCGACAAGGTGACCCATCTTGCGGTCGGCCAGCGGGTGATGGGCACGGCACCCGGCGCCTATGCGGACAAGCTCAAGGCCCCTGCCCTTATATGCCTTCCGACCCCGGACGATATGAGCGACGCGATCGCCGCCGGCTTTGCCATCTCCTATGCGACGGCGCTTTATGCGTGGCGGGATTGCGGCAAGGCGCAGGCGGGCGAGACGGCGCTGGTGCTGGGCGCTGCGGGCGGCGTCGGCCAGGCGGCGATTGCCGTTGCCAAGACCATGGGACTTCGGGTGATCGCCGCTGCCTCGACCGAAGACAAGCGCGCAGCGGCCATGGCGGCCGGCGCGGATGAGGCGGTTGATTACACGGCAGATAACTGGCGCGACACGCTGAAGGCACTTACGCGGGAGAGCGGGCTTGATCTCGTCTATGACCCGGTGGGCGGCACGCTGGCGGAAGCGGCCATGCGGTCGCTGTCGCCGGGCGGGCGGCACCTGGTGGTGGGGTTTGCGGCAGGCGACATTCCCAAGGTGGGGCTCAACATTCCGCTGCTCAAGCGCTGCGCGATCGTGGGCGCGGACTGGGGCGGAGAGATCCGCGCCAACCCGGCGCTGGCGGCGGAGCAGTTCGGCACGCTTCTGGGCTGGATTGCCGATGGCAGCCTCACGCCCGCGCCCGTGACCACGCGGCCAATGGCGGAGCTGCCGCAGGCCCTGCGCGACCAGCTCGACCGCAAGCTTGTCGGCAAGCTGGTGATGGTGGCGTGATGGGCGCGTCTGAGGGCCGCGTGAGGCGCGGGCTCCGATAGGCCCTCCGGTCAAGCCGGAGGGCGAGCGGAGATTAAGGTGAAGTAGTTCCTCAGCCGGGTCGTCACCTATTGGGGTCAAGCCGGAGGGCAAGGGAGAGCGGGGTGAAGGGTTCTCGTGCAATCGGTACCCGTTACCTCTCCCCTTGCGGGAGAGGTCGGTGCGTAAGCACCGGGTGAGGGGGTGGGTCTCTCGGCCGCCACACCGTCGGATATCAGGCACCACTGCTGCAGCCCCCTCACCCTCCCACGCGCTGACGCGCGCGGGCCCCTCCCTCTCCCGCAAGGGGAGAGGGAAAATTACCCCGCTTTCCCTCCGTCTTGACCGGAGGGTCCATGGGAGAGGCGGACATGAAAAAGGGCCGGGATTGCTCCCGGCCCTTTTCCTGTTTGGTGTGCGTGCGGCCTAGACGTAGGGCTTGGCGGGGCGCTTCACGTCGAAGCGGTCTGCCATCATCACCTTGTCCCAGGCAGCGATGAAGTCGGTCACGAACTTCTCCTTGCTGTCCTCGGTGGCATAGACCTCGGCCAGGGCGCGCAGCTGCGAGTTGGAGCCGAAGATCAGGTCCACGCGGGTGCCGGTCCATTTGAGGTCGCCGGAGGCGCGGTCGCGGCCTTCGAACTCATCCTCGTCGTCGGACAGGGCCTTCCACGTCACGGACATGTCGAGCAGGTTGACGAAGAAGTCATTCGTCAGGGTGCCCGGCTTGTCGGTGAAGACGCCGTGCGTGGAGCCGCCGGTGTTGGCGCCGAGCACACGCAGGCCGCCGACCAGCACGGTCATTTCCGGACCGGTGAGGGTCAGGAGCTGGGCACGGTCCACGAGCAGCTCTTCGGCCGATACCGAGTACTTGCCGCTTGCGTAATTGCGGAAGCCATCGGCCTGCGGCTTCATGGGCTCGAAGGACTCCGCATCCGTCTGCTCCTGGGTGGCATCCGTGCGGCCCGGGGTGAAGGGCACGGTGACCGAATGGCCCGCATCCTTCGCCGCCTTCTCAATGGCCGCACAGCCGCCGAGCACGATCAGGTCAGCCAGCGACACGCGCTTGCGGCCGGACTTGCCCTTGAGGGCACCCATGATCTTGCCGCCGGACTGGGCGTCGTTGAACGCCTTCTGCACGCCTTCAAGGGCAGACAGCACCTTGGCGAGCCGGGAGGGGTCATTGACCTCCCAGTCCTTTTGCGGGGCCAGACGCACGCGGGCGCCATTGGCCCCGCCGCGCTTGTCGGAGCCGCGGAAGGTGGACGCGGACGCCCATGCGGTGGACACAAGCTCGGAGACGCTGAGGCCGGTGGCGAGGATCTTCGCCTTCAGGTCCTTCACGTCCTGATCGTCGATCAGCGCGTGATCCACTTCCGGCACCGGGTCCATCCAGATCAGCTCTTCGTCCGGCACTTCCTTGCCGAGGAACAGCTGCTTGGGGCCCATGTCGCGGTGGGTGAGCTTGTACCAGGCGCGGGTGAAGGCGTCGGCGAACTCATCCGGGTTTTCGAGGAAGTGGCGGGCGATGGGCTCGTAGATCGGGTCCATGCGCATCGCCATGTCCGCGGTGGTCATGATGATGGTTGCCTTGCCGGCCCCGTCGGCGGTGGGGGCGTGGTCCTCGTCCTTGAGGTTTTTCGGCACCCACTGGTTGGCGCCTGCCGGGCTCTTGGTGAGTTCCCACTCATAGCCGAACAGGTTTTCCAGATAGGTCATGTCCCACTTGGTGGGCGTCGGGGTCCAGGCGCCTTCGATGCCACTGGTGATAGCGTCCACGCCCTTGCCGCTCTTGAAGGTGCTGGTCCAGCCGAGGCTCTGATTGACGATGCTGGAACCTTCCGGGTCAGCGCCGACGAGGGCGGCGTCGCCCGCGCCATGGCACTTGCCGAAGGTGTGGCCACCGGCGGTCAGTGCCACGGTCTCATAGTCGTTCATGGCCATGCGGGCGAAGGTTTCGCGGATGTCGCGGCCGGACGCCACCGGGTCCGGATTGCCGTTGGGGCCTTCCGGGTTCACATAGATGAGACCCATCTGCACGGCGGCGAGCGGGTTTTCCAGGTCACGGTCGCCGGAATAACGCTTGTCGCCCAGCCATTCGTCTTCCGAGCCCCAGTAGATGTCTTCCTCGGGCTCCCACACGTCTTCGCGGCCACCGGCGAAGCCGAAGGGCTTGAGGCCCATGGACTCGATCGCGCAATTGCCTGCGAAGACCATCAGGTCGGCCCAGGAGAGGGACCGGCCATATTTCTTCTTGATCGGCCACAGCAGCATGCGGGCCTTGTCGAGATTGGCGTTGTCCGGCCAGCTGTTGAGCGGGGCAAAGCGCTGGGTGCCGGAACCCGCGCCGCCGCGGCCGTCCGCCGTGCGGTAGGTGCCGGCGGAGTGCCAGGCCATGCGGATGAACAGCGGGCCGTAATGGCCATAGTCAGCTGGCCACCAGTCCTGCGAGTTTTCCATCAGCTCGAAGATGTCCTTGCGGACGGCATCGAGGTCGAGCTTCTTGAAGGCTTCGGCGTAATCGAACCCGTCGCCCATGGGATTGGCGGCGGGGGGATGCTGGTGAAGGATCTTGAGGTCGAGATAGTTCGGCCACCAGTCGCGGTTGGTGACTTTCTTATGGCCCGAGAACGGGCAGCCGGGTGCGTCGCTCATGTCGTTCATAGGGGTCGCCTCCTCATAATCTGCCTGGGCACGCCAGAATGCTGTGCCCATGTGACGACCCTAGGACCGTTTCGAAATAAGCTCCAATCGTATTTACTGAGCACTCTCATCAGATTATCTTATGGCTCATGATCTCCACCAAACAGCTTGTCTATTTCGATGCGGTGGCGCGGCTGAAGCATTTCGGCCGGGCCGCGGAGGATTGCGCGGTGTCGCAGCCGGCGCTGTCGATGCAGATACAGGAGTTGGAGCGTGAGCTGGGCGTGCCGCTGATCGAGCGGGGGCGCAGCATCACGCTGACGGCGGCGGGCGAGGACGTGGCGCGAAGGGCCGCAGGCGTGCTGCATGAGCTGGCCGCCATGCGCGCGGCGGTGGCGGAGCAGCGGGCGCCGCTGTCGGGCCGGCTGCGGCTGGGGGTCATCCCTTCCATCGCGCCCTATCTGCTGCCTGCGGTGCTGCCCCGGCTGAAGGCGGAGTATCCGAAGCTTGAACTGCGCATCCGCGAGACGCTGACGGATTATCTGTTGGCGCAGCTGGAGGACGGGACGCTGGACGTGGCGCTGCTGGCGCTGCCGATTGCCGAGGCGGGGATCGAGACATTGCCGCTGTTCGACGATGCCTTTCTGCTGGCCAGCCCCGCCGACAGCCCCAAGCCGCGGGGACGGCGGGCAAAGCTCGACCAGCTTGACGCCGCGCCGCTGTTGTTGCTGGAGGAAGGCCACTGCCTGCGCGAGCAGGCGCTGAGCTTCTGCAGCCTGCGCGACATCGAGAATGTGGACAGCTTCGGCGCCTCCAGCCTGTCGACGCTGGTGCAGATGGTGGCAGCGGGGCTGGGGCAGACGCTGCTGCCGGAGATGAGCGTTGGTGTGGAAGGCACGCGGGAGGGCGTGCGGCTGATGCGCTTCCAGGCGCCGGAGCCGTCACGGCAGATCGGGCTCGCCTTCCGCAAGACCTCGCCCTTGCGGGCGGATTTCGACGCGCTGGGGGCGGTGATCAGCGAGGCCCGCACGGCGCCGGCGACCTAGGGCTTGTTTTTCAGGCAGTAGAGTATCGCGACCTCGGATGGGCCCTCCGGTCAAGCCGGAGGGACAGCGGAAATTGGAAAGACCACCCCCCAACCGACCTTCCTCCGGCTTGACCGGAGGATCCATGGGTGGCGGCGGGCGGGCATGGCATATGCCGCCCCGCCCGGCCCTACGCCGCTACCAATAACTGGCGGGCCATCTGTTTGGTTTGATCCCGGTAGCGCTTCTGCGACCAGCCGCAGTCCTGGGTCAGCAGCTCCCAGTTCCTGAGGGACAGCAGCATCCACAGAATATCCGTGGCCTGACGGATGGTGTGGTCCGGGGCGAGGGACCCGTCTTTCGACAGCGCCTTCACCGCCGCCTCGCAGCCTTCGCGATGGGCACGCATGCGGTCGTCCCAGGCCGCGCGGGCGGCGTCATCGGTTGGCAACATGGCCATGAGAGCCTTGGCGAGGCCGTGGATTTCCGGCTGCCACTGGGCCCAGGCGTCGATATAGGCGTCGAGGCGCTTGAGGCCTGAGGCGGCCGCCCGGCTGGGGGCGAGGCGCTGTTCCATGCCTTTCAGGGTTTCCACGTGGCGGGCGGCGGCCACCAGCAGATCGGCACGGGTGGGGAAATGAAGGTAGAGCGCCTGGCGGCTGATGCCCGCGGCGCGGGCCACGTCCGCCATGCGGATGGTCACGTCGCCCTCTTCCAGCAGGGTGACGGCCGCATCGAGGAGGCGCGATTTCGTATCAGGTGATTTGCTTGACATGGCGACAAGCTACTCCTACTTGTCACGATGTCAACTTGACATGACGTCAAGGAACAGACCGGAAGGACGGGATGATGGGAAAGAAGGTGTTCATCTGGCTGGCGCATCCGCGCGCCGACAGCCTGTGCGGCGCGATGGCGGACGCCTATGGGCGGGGCGCGGAGGGCGCGGGCGCCGAGATCCGGCGGCTCAATCTCGGCGAGATGCATTTCGCGCCGGCCTTCACCGGCTATGACGACCCCTACGCCAAGGAGCAAGCCGCGTTGGAGCCTGATTTGCGCGCCTGGCAGGAGGCGATTGCCTGGGCCGACCATGTGGTGGTGGTGCATCCCTATTGGTGGGGCGGCATGCCGGCGATGGCGAAAGCCGTGATCGACCGGGCGCTGCAGCCGGGCTTCGGCTACAAATACCGCCGCCGCAGCGTGATGTGGGACAAGCTGCTGACCGGCCGCACGGGCGACGTGATCATCACCTCCGACACCCCGCCCTGGCTCGACACCCTGCTCTACCGCAAACCTGGCCGCCGGGTGATGGTGAACCAGATCCTGGGCTTCTGCGGCATCAAGGTGAAGAACGCCCTGCAGGTGGGCACGGTGAAGACCGCGAGCGAGCGGAAGATCGCAGGGTGGATCAAGAAGGCCGAACGGCTGGGGGCGAAGGCTGCGTGAGTGGGGCGCCGCCCGAGCCATCCTGAACACTGCGGAATTCTTTCGCCATCGCGATATGCCTAAGCACAAGTGTGCACTGGGTTTAGCGCGTGGGGATATTATTGGGATGGTGCGGGTCGCGTCCGCCCACACACATGACCAGCGCTTTGCCATGGCGACAGGCGAGTGGGCCCTCCGGTCAAGCCGGAGGGATGCGGGGTTTGGGGCTTTTGGTCGAATTGATACATGCTCAACCACACGCCGGAAGTTGCAGCACACTTTCTCGCCTTCCCCCTTCCGTAGCCCTCCGGCTTGACCGGAGGGCCTACTCGCAGTGCCATGTGGCATGGCGTTCTTTGTGTACATCCTCACCAACCGCAAGCACGGCACCCTTTATGTGGGGCATACGGATGATCTCGCGCTGCGGCTGGAAACCCACCGGAGTTGGGCTGTGCCCGGCTTTACGAAGGCGCAGGGGCTGGGGCGTCTCGTTTATTTCGAGCAGCATGACAGCCGGGAGGCCGCACGCAAGCGGGAGCGGCGGCTGAAACACTGGTTGCGGGCGTGGAAAATTCAGCTGATCGAGGACGTGAATCCGGAGTGGCGGGATTTATCGGCTGACCTGTTGTGATTTGCCCCGGCTCACAGGCGAGTGGGCCCTCCGGTCAAGCCGGAGGGATGCGGGGTTTGGGGGTTTGCTGGAAGCGAAAAGCCCCGCGGGCGGTGCCGCGGGGCTTTGGTGATTCCGGATGTGGCTGTGGTCAGTCTGCGAAGGCTTCATCCCAGCTGCCGCGGGTGGAGGCCTTGGAATATTCCGTGGCGCGGTTTTCGAAGAAGTTGGTGTGCTCGATGCCGTTGAGCATCTCGTCCATCCAGGGCAGCGGGTTCTTGTCGATGCCGTAGATCGGCTGCAGGCGGATCTGGCCGAGGCGGCGGTCGGCGATGTAGCGGATGTAGCGCTTCACCTCTTCCGGCTCGAGGCCTTCGACGCCGCCCATCTCGAAGGCGAGGTCGATGAAGGCGTCCTCGTGGTGGATGATGGTTTCACATGCCTTGTAGACATCGCGCTGGGTCTGCTCGTCCCAGCAATCGGGGAACTCGTCCACCCAGGTGCGGAACAGGCGCAGGATCGAGTTGCAGTGCAGGCTTTCATCGCGGGCCGACCAGGTAACGATCTGCCCCATGCCCTTCATCTTGTTGAAGCGCGGGAAGTTCATCAGCACGGCGAAGGATGCGAACAGCTGCACGCCCTCGGTGAAGCCGCCGAACACTGCCAGCGTCTTGGCAACGTCGGACTTCGTCTCCACACCCCATTGCTGCATGAAGTCGTACTTGTCCTTCATCTCGGCATATTTGAGGAAGGCTTCGTATTCCACTTCCGGCATGCCCAGCGTATCGAGCAGGTGGGAATAGGCGGCCACATGGATGGTTTCCATGTTGGAGAAGGCCGACAGCATCATCAGCACTTCGGTGGGTTTGAACACGCCCATATAGTGCTTCATGTAGCAGTTGTTCACTTCCACATCGGCCTGCACGAAGAAGCGGAAGATCTGCGTCAGCAGGTGGCGCTCCTTGTCGTCCAGCTTGTGGTGCCAGTCCTTGACGTCCTCGGCCATGGGCACTTCTTCCGGCAGCCAGTGAATGCGCTGCTGGGTGAGCCAGGACTCATAGGCCCACGGATAGCGGAAGGGCTTGTAGGTGAGGCGTTCGTCGAGGAGGGTCATCTGCGTCGTTGTCCCGAGTCACTTTGGGTGGCCAATTCGTTAACACCAACATAGCGTGAATGCGCGGCAGGAACACCACATAATGTGGTGTGTGGCGCGGTTTCTTACCATAAATTGTGTGCGGAAATTGGGGTGTGCGTGCGTCCGCCGGCTCGGATGGGCCCTCCGGTCAAGCCGGAGGGTGAGCGGGGGGATAGGTGGCGGCGACCAAGTCACCTCTCCCCTTGCGGGAGAGGTCGGTGCGTCAGCACCGGGTGAGGGGATGGGCCGGTCCGCAATCGCGGCATCAGAAGTTCATCACCAAGGCTGCCGCCCCCTCACCCTCCCACGGGCTTGTGCCCGCGGGCCCCTCCCTCTCCCGCATCTTGTTCGCTTTTCGCGGACAAGCCGCGAAATGGGGGAGAGGGGGAATTGTGGGCATCCCTCCCTACCCCGCTCTCCCTCCGGCTTGACCGGAGGGTCCATGGGCGAGGGTGGTTTCCGCGAGCCTCACATGACTGACCCTCCCCCTGATGTCAGGGAGAGGGTCATTGGTCTTGGGGGGATAAGTGCGGCCTTACTGGCAGGCGAGGCACTCGTCGTAATCGTTGGTCTCCGCCGGGTTGATGGCGACCGGGCGGCCGTCGGCGGCGGCAGCGGCGAGCGGCAGGTCGTCGAGCTGGCGCAGGGGCAGCTTGGCGACGTCCGGTGTTTCGGTCACCGCCGGGGCAGCCTCGTGCTTTTCGGCGCGCTGGATTGACAGGGAGCGGCAGTAATAGAGCGACTTCACACCGCGCTTCCAGGCCAGCATGTGGATCTGGTGCAGGTCGCGCTTGTGGACATCTGCCGGCAGGAACACGTTGACCGACTGGGACTGGTCGATGTGCTCGGACCGATCACCGGCATGCTCCACCACCCAGCGCTGGTCGATCTCGAAGGCGGTCTTGAAGACGTCCTTCTCGTCCTGGGTCAGGAAATCCAGGTGCTGCACCGAGCCGCCATTGATGGTGATCGACGACCAGGTGTCGGCGTCGTCATGGCCCTTCTCGGCGAGAAGCTGCTTCAGATACTTGTTCCGCACACTGAAGGAGCCGGACAGGGTCTTGTGGGTGTATGCATTGGCCGCGAACGGCTCGATGCCTGCCGACGTGCCGCCGCAGATGATCGAGATCGAGGCGGTGGGCGCAATCGCGGTCTTGTTGGAGAAGCGCTCCATGATGCCGTAATCAGCGGCATCCGGGCACGGCCCGCGCTCTTCGGCCAGCTTGCGTGAAGCGGCAGAGGCGTGCTCGTCGATATGCTTGAAGATGCGCTTGTTCCAGACCTTGGCCATCACGCTTTCAAACGGGATCATCTTGGACTGGAAATAGGAGTGCAGGCCCATGACGCCGAGGCCCACGGAGCGCTCGCGCATGGCGGCGTAGCGGGCGCGTGCCATGGCGTCCGGTGCGCGGTCGATGAAGTCCTGCAGCACATTGTCGAGGAACCGCATGATGTCCTCGATGAACAATTCCTCGTTCACCCATTCGTCGAAGGTCTCGGCATTGACCGAGGACAGGCAGCACACGGCGGTGCGCTCTTCGCCGAGATGATCGATGCCGGTGGGCAGGGTGATCTCGGAGCAGAGGTTCGACATCTTCACGTTGAGGCCGGCGAGCTTGTGGTGCTCGGGAATGGCCTTGTTCACGTGGTCGCCGAACAGCATGTAGGGCTCGCCCGTCTCGATGCGGGCGGTGAGGATGCGGATCCAGAGGTCACGCGCGCCGACGGTGCGCATGACGGTGCCGTTCTTCGGGCTGACCAGCGCCCATTCTTCGTCGTTCTCGACGGCGCGCATGAAGGCGTCGGAGATGACGATGCCGTGGTGCAGGTTCAGTGCCTTGCGGTTGGGGTCACCGCCGGTGGGGCGGCGCAGCTCGATGAATTCCTCGATCTCCGGGTGGTTGACGTCGAGATAGACGGCAGCCGAGCCGCGGCGCAGGGAGCCCTGCGAAATGGCCAGGGTGAGGGAATCCATCACGCGGATGAAGGGAATGATGCCGGAGGTCTTGCCGACGCCGCCGACGGTCTCGCCAATCGAGCGCAGATTGCCCCAGTAGGAGCCGATGCCGCCGCCCTTGGCCGCGAGCCACACATTCTCGTTCCACAGGCCGACAATGCCGTCGAGGCTGTCATTGGCTTCGTTGAGGAAGCAGGAGATGGGCAGGCCGCGCTCGGTGCCGCCATTGGACAGCACGGGCGTTGCGGGCATGAACCACAGATTGGAGATGTAATCGTAGATGCGCTGGGCGTGGGCGTCGTCGTCGCCGTAATAGGAGGCCACGCGCGCAAACAGATCCTGGAAGCTTTCGCCCGGCATCAGATACCGGTCCACCAGGGTCTCGCGACCGAAATCGGTCAGCAGCGCATCGCGGGAGCGATCCACCTCGACCCGGCCGCGCTTTTCGAACTGTACTGCCTGCGTCTGAAACATGACTTCTTCTGCTCCCCCTCGATGGTATCCCAGATATGGGGACGATGCCCCACACTTTCCGGGATCCTCTCCGGCAAATCCCTCTTAACGCCTGGCGCCCGATCCAGCGGGTCCGGCGACCACGCACACGTGTCCCGTGCCGAGAAAAACACCTCGGAAAACACATCCAACATCAATGAAACGGCCGTTCTGGCCGAACTGACGAGCCCTGAGAGACATTCCGACCGAAACCGGCAATTTCCCTCGCGTCCCAGGTCCCCTCCGTTGAACCCTTGCGGATCCAGCGACGCAGCGGCGTCAGTACGAGATATAGTATCTGCGCCCCTTCGAGGGTCAAGTGATTGTGTCAGTCTGTTAACGAAAAAAGGGCCCGGCGAGGCCATTGACAGACCCGCAAATCAGCGCTCCGCCGCATGGTTAACAGGTTTCACGGCGCGATCTTTTTTCCACCGCAGCGCAAAAACGTTAACGCACGCGTGATCTGACCCAAGATATAGGGGCCCGACCACAACATATAGGGGGTGTCCCAGTGGTCCATATGCCATTGCTAGCGCCCGCCCTGTCGCAAATCGTTAACAGAGGCGGCCGCAAATCAGGTCCGCACGGCCACTTATCCACAGACCTTTCCCCATCCGCCGCACCCCCTGCCTGCTGCGCGTTTACGCCGCCGGGAGAATGACGTGGAAGCGCCACCTTTCCGTGCCAAACTGGGCAAAACCGCCTGCCCGTTAACGTCTCACCGAAAGACCGAGCCCACCGATGCCGGACACGTCTTCCACAGCCCGCCGCCGGGAAAACTATCCCGAGATCACCCCCTTCCGGACCGGGCGACTCAAGGTCTCCGACCTGCATGAACTCCACTATGAGGAATGCGGCAATCCGGACGGCAAGCCGGCGCTGGTGCTGCACGGGGGGCCGGGCGGCGGCACCAACCCGACCATGCGCCGCACCCATGACCCGGACCATTACCGCATCATCCTGTTCGACCAGCGCGGCTGCGGGCGGTCCACGCCCTATGCGGAGCTGCATGAGAATACCACCTGGGACCTGGTGGCGGATATCGAGCGCCTGCGGGAGCATCTGGGCATCGACAAATGGCAGGTGACCGGCGGGTCCTGGGGCTCGGCGCTGGCGCTGGCCTATGCGGAAACCCATCCAGGGCGCGTCACTGAAATGGTGCTGCGCGGCATCTTCACGCTCAGGAAGTGCGAGCTGGACTGGTTTTATGGCGGCGAGATCGGCGTCAACGGCACGGGCGCGCTGTTTCCGGAAGCGTTCGAGAAATATGTAGCGCCGATTCCGCCGGCGGAGCGGGGCGACATGATTGCGGCCTATTACGCGCGGCTGACCAGCGATGACCGGGCCGTGCGCATGGAAGCGGCCCGCGCCTGGAGCACCTGGGAAGGATCGACCCTGTCCCTGCTGCCGGACCCGGACCGGGAGGCCCGTTTCGGCTCGGACGACTTCGCGGAGGCTTTCGCCCGCATCGAATGCCACTATTTCATCAATAAGGGCTTTTTCGAACGCGACGACCAACTGATCGCCGACGCGCACAAGCTCAAGGGCATTCCCTGCGTGCTCGTGCAGGGCCGTTACGACGTGGTAACGCCGATGATGACAGCATGGGCGCTGAAACAGGCCTGGCCGGAAGCCGAGCTGCGCATCGTGCCCGATGCGGGGCACACGGCGACGGAGCCGGGCATCGTGCATGAATTCGTGACGGCGACGGACAGGTTCAGATGAGCCCGATACAGGACAGGCCCCCAAATAGTGGCGGGGGCACCGGCGGCGGGGCCAATGGTGGTGACAGCGCCACGGGCTGGTCCAACCCGTTCGCCAATCCGCGCATCCCGCGCGAAACAACTTCCCTGCAGGGAGGCCCGGCCTCCGACGGCAGACAATCGAAAGGCAGGCAGAGCGCCATGCGTCAGTTCTTCATCACCGTGGCAGCCGTCCTGACGGCGTTGCTGCTGGCCATCTTCATCGTGCCCTTCGTGCTCATCGGCATTTTCGCGTCTTCGGTGACACCGGATGTGGAGCCGCTGCCCGAACGCAAGGTGCTGATGCTTGATCTGCGCGAGCCCATCTTCCAGCAGCCCGCACCGGCCTTCTTCGCGTTTGCCGGCGAGGCGGCGCCGCTCAACCTCAAGGGCCTGCATGAAAGCCTGCTTGCGGCCGCCGACGACAAGAGCGTGGCGGGTCTTTACATCCGCGGCGGCGACGGGCTGGTGTCGGCCACCATGGCGGGCGAGATCATCGAGGCGCTGGCGCCGTTCAAGGCCGCGGGCAAACCTGTCTATGGCTTTGCGCAGGACATCGTTCCGCAGGCGCTGGGCGACTACCAGGTGCTGGCGCAGGCGGACACGATCACCATGCAGCCGACCGGCAGCTTCATGCCGGCGGGCCTCACCGCGCGCTTTGCCTATGCGCGCGAGGCGCTGGACGAGATCGGCGTGACGCCGGAGAAGGTTGCCTATCGCGAATATAAAGGCGCGTTCGACACCTTCACCGAAACCAAAATGTCGCCGCCCCAGCGCGAGGCGAACCAGCGGCTGGTGGATGTGCTGTACGATGCCATGGCGCAATCCATCGCCGAGGCCCGTGACTTCGCCCCCGCCGACCTTGATGCCGCCCTGGAGCGCGCGCCCTTCGGGGCACCGGAAGCCGTGAAGGCGGGGCTGGCGGACCGGCTGGCCTATGAGCGCGAGCTTGAAATCCAGATGCTGGACGAGGCAGGCAGCGATTCAGATCTCGTGCGCCTGGGGGCCTATGCCCATTCCCTCACCGACGGCCCGCTGTCCGACGAGGGACCGGTCATCGCCGTCGTCTATGGCGAGGGGCCGATCATGCCGGGCGAGAGCCAGCCCCTGAACCCCTTCGGCGGTGAGCCCGTCATCGGCTCGGACACCATGGCGGCAGCCATTCTGGAAGCGTCGGAGGATGTGAACGTCAAGGCGATCCTGGTGCGGATCAATTCGCCGGGCGGTTCGGCATCGGCCTCCGACCAGGTATGGGACGCGATCCGCGCGGCCCAGGCTAACGGCACGCCGGTGATCGCGTCCATGGGCGAGGTCGCAGCGTCCGGCGGCTACTACATCCCGGCCGGGGCGGACATGATCATCGCCCACCCGACCACGGTCACCGGGTCGATCGGCGTCATCGGCGGCAAGTTCTCCATCGGCGGGCTGCTGGACAAGGTGGGCGTCAATATCGACGCGGTCTCCACCACACAGAATGCCGATATCTGGGCCAACGACACCCGTTTCACCGAGGCACAGCGGGCCCGCTTCGCTGCCTGGCTGGGGGGTGCCTATGAGGACTTCAAGGACCGGGTGGCGACCGGCCGCGACCTGACGGCGGAGCAGACCGAGGCGCTGGCCAAGGGCCGCATCTGGGCCGGGCTCGATGCCAGGGACAAGGGCCTCGTTGACCGGCTGGGCGGGCTTGGCACCGCCGTGGCCGCAGCGCGCGAGCTGGCGGAGCTTGAGGCGGATGCCAGCGTGCAGCTGCGCACTTTCCCGCGGCCGCGCACCCTGCAGGAGGAGATCTTCGGCATTGCGCTCAATGCTGACAGCGCCGCCCGCGCCCTCACCCTGCTCTCCGCCCTTGCCGAGCACCCGGACATCGCCGCCGTGCTGGGCGAGATGGCGGCCAGCAGCGCGGACGGTGCCCAGGCACGGGCGCGGGTGCCGCAGCTGCAATAGCCACGTGCAAATCGCTCGCATCACGTGCGGTTTGAGGGTGAATTAACCGCAGCTTTACACGCCATGGCGCAGAGTGGAGGTGGTGTTTAATCCTCCTCCCTTTCGCTTTCCCCGCAGATTCCGGGGCCAGATGGTGGCGTGATGACTGACGGGCTGAGTGTCGAAGACGTGAAGCGGCTGGCGCGGGACAATTCCGCCCATAACCGTGAATCCGCGCTAACCAAGATCGGCCAGCTGGTGGCGGAAGGCCGCCTGAGCCAAGCCGAAGCCCGGATCGCCGAAGACGTCGTCACCCGCATGGCCGATGACGCGGAAGTGCTGGTGCGCCGGGCCCTGGCGCGGCAACTGGCGCTCTATCCGCTGCTGCCCACCGAGATGGCCGAGAAGCTGGCCCGCGACGTGGACGAGGTGAGTGTGCCGGTGCTGCAGCACTGGCCGCACCTGTCTGATGATCTGCTGGTATCCGTCATCGAGGAACAGGTGGAATCCAAGCAGGTCGCCATCGCCCAGCGCGAGGAGGTGTCCGAGCGCGTGTCCGGCGCGCTGATCGACACTGGTAACTCCACCGTGGTCGGCGTGCTTCTGGAAAATGAAGGCGCGCGCATTTCAGCCGATGCCCTGCACAAGGCGCTGGCTGACCACCAGGACCATGACCGCATTCCCGTCCTTGTTGCCAAGCGGCCCAACCTCGAGCCTGAGACCTGCCTGCGCTGCGTCTCGCTGATGGTGGCCGACCAGCTTGAGACGGATGTCGCCAACGAGATGCGCCGCTATCTGGTGCATCAGCAGCACCTGCCTGACGAGATGGCGTCCGAGATCGTCGCCCATGCACGTGAGCAGGCCGTGGCCGAGATGACCTCCGCTGAGGTCGATGACAGCAAGGTCGAGGATTTTGTCGGGGTGCTGATGAAGGCCGGGCGGCTGACGCCCACCATGCTCATCCGCTCCCTGTGCTCGGGCGACCTGCGCTTTGTCGAGATGGCTTTCGCGCGGCTGGCCAAGACCACGCGCTCGCATGTGGCCGCGGCGATGAAGCCGGGCAATGGCGAGGTCTTCAAGACCATCTATGATGATACGCGCCTGCCGCGCAATCTGCGTCCGGCCTTTGCGGCTGCCATGGCCGCCGCCCATGAGGAGCGCGACCGGGTGGGGGCCGACGGGCGCATGGACCCGGACCATTACGTGCCCACCGTGGTGGCGGGCATTGTCTCCGCCTATGGCACGGTGGCCCCGGCGGAGCTCGACCATGTGCTGGCCGAGCTTGGCCGTGAGCTGAAGCGCGAGAAGGAAGCAGCCTTCGATTCCCGCGCCAAGCTGCGCATCTGAGCGCCCGCCTTTCCCGCCGGTTCAGTCCCGCCTCAGTAATTCACCCGGTCGGTGATCGCACCGTCCACCAGCATGTTGATGCCGGTTGTGAAGCATGAGCGCGGGCTTGCGAGGAACACCGTCGCATTGGCGATGTCTTCCGGCGTCGCCATGCGGCCCATGGGGTTGCGGCCGAGATTTTCCTTGAAGATCTCCGGCATGTTTTCTTCCACCATGTGCCAGACGCCGCCCTTGAAATAGACCGTGCCCGGAGACACCACATTGGCGCGCACATGCTCGGGCGCCAGCTTCTTCGCCAGCCCCTTCACGTAATGCACCATGGCGCCCTTCACGGCTCCGTAGGCGGACGGTTCGGTTGCCGACACCGATGACACCGAGCCGATGCGGATGATTGCGGCGTCGCCTGTCTTCTCAGCGGAGGCCTTGAGCTGCGGCAGGGCGGCGTCCACAGAGCGGACGGCGCCGAGAATGTCGATCGACAGGCCGTTCTGCCAGGCGTCTTCCGCATTGCCGATCGCAAGGGCGGAGGCGTTGGATACCAGCACATCAATGCCGCCCAGCTCCTCGCCCGCCCGCGTGATGAAACCCTTGAGGCTGTCCGCGTCGGCGATGTCGGCCACCTCACCCCAGATTTTCGTGCCGTGCCTGTCCGCCATTTCCTTTACGGCGTCGGCGATCTGATCGGCGTTGCGGGCGCAGATCGCCACGTCGCAGCCTTCTTCCGCCAGCAATTCGGCGATGGCGCGGCCGATGCCGCGGGTGCCGCCGGTGACGATGGCCTTCTTGCCCTTCAGTCCGAGATCCATGGATGTGCTCCTGCCCTGATGTGATGCGGTTTTGTTTGCTGTTGGCGGCATCCTAGAATGACGCCTGAAAACAACAACCATTGACATGGCTGCCAAACAGACAGGGAGACCCTACGGCATGGAGCTTTCTCTTTCCGCCGCGGACGAATCATTCCGCCAGGAGGTCCGCGCCTTTCTCGATGCGGAGCTGACCGACGAGCTGCGCGAGGCCGGCAACAAGGATACCTCTGTCTTCACCGACAAGGAGTGGAACCTCGCCTGGCACAGGATCCTCTATGCCAAGGGCTGGGTCGCGCCGGGATGGCCGAAGGAATATGGCGGCACCGGCTGGACGGAGATGCAGCGCTACATCTTCGCCGCTGAGTGCGCCCGCGCCGGCACGCCCAATCTGTCGCCGATGGGCCTGCGCATGTGCGGGCCGATGCTGATGGGCTTCGGCACGCAGGCGCAGAAGGATTTCTACCTGCCGCGCATCCTGTCGGGCGAGGACTACTGGTGCCAGGGATATTCCGAACCCGGATCAGGCTCCGACCTCGCCTCGCTCCAGTGCAAGGCGGTGAGCGACGGCGATGACTATGTCATCAACGGCACCAAGATCTGGACGACGCACGCGCATTTCGCCAACCGCATGTTCTGCCTGGTGCGCACGGACAGTTCCGGCAAGCCGCAGACGGGCATCACCTTCGTGCTGATCGACATGGAAACGCCGGGCATCAGCGTCGAGCCGATCATCACGCTGGCGGGCGAGCACGAGGTGAACCAGGTCTTCTTCGACAATGTGCGCGTGCCAAAGACAAACCGCGTCGGCGAGGAAAATGACGGCTGGACGGTCGCCAAATATCTGCTCGAATTCGAGCGCGGCGGCGCCTATGCGGCGGGCCTGCGCGTCGGTGTCGAGAAGCTCAAATCGCTGATGGCGTCCGAAGCGTCCGGCGACGGGCAGATGCTGTCAGACGATCAGGCCTTCAGGGCCAAGGTGGCGGATTTCGAAGTGGCGCTGGACGCCCAGGAGATCACCGAGCACCGGGTCATGTCGGCGCTCTCCAACGGCCAGAATCCCGGGCCCGCCTCGTCCATGCTGAAGGTCACCGGCACGGAGATGAAACAGCGGCTGGACATGCTGGCGGTGGAAGCGATCGGCACCTATGCGATGCCGCTTCAGCCTGATGCCCGCAAACCCGGCAGCAATGTCGCGCCCGTGGGCCCGGCAGAGGCCATGGTGGTGGTGCCCAGCATGCTCAACAACCGGGCGGCGTCGATCTATGGCGGCTCCAACGAAATCCAGCGCGGCATCATGGCCAAGCTGGTGCTGGGGCTCTAGCTGTCGTCGCGTTGCGCCAGCCGCGCGATTACCTTCGGCAGCCGGAAGACGATCCAGGCGGCGGTGACGATGTTGCCGAGCACCACCGTCGCCACGCCCCACAAAATTCCGGTCAGCCTGCGCTGTTCCAGCAGCACCATCAGGAATGCCACCAGCACGAAGCCGAGATAGAGGTCGGCCAGGGTGACGACGCCCCAGGGGTCCGCTGTCATGATCTCGAGCAGCGGCACCACTGACCCGCCTTCCGCAAAGCCCCAGGCAAGCGCGCCCGCAAAGGCGAGGCCGAACAGGGCGGAGAGAAGGCGGATCAGGGTCATAGGTCTTGCTCCACATGAAGTCGGGCGTGCGCCCCTTGCTATTCCGGTTTCTTGAAGGCGCGCTGCTGGCCCGAGCCCATGGCATAGGGGTGCGACGCGGACAGCCCGCCATCCACCGGGAAGGCCTGGCCGTTCACATAGGACGCCTCGTCGCTGGCCAGGAACAGCGCCATATTGGCGATCTCCTCCGGCCGCCCGGCCCGTTTCAGCGGGTTGATCTGGCCGATGCGGTCCTCGGTGCCCTTGCCGCGCGCCATGTCGAAAATCGGCTTGGTCATGCCGGTCTCGATCAGGCCGGGGCAGACGGCATTGATACGCACGCCTGTGCCCGCCAGATCATAGGCCACCGTCTGCACCAGCGAGATCACACCCGCCTTGGAGGCGGAATAGGGATGCACGCCCGCATTGGCGCGGATGCCCGCGACCGACGCCGTGCAGATGATCGAGCCCGCGCCCTGGTCCACCATGTGCGGGCTTGCATGCTTCACATAGAGGAACGGGCCGATGAGGTTCACCTTCAGGATCTGTTCCCAGTAATCCGGGGTCTGGTCGCTGAGCGGCACCCAGCCGCCGGAGATGCCCGCATTGGCGAACACGATGTCGATGCCGCCATGCGCATCGACGAAATTGCGGATCGAGTCGGCTACATACTCTTCGCTCGACACGTCCCCGGCTTCAGCCGTCATGCGGTCGCGGCCCTCAACGGTCTCCGCCACACCGTCCGCATTCAGATCAACGGCGAGTACGGTTGCGCCTTCTTCGGCAAAGAGGCGCGCTGCCGCACGGCCGATGCCGGAGCCTGCGCCGGTGACAATCGCGCGTTTTCCTTCAAGTCGTCCCATGGATGATGTCCTTTTCATTATCGGGTTTCATTACCGGGTTGGTCGGGTTCGGAAACGGGTCAGTTCTTCGGATATTCGACGATGGTGAGCGTGTTGCCGCCGGGGTCCTTGAAGTGAGCGAGGATGCCGCCCCAGTCCTGGACCAGCGGCCTGGCGTCGAACTCCACACCCTTGCCTCTCAATGTCTCGTAAGCGGCGGCCATATCCGGCACCTCGAAGGAAATGCCGGTAAAGCGCTGGGTGAAATCCGGGTCATCACCCACAGGCTCGAGGATCAGCATGATGCCCGCATCCAGCACCGCGAAACCGCCGGCATCATCCACCGACAGCACCCTGAGGCCCAGCGTGTCACGATAGAATGGCAGGGCGGCGGAGACATTGGGCACGAAGATGCGGTAGGCGCTGATGCGCAGGCCGCTGACGGCTTGATTGGACATGGGTGGTCACTCCGGTGGCGGGCCGGGCGCGCGGCGCTAGCCGCCGCGCCGGGCGATGAGAAGCGTGGTCGTCTGCGTGAACACGGTGTCGCCCGCCTGATTGACAAGCGTATGACGGTTCCTGACGATCCCCCGGTCCGGCTTCGACGATGACGGCCGGGTCTCGATGCACTCGATGGTGAGCGACAGCACGTCATCCAGCTTCGCCGCCTGGTGGAACCGCACCTCGTCATAGCCCAGCGCGCCGATGACAGCGGTTTCGTGCGGCAGCCCCTGCGCCAGCTTCAGCACCACCGCCTGGATATGGGTGCCGCAGGCCGTCAGTGTTCCGTAAACGGATTTTTCAGCGGCAGCCTCGTCCACGTGAAAGGGCTGCGGGTCCCACTTGGCGGCAAAGGACACGATCTCGTCCTTCGTCATCGTGTAGGTCTTGCCGATGGGCCATTGTTCGCCCAGCTCGAAATCATCGAAATACCGCATCATTCTCCCGGCACGTCCCTGTCTGGTCTTGTTGCCCGCGACCCTAGACGATTGCCGCCACGGTGCCAAAGGTTCGGGCACATGGCTGGTGCCGATTGGCCATGCCCCCTCTCCCCACCCACAAAACTACCCCCGTCACCCCGGACTTGATCCGGGGTCCACTCGCCTCCACTGCTGGGCACAGGGCAGGCGGCACCCGCCGTGCCATCTCCGCTTGCGCTGTGGCAAGCAGCCCCGAGAGTGGACCCTCCGATCAAGCCGGAGGGATACGGAGAAGGGGGGCATCACCACGTCCCCCCATTTGTCATTCCGCGACTTGATCGCGGAATCCAGGGCGGTCCGCTCAGGCCGTGCCGCATGGCCCTGGACCCCGCGATCAAGTCGCGGGGTGACACGGTGGGGGGAGTGAGGTGGATGGCGTCCACCCACACCAAACCCTCCGCACACGGCATTGCCGTTGCGGGCACAGGGGAGAGCAGGACGCGCCCGGCGCTCACGCGGCGCCGGTAGGAGTAACAAACAAATTTGGGTCGCAAGCATCAGGCGCGTCCCGCGCGGATGGCTGCCAGCGGTGGCCGGACCGGGGCGGGGCAGGCATTACCCTGCTGATCCATTCCCCGCGAACCCTGCTTCCACCCTCCACACTTTGGAACGGGCCTGGACGCGGTGGGGCCAGCTTTTTCAGGGCGTGACCGGGTTCGGGACACCACCACCCATCTAATACGCACCCGTTACTTGCGCATCGCGGCCAAACGCGCGCACCCCACGTTCCCAAGGGGCCGCCTCTCGCCCGGCCTTCCGGGCATCCGCCCTCCCGCCCAGGTCCGGTCGGCCCGGCTGCCCGTGTGGCGGGAGGTCATGGGGCCATTATCGCGCGAAGTTCTCAGGCCGGGGAAAAGTCACCCTCACATTCCACACCACCACCGTATCCCTCCGGCTTGACCGGAGGGCCCACTCGCCTGCGCTGTTGGGCACAGGGTGCGCGGCTCCTGCTGTGCCGGTTCCGCTCGCGCTGCGGCAAGGCGCACCGAGAGTAGACCCTCCGGTCAAGCCGGAGGGATGCGGACAAGGGGCGCGCCGTCACCCAAAAACAAAAAGGGCCCGGCAGCACTGCCGGGCCCTTTCCAGTCTCAAACGGTCCGTATTCGGAGATTACATCTCGAACAGGCCGGCGGCACCCATGCCGCCACCGATGCACATGGTCACGACGCCGAGCTTGGCGTTGCGGCGCTTGCCTTCGATGAGCAGGTGGCCGGTGCAGCGGGCGCCGGTCATGCCGTAAGGGTGGCCGATGGAGATGGAACCGCCATTGACGTTGTACTTGTCGTTGTCGATTTCCAGCGTGTCACGGCTGTACAGGCACTGCGAAGCGAACGCTTCGTTCAGTTCCCACAGGTCGATGTCGTCCTTCTTGACGCCGGCCTTGTCCAGCAGCTTGGGCACAGCGAAGACCGGGCCGATACCCATCTCGTCCGGCTCGCAGCCGGCGACCTGGAAGCCGCGGAACACGCCCATGATGTCGAGGCCGCGGCGCTCGGCTTCCTTGCGCTCCATCATGATGACCATGGAGGCACCATCGGAGAGCTGCGAGGCGTTACCGGCGGTGATGTACTGGCCTTCGCCGCGCACCGGCTGCAGGCCGTTGAGGCCTTCCAGCGTCGTCTGCGGACGGTTGCACTCGTCCTTGTCGACCACGTAGTCGACGATCGACTCTTCCTTGGTCTCCTTGTTGACGACCTTCATCTTCACGTTCATCGGAACGATCTCGTCGTCGAACTTGCCGGCCTGCTGGGCGGCGGCGGTGCGCTGCTGCGACTGCAGAGCGTACTCATCCTGCGCTTCGCGGGAGATGTTGTAGCGCTCGGCCACGATGTCGGCGGTCTCGATCATCGGCATCCACAGCGCCGGAAGCTCGTTCATGAGCTTTTCTTCGGTGATGTGGTTCAGGTTGATGCCCTGCATCTGCACCAGCGAGATGGACTCGACGCCACCGGCGGCCATCACGTCCACACCGTCATTGACGATGCGGCCGGCGGCCAGGGCGATGGACTGCAGGCCCGAGGAGCAGAAGCGGTTGACGGTGGTGCCGGACGTGGTGACCGGGCAGCCGGCCCACATGGCAGCAAGACGGCCGACATTCTGGCCGGTGGCGCCTTCCGGCGTGCCGCAGCCCATGATCACGTCGTCGACTTCAGCCGGATCGATCTTGGCGCGCTCGATGGCGTGCTTGAGGGCGTGACCGCCCATGGCGGCACCGTGGGTCATGTTGAAGCCACCGCGGCCGGACTTGGCAAGGCCGGTACGGGCGGTGGAGACGATGACTGCTTCTCTCATGCTGTCACTCCTTGTTGGGAAATCCTGCGTCACCCGCCCCGCAGTTTCCGCGAGAGGCGTCCCCGGGCGGGGATCAAAACTGCGGCGGACAGGGCGTGCGCGAAACCATATGGGTATGCGGGTATCAAAACCGAACGAACCCGCCAGTCGGCGCGAACCATAGGGGGTTACGCCGCGCGCAGGAAGGGCAAATTACAGCATTGAAAGCCGCCCTCAATTCCCGTGCAAAATCAGCGCTTTAGCCCAATGCCCCTACGTCATCGCCGTATTTGGGCCGCAAAATGACCATCCATTCACCTTCGCGCGATCATGCGTGCGCCGGATTCCGCTTCCATCTTGCACCCTGTCAAAAGGGCGCCGCCGGGGCCGGTTCAGGCTCAAGCCCCCCAGCCCCCCAAGCCCCTCGAGCTTGCTGACGGATCCGGCGGCGCCTGCTGACACAGATGACAATCAGGAACTTCACCCCGCTGCGGGGGGTTATTCCCGCAGACGCCGCGTCGACCGCTGGTGAGACCAGACCGGACAGCGCGGCACACACCAGGAGAGTGGATCATGCAACGCTTCAGCATTCGACGTCAGTTCGGCATCATGGCGCTTGCGGGTGCCTGTGCCTTCGGCATCGGCGGCGCGGCAGCTTTCGCCAATGGTGCCAAGGCCCCCGCGGAGCGCGGCGACATGGCCGCGGAAACCCCGCTGGCGACCTCGGTGGTGACCATCACCGCCACCATGCCGGCCTTCGCCGGTGAAGAGGCCCGCTATGGCGACCAGGCGCAGGTCCCCTCCTTCGGCTACACCTATGTGATCTACTTCCCCGTCGGCACCAGCGAGCTGACCGACCCGGCGCGAGAGACGCTTGAAGTGATCGCTGCGGAAGTGACCGGCCTTGAGCTGAGCCATGTGACGCTTGCAAATGGCGACGGCCCGGATGCCCGCACCCAGGTGGTGCGTGATGCCATGATCGAGCTGGGCGTGCCGGCCAGGTGGATCGGCGAGGAGATCGTCCGCCCGGACGAGATCGGCCCGATCAGCATGGCCCCCATGGGCTTCTAAGGCGGGCTGCCAAACAGCATCCCCGGCACTGACATCCCGAAACCCGGTCAGGAATTCCTGACCGGGTTTCCTGCTTCCGTGCCCATGGCCTGCACCACCACTTCGCGCCTGTGCGGGCGGCTGCGGTGCTCGAACAGGTAGATGCCCTGCCAGGTGCCCAGCACCATGCGGCCCTTATCCACCGGGATCGTCAGGCTGGTTGCGGTGAGCGCGGCCTTGATATGGGCGGGCATGTCGTCGGGGCCTTCGGTCGTGTGCCGGTAGGGCCCGGTAAAGGGCACGATGCGCTCGAAAAAATCCTTCAGATCCGCCAGCACGTCAGGGTCGGCGTTCTCCTGGATGGTGAGCGACGCGGATGTGTGGCGCAGAAACAGGGTCACCGCCCCCTGCGCCAGGCGCGCCCGGCCGAGCGCATCAGCCACGTGGCGGGTGATGTCCGAGAGGCCTGCTCCCGGGGTTTCGAATATCAGGGTTTCCAGATGCTGGTGCATGGCCCCCTTTTATCGCGTGTCGCCCGGGGCTACATAGTCCCCCGTTTTGACACTGGTAATGGTGAGTTCGCGATGAGTATGACCCTGGCAACCCCGACGGCGCCGACCCTGTCGGCCGGTTTCGAGGCCTATGTGGGCCCGGTGACGAAGGTGGAGGGGCGCGAGGCCTATACGCTGAGCTTCACCATCGAGCAGCACCACCTCAACGGCGCGGACATGCTGCATGGGGGCATGATGATGTCGTTCGCCTCCATCACGCTGGCGGGCGCGGCGCGGGAGGCTGCGGGCGACGCGGTCGAGACCCTGTCCATCAATTGCGATTTCACCGGCCCCGGCAAGCCGGGCGACGTGGTGACGGCCACCGCCACCATCACCCGCCGCACGCGCACGGTCGTGTTCCTGTCCTGCGACGTGCAGGTCGAGGATGCCGACGCTGACGCCCCGCGCATGCTGATGGCCGCCACCGGCGTGTTCCGGATCGCCACCAGGAAGGGATCAGGCAAGACCGGAGCGGGCGCATGACCGAGGCCCGCGATACCCAGAAGGGCGAGCAGCAGAAGCCCGCCATCCCCTCCCCGCGCCCGCCGGAGGCGCTGGACGGCTTCACCGCCATGGAGCTGCGCGACCCGTTCGAGGCCTTTGTCGGCCCGCTCTATACGGAGACCGCGGAAAATGACGGGCTTGAGCGGCTCGAGGCCTTCCGCGTCGATGACCGGCATGTGGATGCGGACGGCAAGCTGCATCCGGGCATGCTGATGACCTTCGCCGACGCCGTTGTCGGCAGCACCGCGTGGAACGCCACCGGCCGCAAGCCGTGTGTGACCCTCAGCATGCAGACGAGTTACACCGGCACCGCCAAGGTCGGCGACCTCGTCACCGCCCGCACCCGCCTCACCCGCAAGACCCGCGCCATCGTCTTTTGCGCTGCCGATTTCTTCGTCGATGACGAGCTGATCTGCCAGGCCACCAGCCTGTGGAAAGTGCTCGGCGAACACTGACCGCGCTTACATTCCCACTCCACCACACACACGCCCTCCCTCCGGCTCGACCGGAGAGGCTATCGGAGGAAGTGGCGGGCTGCTTGGTCTAAAAAAGCCCGCGGACTCACATGGACCCTCCGGTCGAGCCGGAGGGAAAGCGGTTGGGTGGGCGCAGGGCAAACCCCACTCTGCGTCACCCCGGACGTGATCCGGGGTCCACTCGCGGATCGGCAGGTAGAGGCGTCAGCTTTTACGTTTTGCCATGCGGCACGGCGAGTAGGCTCCGGATCAAGTCCGGAGCAACGGGTCGGCGCACAAACACTTGCCCTCCCCTGCCTCCCGCGCTTTGCTTGGCGCAAACACGCAAAGCCAGACCGGGAGCACGTCCATGGCCATTGATTACGATCACCTGATGTCCCTCACATCCGAGGGCGAGCGGTTTTCCTATGGGGACCGGGAGACCATGCTCTATGCGCTCGGCGTCGGCATGGGCCGCGATCCGCTGGCAGCAAAGGAGCTGCCTTATGTCTATGAAAAAGACCTAAAGACCGTGCCGACCATGGCGACGGTCATTGCCTGGGGCGCGGGCCCGCTGCGCGACAGCGGCATCAACTATCTGATGGTGGTGCATGGGGAGCAGAAGCTGACCCTGCACCGGCCGCTGCCGGCAGCGGCCGACATCATCGCCGACAGCCGCGTCGTCGGCGCCTGGGACAAGGGCGCGGACAAGGGGGCGGTGATCGTCACCGAGACCGACATCCGCCTGGCGGACACGGACGACAAGCTGTGCACGCTCACCAGCACCACCTTTGCCCGCGGCGATGGCGGCTTCGGCGGGCCGACCGACGGCGCGCCCAAGCCGCATGCCCTGCCCGACCGCGCCCCGGACCAGACCATCGAGGTGGACACCCGGGCTGATCAGGCGCTGCTCTACCGGCTGTCCGGTGACCGCAATCCACTGCATGCGGACCCGGAATTCGCCACCGCCGCCGGGTTCCCCGCGCCGATCCTGCACGGGCTTTGCACCTACGGCACCTGCTGCCGCGCCATTCTCGGCTCCGTCGCCGATTATGACCACACCGCGATCACAGGCTTCGACGTCCGCTTCTCGTCCCCCGTCTTCCCCGGCGAGACGATCCTGGTGGATGTGTGGAAAGACGGCCCCATCGCCTCCTTCCGCGCCCGCCTCAAGGAGCGCGACGCGGTGGTCATCAACAACGGCAAATGCACGCTGAAAGCCTGACGCATCCATAGCCCCTCCCCCTTGTGGGGAGGGGTTGGGGTGGGGGGTGAATGGAACGGATGGCATCGCCCTCCCCGCCGCCTCTGTCACCCCACCCCGGCGGCCCTGCCGCCGACCCTCCCCATCAAGGGGAGGGTTGGTCCGGACGCTCGCGGCTTCTCACCTACCCCCAACCCCGCTCGCCCTCTGGCTTGACCAGAGGGCCTATCCGAGTCTGCGGGATGGTTTGTGCCGGCCAGGATGACGGCGGTGCGGCATTTTCAGACAAAAACTGCTGAGTCCCATGGACCCTCCGGTCAAGCCGGAGGGACAGCGGTTATATTTAGCCGCCCTTCCTCCGGCTCGACCGGAGGATCTCTCTCTCAGCTTGCTCATGCCTCCCCTCCCGAAACCGTGACTAAATTTGCGGGGTGAATGGCCTTTCGGTCAGCGCGGCTTTGCGCCTATGCTTTGCCGCATGAGCACAAAATCCGAGACAACCCCTGCGAAATCCGCCCCCAGCCGCCCGGCCGAGCCCCGGCGCGTGCTGATGATCGCCTACACGGATGTGCAAGTGCTGGACATCACCGGGCCGCTTGAAATTCTCGCCAGCGTCAATGACGCGCGCGCCAATCCGCGCCTGTGGGCGCCGGAGGGGCTGACGCCGCAGACGGATGACGGGGACACGCCAAGCGACGCCTACGAGATCACCATCGCAGCCGCTGAGGCCGGGCCGTTCCGCACCACCTCGGGCCTGCAGCTGGTTGCCGATATCGGCTTTGCCGACCTCACCGATGACTATCTTTCGGGCCTGCACACGCTTGTCGTGCCCGGCGGTGAAGGCACGATCCAGGCGATGCGCGATGACGCGGTGCTGGACGTGGTGGCCCGCGCGGGCGCTGCGGCCGAGCGCATCACGTCCGTCTGCACCGGCACCTTCATCCTTGCCCGCGCCGGGCTGATCGACGGGCGGCGGGTGACGACGCACTGGAACGTCGCCGGCGACCTCGACGAGATGTTCCCTACCCTGACGGTTGACGCGGATTCCATCTATGTGCGCGACGGCAATGTGTGGACCTCTGCCGGGGTGACGGCGGGCATGGACCTTGCCCTGGCGCTGGTTGAGGAAGATTGCGGGCGCGACATGGCACTGGCGGTGGCCCGGCGGCATGTGCTGTTCATGATCCGCCCGGGCGGCCAGTCGCAGTTTTCAGCCCAGCTCGTGGCGCAGCATGCCGCGAAGGGCCGCATCGGCGAGATCACCCAGTGGGTGCTCGACAATGTGGCGGCTGACCTGTCGGTTCCGGCGCTGGCCGAGCGCGCCCATATGAGCGAGCGCACGCTTGCAAGAGCCTTTGTCAGCGAGACGGGGCTGACGCCGGGGCGGTTCGTGGAAGTGGTGCGGGTGGAAGCTGCCCGCCGCCACCTCGAGGAAACCGCCGACGACACCGAGACCATTGCCTGGGCCTGCGGCTTTTCCAGCGCTGAACAGATGCGCCGCGCCTTCCACCGCCGCGTCGGCGTGAGCCCCGCGGATTACCGCGCCCGCTTCCGCCGCATGCCGGTGATGGGCCCGCACGGCCCGATACAGGCAGGAAGCCCGGCAGCAGGCCAGCCAGCCATGCAGCGCACCTCGCTGCCGCAGCCCTCGGGCTTCATGCAATAGGCATCCCCCAAAAACGCCGCCGAGCACGCACACAGAAAGTCACGCCATGAATATCGGTCTACTGATGTTTCCCGATGCCGAGGAGCTGGATTTCGTGGGGCCTTACGAGGTCTTCACCATGTCCAACGAGGTGTTCGAGCTGGAGGGCAAGCCGGAGCCGGACCGGGTGATCCTGATCTCCGAGGACGGCAACCCGGTGCGCTGCCGCAAGGGCATGACCATTGCCGCCCATGAGAGTATCGCAACGGCGCCGAAACTCGACGTGCTGCTGATCCCCGGCGGTCAGGGCACGCGCACCGAGGTCAACAACGAGACGCTCATGGCCTGGGTCGCGGAGGTGGACAAATCCACCACCTGGACCACCAGCGTCTGCACCGGCGCGCTGCTGCTGACCGGGTCAGGCGTTGCGAAGGGCAAGCGCGTGACAACGCATTGGGCCTTCGTGGACCAGCTTGCCGCGCGCGGTGAAGCAGCCGACGTTCTCAAGAACATCCGCTATGTGCGCGACGGCAAGATCGTGACGGCGGCAGGCGTCTCCGCCGGCATCGACATGGCGCTGTGGCTCGTCGGCCAGTGGCACGGGGAACAGCATGCGCGCAACACCCAGCGCGCCATGGAATACGACCCCGCCCCGCCCTACACGGCGGCGGTCTGAGCCGTCCGCATCCCTAGCTCGGCTTGCGGTCTTTCGCAGCTGCTTCAGCCTGCTGCTGGCGGGACCACAGGTCCTCGATGTGCTTGGCGCAGGTCAGCCAGTATCGGCAATCCGATTTTTCGGAGCAGGCATGGAAGGCGTGCATCTGGTCGGCGGCATCGCTGACCATGTTGTATTCCAGCAATTGGCGCACATTGGCCATGCGGTCGAGGCAGATCTTTTCCATCGCGTGTCACACCTTGCGTACTCGGCCCCCGGAAACGTAGGGGCAGCCTCACCCTAGGAACAGGTGGCGGCAAGGCGCGTTGACGCAGGTCAAGCGAGGCGCACAATGCGGGTCACAAAGTGATGCGGCGTCGAAGCAGGCCGCCCGAGTTTATCCAAGGAAATGCCCGCCATGTCGCAAGCCGCCACCCCGATCAAATCCCTGCCGGACCTCAATTTCGATACCACGCGGCCGCCGTCGCCTTTCATGAACGAGGACCACGCAGCCTGGCGGCAGACCCTACGCAAATGGGTGGAGAAGGAAATCATGCCGTTCGCGTCCGAGTGGGACGAGGCGGAAGAGTTTCCCGAGGAGCTCTACAAGAAGGCCGCCGATGTGGGCCTCCTGCGTATGGGGTATCCGGAGCAATATGGCGGCATCCAGGAGGGGCTTGACCAGTTCCACGGCATCGTCACCTCCGAGGAGCTGGCGCGGGTGGGCGCGGGCGGCATCAATGCCAGCCTCATGGTGCACGGCATCGGCCTGCCGCCGATCATCAATATCGGCTCGGAGGAAATGAAGGAGCGCATCGCGCCGGATGTGCTCAATGGCGACAAGCATATCGCGCTGGGCATCACCGAACCGTCCGGCGGCTCGGACGTTGCCAATATCCAGACCCGCGCCGAGGACAAGGGCGACCATTACCTTGTCAACGGCTCGAAGATGTTCATCACCGGCGGCATGCGGGCGGACTACATCACCACCGCCGTGCGCACCGGCGGTCCGGGCACCAAGGGCATCTCGCTCCTGCTGATCGAGACTGACCGCGAGGGCGTGTCGCGCACGCCGCTCAAGAAGATGGGCTGGTGGGCGTCCGATACGGCGGCGATCTATTTCGACGATGTGAAGGTGCCGAAGGAGAACATCATCGGTACCGAGAACAACGGCTTCATCGGCATCATGCTCAATTTCAACTCAGAGCGGCTGGGCATGGCGGCAGGCGCCAACGCCATGGCGCGTGTCTGCATGGAAGACGCCGCCGCCTGGGCGCGTGAGCGCACCACCTTCGGCAAGCGGCTGGCCGACCACCAGGTCATCCGCCACAAGATCGCCGACATGTATCAACGCATTCAGGCAACCCAGGCCTATCTCGAAATCTGTGCCTGGCGGGTGATGCAGGGGGAAACGCCGGTGGCGGATCTCTCCATGCTCAAGGTGCAGGCCACCACCACCATGGAATTCTGCGCGCGCGAAGCCATGCAGATCCTGGGCGGCAACGGCTATCTGCGCGGCGGCCGGGTCGAGCGGATCTATCGCGAGGTGCGGGTCAATGCCATTGGCGGCGGCTCGGAAGAAATCATGCGGGACCTGACAGCGCGTCAGCTCGGCCTCTAGGCACTCCCCGCCTCTCCGCTGTCTTCCCTGCTCCCTCCCCCCGCCCCCCGAAGGCTTGACCCAAATCAACGCTCCCGGCGCTTCCCATCCCGCGCCGGGATCGTTAGCGTGTATCCACACAAATAATAAGAAGAATTCCGGCTGCGAAAGCCCGGGGTTCCGGGTCAGGTTTCAGGGAGGGACCACATGTCCACACAGGACGGCGGTGAGACCGGCGCGGGCGCGTCCGTCTATCACCATGAAGGCGGCAACCAGCCGCGGCATGATCATCACGATACGGAAGTTCTCACCGAGGAGCGGGTGCGCGGCTACTGGCACGCCAATCTGCGCCTGCTCGGCGTATTGCTGGCGATCTGGTTCATCGTTTCCTTCGGCTTCGGCATCCTGTTCGCCGAACCGCTGAACGACATCCAGTTCTTCGGCTTCAAGCTCGGTTTCTGGTGGGCCCAGCAGGGCTCCATCTATGTCTTCATCCTGCTCATCGCCTGGTATGTCTTCGCCATGCGCCGCATCGACCGCGCCTATGGCGTGGACGACGACGAATAGGAGGCGGTGACATGGACACACAGACCCTTATCTACATCTTCGTCGGCGCCAGCTTCGCGCTTTATGTCGGCATTGCCATCTGGTCGCGCGCCGGGTCCACCAGCGAGTTCTATGTCGCCGGCGGCGGCGTGCATCCGGTCGCCAACGGCATGGCGACGGCTGCGGACTGGATGAGCGCGGCCTCATTCATCTCCATGGCGGGCATCATCGCCTTTGCGGGCTATGACGGATCGGTCTATCTCATGGGCTGGACGGGCGGCTATGTGCTGCTGGCCCTGCTGCTGGCACCCTATCTGCGCAAGTTCGGCCAGTTCACGGTGCCCGACTTCATCGGCGAGCGGTATTACTCGTCGGCGGCGCGCATTGTCGGCGTCATCTGCCTGATCTTCATTTCCTTCACCTATGTGGCCGGGCAGATGCGCGGCGTCGGCATCGTGTTCTCCCGCTTCCTCGAGGTGGACATCACCCTCGGTGTCATCATCGGCATGGCGGTCGTCTTCGTCTATGCGGTGCTGGGCGGCATGAAGGGCATCACCTATACGCAGGTGGCGCAGTATTGCGTGCTGATCTTCGCCTATCTGGTGCCGGCGATCTTCATCTCTATCCTGGTGACCGGCAACCCGATTCCGCAGCTCGGCCTCGGCTCGGCTGTGGCTGACGGGTCCGGCGTCTCGGTGCTGCAGAAGCTGGACGCGACCTTGGTCGATCTCGGTTTCACCGCCTATACGGACGGTTCGAAAGCAGTGATCGATGTCTTCGCCATCACCTTCGCGCTGATGGTGGGCACCGCGGGCCTGCCGCACGTGATCGTGCGCTTCTTCACCGTGCCCAAGGTGTCGGACGCCCGTGTGTCGGCCCTGTGGGCACTCATCTTCATCGCCCTACTTTATACCACCGCTCCGGCGGTCGCGGCGTTTGCCCGCATCAACTTCATCGATACGGTCAACAACACCGCCTATCAGGAAGCGCCGGGCTGGCTGAAGAACTGGGAGGATATCGGCCTCATCGGCTGGATGGACAAGAACGGTGACGGCGTCATCCAGTACGGTGCCGGGGCGCCCTATGCGGGCAAGCCGGAGTTCACCGGGGAGACCGGCAGCAACGGCGAACGGCTTCTGGCCAACGCGCCGAGCGAGGCGGAAAACGAGATCTATGTGGACCGCGACATCTTCGTGCTCGCCAATCCCGAGATCGCGCAGCTGCCCGGCTGGGTGATCGCACTGGTGGCAGCGGGCGGACTGGCAGCCGCCCTGTCCACCGCGGCGGGTCTCCTGCTGGTGGTGTCCACCTCCATCAGCCATGACCTGATGAAGAAAACCCTGATGCCGCAGATCACCGACCGGCAGGAGCTGCTCTATGCGCGCATCTCCGCAGCGGTGGCGATCGGTGTCGCGGGCTATCTGGGGATCAATCCACCGGGCTTTGTGGCGCAGGTGGTGGCGTTCGCCTTCGGGCTTGCGGCCTCCTCCCTGTTCCCGGCGATCCTCATGGGCATCTTCATGCGCGGGATGAACCGGGAAGGCGCGATTGCCGGCATGGTGACGGGCCTCGCCTTCACCTTCGGCTACATCGTCTACTTCAAGTTCATCTCGCCGGAACTCAACACGGCGGATAACTGGCTGTTCGGCATCTCGCCGGAGGGGATCGGCACAATAGGCATGGTGCTCAACTTCCTGGTGGCGTTCGCCGTGCGGCTGGCCACAAGCGCCCCGCCCGCCCAGGTGCAGGACATGGTGGAAGACATCCGCGTGCCTACCGGTGCCGCCCAGGCCCACGCGCACTAGGACATGGCCGGGGGGTGGGAACATTCCCCGGCACATCCCACGGCAAAAACAAAAAACAAAGAGGGCGGCACCCGATGGGTGCCGCCCTTTCAGTTTGGCGGGAGGAAGCTCTGACGCCTAGAAGCGGTAGCCGATGCCGGTGCCGATGACCCAGGGGTCGAGATCGACGTCGGCCTTTACGGCACCGTTCACCGTGGCGTCCACATTGACCCAGATCTTCTTCACGTCGAGGTTCCACGACCAGTTGCCGCCGATGGGCACGTCCATGCCTGCCTGCAGGGCCCAGCCGAAGCCGCCGTCATAATCCACCGAGGTGCCGGCGGTGTCGTCGGCATTGTAGAGGTGGGTGTAGTTCACACCGGCGCCCACATAGGGCTGCACCTGGCCGTCCGGCATGAAGTGGTATTGCAGCAGCAGGGTGGGCGGCAGCACCCACACATCGCCCAGGTCCAGCGTGCCGCCGCCATTGAGGTCCACCTTCATGTCATGCGGGGAGGTGGCCGCGATCAGCTCGACGGCGATATTGGGGGTGAAGAAGTAGGAAATATCGATTTCCGGCACCACGGCGCCATCGGCATCAATGCTGCCGATATTCGGCGTGACGCTCGAGCTTTCGTCCGGCAACACGCCGACGATACGGGCGCGGACCTTCCACGGGCTGTCGCCGTCAGCGGCGGCGGCTTCCATGGCCGGCAGGGTCAGGGCCGTGGCGCCCAGCAGCGCGGCAGCCATCATGCTCAGTGTCTTTTTCATCGCTCCAGTCCCCCGATGAGTACAGGTATTGGGTATGGGCGATGTGTAGATCACGACTGCGTGAGGGTAATTGATCTGTGTCACGAAACCGGACGGGCTGCATGCGACATCCGCGCACAGTGGCTGTTTGGCCTCACCGCACCGGCGTCCGGATCGTCCGGCGGCAGATGGTCTGCACCAAGGAGTAAGAGACGGGCGGATCGTGCCGGTTCGGTGATCACGCCCGTGTGAGGTAGGCTGCGGGGCAACAATAATGCCGACTCACTTTTCAGGGATGCCATGACCACCAGCGCCGACAATGCCACCCTCACCCCGGCCCTGTTCAGTTCTGCCGCCGTGAGCCGCGAGACCGATGAGATCAACAAGGCGGTCGCAGCGCTCGTGGCCCAGGCGCCGGACCCCTGGTCGATGACCGCGGCGGAAGCGCGCGCCATGCGCGAGCGCGGCGAGGGGCCGTTTCCCGTGGCGCCGGTCAGCCCGCGCGCCCGCGACATCGAGATTGACGGGCCCGGCGGCAAGATCAGCCTGCACATCATCGAGCCCGAGGGCGGCAAGGCCGCGGCGAAGGGTGTCTACCTGCATATCCATGGCGGCGGCTGGGTGTTCGGCGGCGCGGCGCAGCAGGATTCGCTGCTGGAGCGGCTGGCGGACAAGTGCGGGCTTGCCTGCATCTCGGTCGAGTACCGGCTGGCGCCGGAGCACCCCTATCCCGCCGCACCGGATGACTGCGAGGCCGCAGCCCTGTGGCTGACCCGCAATGCCGCAGACTTCGCCGACGGGCCGCTGTTCATCGGCGGGGAATCAGCGGGCGGGCACCTGTCCGCCGTCACCCTGCTGCGCCTCAAGCAGAAGCACGGCATGACCCCGTTCAAGGCGGCCAACCTCACCTTCGGCTGTTTCGACATGGGCATGACCCCCAGCATGCGCGCCTTCGGGGATACGGGGCCCACCCTCTCCACGCGCGACGTGGCGCATTTCCGCCAGAGCTTCATTCCGGAGGGCACCGACCTGTCCGATCCGGACATCTCGCCGCTTTATGCGGATCTCGGCGGCCTGCCGGACGCGCTGTTCGTGGTCGGCACGCGGGACGGGCTGCTGGATGACAGCCTGTTCATGCATGCGCGCTGGCTGGCGGCGGGCAACACGGCGGAGCTGGGCATCTATCCCGGCGGCGCGCATGGCTTCATCGCCTTCCCCGGCGCCCTTGCGGAAGCCGCCCTGGCGCAGATCGACAGGTTCTTCCAATCACATACTTGAACGCTGTTCAATTTGTGAACATTGTTCATACACCGGCGCGTTGGGCAGGATTCCCCGGCCCTGTCAAACCACCCTTGGGCGGCGCATTCTTTGAACGTTGTTTATTTTCTTGAATCAGAGTTGATCGCGGCCATACTGAGCTCATGACACCCAGCCCCGCCCCGCAGCAGACCACCGGCCGCCGGGCCGCCCAGCAGGAAGAGCGGGCGGCGCGCATCCGCCTGGCAGCCCGCACCCTGCTCGCCGAGGACGGCCCGCGCGGGCTGACCATCCGCGCCGTGGCCGAGCGGGCGGGCTACGTGGCGGGGTCGGTCTATTCTTATTTCCCCTCCAAGGAGGCCCTGCTGGCGGCGCTGGTGGTGGACGAGATGGACGGGCTCGTCCAGGCCTTGCGCGGCGCGCCTGCTGATCTGGACATCCGGGCCGATCTGGCGCTCGACACCCTGCGCGATCAGGTGCCGCTTCTCATGGCCGCCCGCCGCGGAGACGTGCCCGAGGCGACGGAACGGGCGCTGACCGGGCGGATCATCGCCGTGCTGCGGGCCCTCGACGCAGCGCGCGGGGATCATGATGATCCCGCCCGCACACCCCCGAGCGACAGGGCCTACGACACCGTCGCCCTGTGGTCCGGACTGGTGGGGATTGCGCTATTGTCCGGCTGCGGGCGGTTTGCTTCCCTCGATCTGGAGGAAGACCGCGTGCTCGCCTCCCTCCTGGGCCGCTTCGGCGGCGCTTCTTCCTGACCGGCAGCGACATCAAGATGATCGAGAGTTTTCTGAGTGCGGTCGCCCTCGCGGAATGCGACGAGATGGGCCACATGAACATCCAGCACTATGCGGGCAAGGCCGAGGCGGCCGCGCATGTGCTGGCAGCCCTTGGCGGGCCCACCGCGCGCGGTTATGCGCAGCCGGACCAGATGCATCTGCGCTTCCACCGGGAAATGCTGGCGGGGGACCGGGTGCGGGTCATGTCCGCGCGCTGCGACCTTGAGGACGGCCCGGCGCGGCGGCCGCGCCTTGTCCACCGCATCGAGAATGTGGGGACCGGGCTTCTCTGCGCCACCGCCGTCACATCCTATGGAGATGACGCCGCCCCGCGCGCCCCGGACGGCGCGCTGCCGGATGAGGCTGCCCCCCGCTCCCTCACCGCGCCCGCCCCCTCCGGGCTGACGCGCGAGGAAGCCGGGGCGGCGCATCTGCAACGCACGCATCTGTCGGCCATCGCGGCTGCGGATTGCCATGCGGATGCGATGACCATTCCCGCCTTCCTGCAGCGTGTTTCCCGCTGTCAGTCGCATCTGTGGTCGCTGGTGGGCTTCGGCCGCCGCCAGCAGGCGGAGGCCGGCCTCGGTACCGCGACGCTTGAATTGCGGGTGACGCGGCTCGCGCCCGCCCCGCCCGGCCGGGCGCTTGAAATTCTCACGGGCTTCACGCCCCCCACGGGCAAGGCGCTGCACTACCGGCACTTTGGTTTCGACGCCATGACCGGTGCCCTGTGCTTCATCGCCGAAGGCGTGGGCGTGATGATGGATCTGTCCACCCGCCGAGCCGTGGTGCCGCCCATTCCCGACACGCAATTCGCCTGACCGGAACCCAATTCCTCAGTATTCGGAGTAAGAACAATGACAAATCTGGTGCCGCTGCTACGCACGAGCGTGCAGACCTGGGAGTGCGACGACATGGGCCACATGAACGTGCAGTTCTACGTGGCCAAGGCCGGCGAGGGCCTTGACGTGCTGGCCCATGAAATGGGCTATGGCCCGCGTGCCCGCCGGGCGGACAACACGGTGCTGCTGCCGCGCGAGCATCACATCCGCTTCCACCGGGAGCAGCGTCCCGGCGCGCCGCTGACGCTGGAAGGCGGCGTTCTGGGCCGCGACGGCAACACGCTGCATCTTTATGAGGAGCTCACCAACACGGCCTCCGGCGCGGTCGCGGCGACGGTGAAGGCAGATGTCATCCTGGCCGATGCCGACACGCGCGCCCCGCGCGCCCTGCCGTCTGTGTTCGATGAAGCGGTTGCCAACATGAGCACGCCACTGCCGGAGCACGGCAAGGCGCGCGGACTCGAGCTTGGTGCGCCGGTCACCGCACCTACCCTTCAGCAGGCAGATGATATGGGTCTTGTCTATACTTGGCAGGGCGTGGTGAAGCCCGAGCTGTGCGACGCGCATGGCTTCATGGGCCACCGGCACTTCATGGGGCTGGTTTCGGATTCGATTCCCAATCTCCTGTCGCAGACCCGTGGGGATGACCGCTCCAGTGATCCCAATATCGGCGGCGCAGCGCTTGAATACCGCTTCGTCTATCGCAGCTGGCCGAAGCGCGGCGACATTCTCACCCTGCGCAGCGGCCTCAAGCATGTGGGCCCCAAGACCTATATCTGGGCGCACTGGCTGTTCGACCTCGAAACCGGCGAAGCCGTCGCCACCGCCGAAGCCGTCGCCGTCACCCTCGACCTCGTTGCCCGCAAGGCCATCCCCATCCCCGACGCCATGCGCGCCCATTTGGAAAGCCAGCTCGTGGAAGGCATCGGCGCGTAAGGCTAAGGGGAAGGGGGAGCTGCCTCTCCCCTTGCGGGCGAGGTGACTTGGTACTCTCCCCCCACGTCTCGCACACACGCTTTCCCTCCGGCTTGACCGGAGGGCCCATCAGATTCACAACCTCCCATTGACCCTCCGGTCACGCCGGAGGGAGAGCGGATTGGGGGGACGGGATGAAGACCTGTCTCACCGCTTACAGCGGTTCGCCTTCGGACGGTTCCGGCGCATCCTCGACCGGCGCGTTGAGCTCTTCGTCGAGCTCTTCCATTTCACGGCGCATGATCTTGATGATCTTGCCGAAGCGCTCTGCCACGGTCTCGAAGGCGTCCATGGCGGCGTCCACGTCTTCCGGGGTGGTCACGCGAGGCTTGGCGCCGAGCTCCTCCACCTGCTCGCGCAGCACGGCGTTGTCGGCGCGCAGCCGGGCGTTTTCTTCCTCGAGCTCGGAGCGTTCATCGCTCGCGGGAGTGCAGGACCAGTCCTTGCCCTCGCCCGCGCAGACGGACACGGCCCCGGTGCGGGTGTCGAGCCGCAGGAAGCCGTCCTCGATGGGCTGCATGGTGTAGCGGCCGGCTTCTTCGGCGGCGGCCGGAAAGACCGTGCAGGCAAGGAGCCCCGCAGCGAAAAGCGGCGTGGCAGCAAACGTAAAGCGTGTCATGGTTTCATCCTTCCCGGCACCCGCGTCCGGGAT